>NZ_JBIEIS010000010.1:0-357279 GCF_043496855.1 Nonomuraea sp. JJY05
ATACAACGCGACGGCGTCCGCCTTGAACTCCGGCGGGTACGACTTCATCGCCACGTGGAACTCCTTGTCTCCGGATCTCCATCATCCGGTACTCAAGGTGTCCACACATCGGGGGCAAGGGCCCCTCTTGTTGTCCGGAGTCTTTGCCGCGTTGTCCTGGACCCACGGAGGGCTATTTCGGACATCCCCGGGCCGCCTTAGACCTTAGATCTCCAGCACGACAAGAGGGGCAAATAATGGGATTTCACGTACTGGGACCCTTGGAGATCCACACGGGGGGTGGAGCCGTCGACGCCTACGTGAACCGGGCCGGGCTCCTGCGCGGCATGGGCGACAGCGTCCACGTCCGGCGAGACGTCGAGGCCGGCATGGCGCTCGCGCCCTCCGACCCCCACCTGCTGCGCCTGCGCGGCCAACTCCTGGCCGAGGACAACGACATTCCGGCCGCCGAGGCGGCCCTGTCAGCCGCGGTCGCAGCCGATTCCAGGCTGGCCGAGGCGGGAGCGTCCCGCGATGCGCCGGCCGACCAGGACGGAGACCTGGACGCCCCCGTCCAGTTCTTTGACATCCACGCGGACGTTGCCGCGGTTGTAGAACACCTCGGGAGAGGGCGGGGGCCGGCCGGGCGGCCTGGTCGTAGTCGTTCAGCGCCTCGGTCAAGCGCCCGAGGTGCCGGTGGAGGGCAGCGCGCTCGAAATAGGCGCGTGACTCGTGCGGGCCGACGGTGATGACCGCGCTGTAGTCGCCGATGACCTGCTCGTGGTCGCCGGACAGAGCCCGGACGGTGGCCTGGTGCGTAAGCATCACCAGCCGCAGCAGCGCGTGCTCGTCCGGGCCGAACGTTTCGTCCAGTACGGTCAGCCCTGTCTCGAGCAGGCGCAGCGCTCGTGCGGGTCCGTGCCGTGCGGGTGGGGTCAACGGGCAGTTCCGGCCCGGCCATGGCGACGGCCATCAGCGGGCAGCGGTCGATCGCGCCGTACGTCGAGGCGAGCCGACCGGCTGCGCCAGGACCTGGCCGCCGCCAATGAACAGCTTGGCGAGGTGCGCGGGCAACTCACCGCTGCCCAGGCCGCAGCGCAGACCGCAGCAGGCGGAAGCCGCAGGCACCGTCGCGGCCGGTGGCCGCGACGGGCGGTGCGGAGGCGAGGACTATGGAGTCCCGGACGGCTTGCCGCCAGCGCCTTCCGTCTCTGCGATGAACGCCGCCTTACCCTGCTCGCGGTGACGGCGCGCGAACCGGTCGGAGGCCAGCCGGCGAGAAGTGAAAGGCGATCCCGGGGCAAGGCGCTGGACTGTGACGCAACGACCCCGAACGAAGTCGAATGATCTCACGCAGCTACATCAGCGTTGATCACGGCGAGACTCGTATGACGCGGTGAATGATCGTGCTGATAAGCAAGAGGCCCCGGTTCAAGTCCTGGTAGCCCCACAGAGTTTCACCAGCTCAGAGGCTAGATCCCAAGATCGATGATCTGGCCTCTTGATCGTTTGGCCGTCGCGCCGAACCTCGTGAGCGCGTGGTCCCGTGTTCAAGTAGATTCTCCGGGTTCCTTCCGAGGATCTGGAGTCTCCAGCCCAATCGGGAGTCTCTTGCCATCGGTATCCGCGCCCTCGAAGTCGAGAACCAGGGCGGACTCGGCAAGATCAGCGCGGCTGGGCTCCGTGCACTTCGCATGGAACGCGGGTTAGCCGTGAAGCCGAACAGCGGCGCGAGGGCGCTGTCATGCGCGGCGCTGTCGTGTCACCGCCACGTGGCCCGTTTGATGATGTCGCGCAGGCCTCGGGTGTTCCAGCCGTCGACGATGAGGAGTCCCTCCTTGGGGAGGTACCACTCGCGCTGGATGAAGGTCCTGGTGCGCTTGTCGGTCTTCTGGGCGTAGCACTCGCCGGTCCATTCGCGGTACTGAGCCTCGTGGCCGCGACCCACCTGGCGCTGAGCCGACACCGCCGGCTTGTCTCCGGGGAACTTTTCGGAGTACTTGGATTCGAACCGGCAGGGGGCCGGGAGCCCATCCGGAGCGAAGGGGCGGTCGGCGCGGTAAGGCTCGAGACCCTGACCGCCCGTGAGGACCTTGCCGGAGACCAGTTCGAAGCTCGGGCAGTCGGAGTTCGCGGCCTCACACGGCCCAGTCGTCACCGTGATCCAATCGTTGCCGTGAGTTTGGGCGTTGACCTTCAGCTTCTGCCAGTTGGAGGGGACGGTCAGAGTCATCCCCCGATAGGTGATGTTCTTGGTCTTCGAGGCGGACGCCGATGCGGTGGCAGCCGTCGGCACGCTGACCGATGCCGCCACACTCGCCACAACCGCTGCCACGATTACACGCTTGAACATGCATCGTCTGACTACTGAGTCCACACAGAAGTTCTCACCAATGGCAATCTGGCCGGAACCCGGCGAAGTTTGGCCTGGAAGATCAGGGCCAAGCCGGCCACCAGGATGCCCAGGCCCAGCATCGGGCGATGCGGGGAGTGCTGCCATGCCTTATTTCGCACGCTTGTACTTTATAGGAGACCGTACAGGTGTGCTGTAATAGAGGCATGCCGAAGATCGTGGACCACGAGCAGCGGCGCGAGGAGCTCACCCGGATCGTGTGGGGCATCATCAGCCGGGACGGGATCGAAGGGGCCACGGTCCGCAAGGTGGCCGAGGCGGCAGGAGTCTCGGTCGGCGGGTTGCGCCACTATTTCGACAATCAGCGCGGCCTGCTCAGCTTCGCGGCGCAGGCGGTCGCCAGAAGCGTCGCCAAGCGCATCACCGGCCACCTCGATGCGGACCTGCCGGGCACACAGCGCGCCCAGCTCATCCTCGAAGAGCTTCTTCCCCTCGATGACAACCGCCGCGTCGAGGTGGACGTATGGCTGGCATGTCTGGTGCGCTCGCATGTGGATGAGTCCCTGGCGGACCTGCGTGACGCGAGTTGGTCGGGGGAGCGCCACATCTGCCGGCTGGCGATCGCCTCTTGCCACGGGCTGCCGCTCCCCGATCGCGTGGGACAGGAGTTCGCCGACACCGGGCTGGAAGGCCAGGCCACGCGCCTCCACATGTTCGTGGACGGCCTGACGCTCCAGACGGCGACCTTTCCGCACAACTTCACGCCTCAAGCCATCCGTCGAATCGTGCACGACGAACTACGCCTCATTGAGGCGCAGTTCACGTCACTGAGGCCTGGCTGACAGCGCGCGGCGATGTCGCCCTGAACGTCGCGCACGCGATGGCGATGATCGTCGAGAGCCCGCTTCCGAACGGACGCAGGACGGAGAGGCATGATTCGGGTTCGAGGAGGACACGCCGGTCGACTGTGCGTTCGGGCTTGGCGTGCTTGGGCTCCACACCGATGTTCAGCCTCCGGCAGACGTCCTTGACCTTCAGCTCATCCGGAGTTTCCCGCAATGGCACTCTCCACGGTCCCTCTCACCCCATCCGATCCGCGGCGTCTGGGTCGTTACTGGCTGGCCGGCCGGTTGGGCGCGGGCGGCCAGGGCGTCGTCTACGAGGGCTACGGGGAAGCGGGAGAGCGGGTCGCGATCAAGGTCCCCAGGTACGACAGCGCCGAATCACAGGCCAGGCTCGCGAAGGAGGCGGCAGCGGCCCAGCGGGTGGCCTCGTTCTGCACCGCCAAGGTGATCGAGGCACAGGTCGACTCGGCGCCGCTGTACATCGTCAGTGAGTTCGTGCCGGGGCCGAGCCTGAGGCAGGTGGTGGCGGAGTCGGGCTCGTACGAGGAGGACGCGCTGCACCGGTTGGCGATCGGGGTGGCGACCGCGCTGACCGCCATCCACCAGGACGGGATTGTGCATCGCGATCTCAAGCCGGACAACATCATCATGGGGCCGGACGGGCCGCGCGTGATCGATTTCGGTGTGGCCCGTGAGGTGGGGCCGACGACGAGCGGGCCGATCATGGGCACGCCCGGATACATGCCGCCGGAGGTGTTCTCGGGGTGGGGCGCGAGCGAGGCGGCCGACCTGTGGGCATGGGCGATGGTGGTGCTGTTCGCGGCCCGGGGCAAGGACGTGATCGAAACGGGGGATCCGGCCGCCGTCATCGGGCGGGTGATGAAGTTCGAGCCGGACGTGTGCGACCTTCCTGAACCCCTGGACACGTTGGTGGCCGCGGCGCTTGCCCGGGATCCCACGCAGCGGCCGACCGCCGGGGAGGTGCTGCTGCGGCTGCTGGGCCATGGCGGCGATGACCTGCTCGAACGCGGACTTACGCAGGCGGGTGCCCTGACCGGACGGCCCGAGCCCGATCTGGGCGCGATCGCGGAGGAGCTCTACGGCGAGCTGACCGAGGCCGAGCGTGCGACCGTGCCCGAGGTGTTCCTGCGGATGATCGACGGCGACGAACTCCGGCCCGTCGGCAGGGACGAGCTGCCGGACTCGCAGGCCGTGGACGCGATGCTCACCTTGTTCGGCGCCGCGGGCCTGGTCACGCGGTCCGGCACCGCGTACGAACTGGCCACGCCCGGCCTCCTGCACGCCTGGCCCCGGCTGCGCGACTGGGTGGCGGGCAACCGTGAAGGGCTGCCCGTCCACCGGCGACTCGCCGAGGCGGCCGCGCTGTGGAATGAGCACGGCAGGAGACCGGCCGACCTGCTGCACGGCTCGGCGCTCGACCGGACGCTGCAGTGGGCCGCCACCGCGCACAAGGACCTCACGCTGGGACGGCGCGAACGCGAGTTCCTCGACGAGGCGGTAAGCCTGGCCCGTACGAGGGCGAGGAGACGCCGTCTGGTCGCGGCGGCCCTGGCCGTACTGCTCGTGGTCGCGCTCGGCGGGCTCGGCACCGCGGAGTACCTGCGCAGGGAGTCGAGCCGCCAGCGCGACGACGCGCTGGCGCGGGAGCTCGCGCTGCGGGCCGCCGACCTGCGGCAGAGCGATCCTCAGGTCGCGAAGCTGCTGAGCGTGGCCGGCTGGCGATTGAGCCCGGAGCTGCCCGAGACCCGCGGCGCGCTCTACGACTCGCTCTCTCAGACCGCGGCCTCCGTCTTCCTCGACCCCGACTACACGGCCGCGACCGTGCAGAACCTCAGCCAGGACGGCCGCGTGCTCGTGTCCGTGGACGGCGGGACAGCCAGGATCTGGGACGTCACCGGCCAACGGCGGATCGGCGTGCTGTCCGGGGTGAGCGCGGGCGTGTCCCAAGCCGCGCTCGCCCCCGACAAGCACACCCTTGCCCTCCTCGACCACGAGGGGGTACGGCTGTGGGACACACGCACCGGAAGACCGCTCGGCGCCCCCATCGCCCGCCGAGGCAGGCAATCGGGCGGCGGCACGCTGAGCTTCGACGGCTCCGGGCGTTACCTCGCCATTCCCTGGGGAGCGAAAGCCCTGCCCGAATGGTGGGACGTCGCCAAGCGTAAGCAACTCACCGCTCCCTCGGGAGCCGCGCTCAACGCGATCAGCCGGAACGGCCGCTTCGGCTACGTGGTGAAGGGCTACGACGCGGAGTTGTGGGACCTGCGCCGGGGCAAGAGGATGCCGATCCCGCCGGTCGGGCGGGACAAGGGCGCCATCAACCAGACCACCTTCAGCGACGACGGCAAGCTGATGATGACCACGGAGCTGGTGAATTCGAAAGAGACGAGCAGGATCCGTATGTTCGAGCTGCCGTCCGGCGAGGAGGTGATGAGCCAGGAGGGCGGGATGGGCCCGGGGGGCGGGGTGGGCCCGGAGGCCGGTTTCGTCTTCGGCGACGCTTTCATCGCCAACTGGGGCGGCCAGGAGCGACTGACCTTTCAGCGCCGCTCCACCCCTGACACGGTGTACAGCCAGGCCATGCCCGCCTTCTTTGACACGGTGTACAGCCAGGCCATGCCCGCCTTCGTCGGCGGGCTCCGCTTCGACCTCGACGGCCGGGCCGTCCGCTATCTGGATGAACACGGCGCCGTCCACACCGAGGACGTCTCGATGGTCTTCGACCCGCCGATCGGCGGCGGCAGCGAGAGCGGGAACGTACGGCTGGCTCCCTCCACGCGCGTGCTGGCCGCGATCTGGGGGGACCGGGTAGAGGCCAGGGACGCGGCGACGGGCCGCGCTTTGATGAAACTGATCAGCCGGTCGGGCGGTGGCGGCGCGACCGCCTTCAGTCCCGACGGCCGCCGGCTCGCCCTGGCCGCCGACGACACGGTCCACATCGTGGATCTGACCGCGTTCAAGGTGTCGGCCCGGCTCAAGCTGGGGGGCGGCGTCGAGCAGGGCGCCCAGGCGCTGGCGTTCAGTCCGGACGCACGCACGCTGGCCGTGTCGCGCTACGGGGAGCACGGTCGCGTCGAACTGTGGGACCTCGAACGCGGATCTCGACGAGCGGAGACCGGGACGGGGGCGAACGACCTCGCCTTCCGCCCCGACGGACGGCTGCTCGTGACCGGAAACCCGCTCCAACTCATCGATCCTGAGAAGGGCGCCACCCGGCCTCCCGAACAGGGCACCGGGCAGCTCGCCGGCGCCTTCGCCTTCAGCCCGGACGGCCGGCAGGTGGCCTTCTCCGGGCCCGGCCGACTCACTCTGTGGGACGGCGACGTCAGGACCAGAATCGCCGAGTTCCCCGCGGTGCCGGGCAGCGAGGCCACCATGCTGGCCTGGTCGCCCGATGGGCGCACGATCGCGACGTACGAGAAGGGCTTGCGCGTACGTCTCTGGGACGTGCCGAGCCGGCGACCGCTGGGCGTCGTCTTCGACGGCAAGCAGGCGGCGGACGGCGCCGACGGCGGGTGGGTGGCATTCTCTGCGGACGGCACGAAACTCCACACCGCCGCCCCCGACGGCACGATCCGTGTGTTCGACGTGGACGAGCGGCACGTGGCCACGACCCTGTGCGCGCGCGCCGGTCGTACGCTTACCGCCGGTGAATGGTCCCGCCACCTGCCTGGCATCGAACCGTTCACGATGTGCCCCTAGCCAGTAGGGCCTCGGCGAATGCCGGAGCACCCGGTGAGGTGGTCGGGGTGAAGGGTGCCGGTACGCCGACACGCAGCGCCTCGGCGAACCCTCCGCTGTGTTTCCACGACCCTGGATCGTCACCACCTGGGTGCCGGGCACGCCTTCCGACCGCGCCCCCCGTCACGCGCGCGGGCCGCTTCAACCGCCAGTGGTCGCTGGCCGACTGCTCTGAGGGGCTTTACCAAGCAGGCCACCGAAGCCACTGAGCCGGGGCTGCTCCCCGACAGGCGTCCGTCGAAGCCGGACACGCCTATGGTGGGTCCGAATGCACCGGTTCGTCGGCTTCGCGATTGCTCTACGCGATTCGGCCTAGCGGACCATTTTGAGCCCGGTGTGCCAGACGTACCCGTGTCCTCCGCCGTTCAGGTTCCAGACTTCGGTCCACTTCCAGGTGGGCTTGTTGTCCCAGCAGTAGCCGTGGAACTTGGTGCCCTTCTTGGCCACCCGGTAGCCGGAGCTGAGGCTCTTGCGCTTGTGCACCTTGACCGCCCACTTCGCCTGGACGATGCAGGGCCACAGAGCGGTCGAGGCCTTGGTGGCGCCTTCGGTGGCGCTGGTGGCGTGTGCTGAGGAGACCAGCACGCCGGAGGTGAGCGCGGCCGCCACGGCCAGGGTGGCGATCTTTCCTACGGATCTCATGTCCGGCAATTTAGGCTTGCAGGTGTTGAGGATATGTTGAGTATCCGTCGAGCTTCCTGGACGGGGCCGCAGGCCAGAGGGAGACGCCGTCTGCACAAGGCTCTCGACGGCTGTGGGGGTCCCACAGGTTGCCCGCGGCGCCCTGGACAAGCCGTCGCCATCGAGCGCCCTTGGCCCCGTACGGCGGGTGCCGAAGTGAGGCGATCGTGAGGCCTCAGCCCGATGCGGTCGTGGTCGGGCGTCAGCGATCCAGGACGTTGCGGCCGAAGGAAGGCCGCGTGGCATTTCGCATCATGGGCCTGCTCAAGGCACGCGACGATGACGGCCGAGATCGCACGTCGACCGGGCTCGGCCCTGTTTCAGGCCGCTGTCGATCGCTTCCTAAGATCTCAGTCGCCGATCTGCACGAGCGCCCGGTTCTCCCCACGCCAGCACGGCCTGGCAGATCGCGAGAACGAAGAATCCGAAGGCGGCCACTACAGGCCCAATACCGGGGACCAGATCGGGATGAGACGGCACGACGGCCGCACCGCACGCGACAACGTCCACTGCGGCGAGTGCGGCGCCCAGCACATGAACGCCACCTGACGGCCGGATTAGGGCGACCGCCGCCAGCAACGACGCGATGATCGCGCCACCCGCGAACGCGAACGTCACCAGGAGCATCACCGGAACTGCGCGATGAACGTCCAGATAGGACAGTCCCAGATGGCCGACCACGACTTGGCCGAAACCCGGAGCGAATCCCTCGGCTTGTCCGGCCGTGCCCGACCGGGCCGGCGCGATCCAGGGCAGCGATCCCGAAACGACCACGGCGGACAGCCCCGCCACCAGCCCAGCGCGGGCCGCACGATGGGCCCCGCTCTGATGGCCGCGCGGCCGCGCCGACAACTCGCTCATTCGCCTCCGGACCCGACCGCCATGATCTCCCCGCCAGGGGTTGATGGTGCTACGGGCACCAACCATCTCTCGCCTGGTGTGCGGTCCTCGTGGAGGCGGCGGAAAGTCACCCTCCAGAGCGTCCCGGAGCCGGGGATCCGCTCGTCCTGAACGGGACCGTCATCCGCGACCTGGAGTCGACGTTCCCCGGCGGCGTGGTGACCGGCGTGCAGGCGAGCACCAGGGCCGACAGGACGGGCGGAGCCACAAGGGATGGGGAGACCAGGCTTTCCGGCCCAGCCACGTACAGGCGTGCGCCGACAGATGATCACATTTCAGCGCCACTCGATGAACGCGGCAGCGTCGCCGAGCGCGGAGAACTTCCCGGTTCGCTCGACCTTCTGGGGTGTGGATCCCGGCTTGGTGTCGCAGAGGTAGTAATCCTTTGCGGCGCCATTCTCGGAGAGAAACGCGAATCTCTGACCGTCGGGGGAGATCACCATGGCGTGGTTGCTGTAGTCGTTGCTGGGGATTATGGGCGCTCCAGGCTTCGCATCCGAGGCGGTGTCAAGCGCGGCGAACCTGCCGTCCTCGCTACAGAGCACCGTGTCGTTGTCGAGCCACCCGACGCCGCCACAAGAGACGTATCTGCCCTTCTCCACGAGGTCCGGGCCCACCCCTTGGCCCTCCGCAGGAACGTCCAGGACGCGACCTTCAGCCAGGAGGCGTTTGCCGTCCGGCGAGAGGAAGGCGCTGCTGGCCACCACCGCCCTGCTCGGCGTTCCCCCCACCATGATGAGGCGGTAGGCGATCCTGACCTCCAACTGGTCGACCGCCTTGTGGTCCCCGGCAAGTGCTCGGCTCGCGACGCGGTCCTTGGTTGAGATCCCAGGCTGGTCGGTTACCTCGTACGTGAACCAGACCGCGCTCCCGTCCCGCGAGAAGGCCGCGTTGTGCTCGTGCGGAGTATTGCCGAAGCCCTCGTTCCCGGTCAGATCGGTGAACCTGCCCGAACGGTCGACGTACCCGACATGAGTCGCCGCGGTCTGCGGGTCCTCGGTGACCACGGCCATCTTCGTGAAGTCCTGGTCGAAGAGTGATCGGATGGCAGCCACATCCCCGGCATCAGCGGGCAGCTCATCCGGCTCGCACAGTTGCCTTACGGCGGTATTGGGCTCGGACTTGTCGTACTCGACAATCGCCGTCTCCGGCAGCCGAAACTCCGCATGCGCCATGTGCTTCCAGCTTTGCGGGTTCCAGCCGTCGACGTTGATGACTCCTCCGCGGTCGTTCCCCCGCGAGCAGACAGCCGTAATGATGATGTTCTGCTGGGTGAAGTCTCCACCGGTGCCGGTCTCCGAAGACCCCTGACTGGTGTCTGCTTCCGGCCCGCGCTCTTCGCCGGCTGCGGAACAGGCAACGAGACCTGCTGCCAAGACCACCGAGAAAAGGGCCGCCGTTGCTCTCGGCGTGTCAACCATTCGTCTGTCCCCTGTCCAATTTCGGCCCGCTTCCTACAAATGGCGTTGACGAGTCGACACCCCATCAGTGGCCGATGAAAGCGAGTGGTTTCGAGATAAGGCCGAGGTTGCAGCGTCGGCCGTGATCAACACCTGTGCTGCTTTCCGCAGTGGCCGAGCAACCTGCTGACGACAGCAAATCCGGGGACCCGCCGCCAGGATGAAGGGGATGGCTGCGCGTCTTTTGACTCACATAATGGGGTGCCTACGTGTGATCACGATCGGCGTTCGGCCGGCAGGTCTCGTAGTTCGAGTGGCGGATGCTTCGGAAGTTGTCGACGGACATCCAGCCGTACGTCCCCGTCCCCTTGACTCGGCCGTAGACCCAGAGATTGCCGCGCCCGTTCCGTGTCCAGCAGTGAAAGTAGATGACCCGGCCCCTGCCGAGCCTGGTCACGTTCCCGCACCGGTCCGCGTAGGGCCCCTTCTTGAGGTTGAACGAGCCCTTCATCACGCCGTAGCCGCCGTCCAGGTTGGAGGTGGCGGGAGCGATGCACGGGCTGGGAGGGCCGGCCGCCGACGCCGCCGGCCCGTACACGAGCGTCCCCGCCATGACCGCGCCGACCGCTGCCAGCATCCCTAGCGTCCTGGTTTTCCACTGCATGTTGCCCCCTTTGCCGTGTGATCGACTGGTGATCCTCATGGTGCGGCGGGCAGTGTTGAGACCAGGTTGAGGATTTGTTGAGGCGGGCCGGGATCGGGCGCCCCGACTCCAGACGACACACCTGCGCCCCGGTTACCTCTCACCCGTCCACGTCCAGCGCGCCAGCTAGGTCCACCAGATCACCCTGCGCGGTCCGATCGCGCCCGACTCCAGCTCTCAGGCCAATGCCGGCAGCGGGTTCGACGAATCCGCCTTCGTCATCGATGGGGGAGCCAGATAGCCATATGGAAAGCGGATATCACGGACATACATCAAACTCTCTTCGCAGGCCCTTCGCCTTGGGCCTCTGGGATTGTCCCGGCATCCGACAGGTGGGTGAGGACGGTCGCGGCGATTGTCCCCAGCGCCTGGATCTGCTCGGCGGAAAGCAGGTCGATGAAATGGCGGCGGACGGACTCGACGTGAGCCGGAGCGGCCTCCTGGATGGCGCGCAGCCCGCCCTCAGTCAGCACGATCATCGCTCCTCGGGCGTCGCCCTTGGGCTCCTCCCTCCTGACCAGACCTCGCTGCTCCATCCGGGAGATGTGCCGTGACAGGCGGCTCTTCGACCAGAGCATGCGATCGGCCAGTTTGGTGAGCCGCCACCGATGATCCTCGGTGGACGTCAGCGCCGAAAGGACGTCGTAGTCGGGGGCCGACAACCCCGTGTCACGCATGAGATCCCGGCTGACCTGCGCGTCCAGGAGCAGCCGCATCCTCCGGTATCCGATCCAGGCCCTGAACTCGGCGTCATCCAACCAACGTGGCTCCATGCCGGCCGAGCTTAGTTGACGTGTAACCAACTCCAAGTTTAGGTTTACATGTAAACCACAGACTAGGGAGCAATGGTGTTCGGATTGAACATCTCGACCTCGGCGGCGCCGGGGGCTGCCCCGGCAGGTGACGCTCGGGCGGCCGAGGAGCTCGGATTCGACTTCGTCTCGGCCTCGGACCATCCCTGCGGGAGCGAGCCATCGTACGAGGTGTGGACAATGCTGACCTGGGTCGCGGCCGCAACCTCAAGGATCAGGGTCGCCACGCGCGTGTTGGGAGTGCCGTACCGATCGCCCGCGATGGTGGCCAAAATGGCCGAGGCCCTGCACCGGCTCTCCGGCGGCCGGCTGATCCTGGGGCTCGGGGGCGGTTATTCGGATGAGGAGTTCCGGGCGTTCGGGCTGGGGGTGCCCACAGCCCGGGAGAAGGTCGACGGCATGGTCGAGGCGATCCACATCATCCGCGGCCTCTGGTCAGAACCACGCTTCACGTTCGAGGGCACCCGATACCACACGCACGATGCCGCCATGGAGCCGAAGCCCGCCAGCCCCATCCCGATCTGGCTCGGCACATACGGCAAGCGGGCCCTGGAGGCGACCGGCCGGCTGGCCGATGGCTGGATCCCGTCTCTCGGCTTCGCCCCACCGGAGCAGGCGGCCGGCATGAGGGAGCGCGTCCTGTCCCACGGACGTCCCGTGGAGTGCGTCTACAACGTCTCCTTCCACATCGGCGGCCGCGCGGATGAGGGCGCGGTGGTGGCGGGATCGGCGCAGGAGGTGACCGACCGGCTCGCGAGCTTCGTCGGCCTGGGCTTCACATCGATGAACTTCACGCCGGTCGGCCCGAACCCGCGCGAACAGGCGGAACGCTTGGCCACGGAGGTCCTCCCGGTTCTACGCGCCGCCGTGGGGAGTCGAGGGCGCGGCTGACCGGGACACCACTCAGCGGCGTGTAGAGCCCTGGTAGATCACCTGGGTCGTACAGGAAGGTCGGGAAGATCCCGGTGACGATCAGCAGGATCAGGTTGTGGATCGCGATCTGGCCGAGCAGGAACGACCACTGGTCCGGTAAGCCTCACGTTACCGCCGTCAAGGCTCCCGAGGTCACGTACGACCCGCGCGAGTGACCTGATGAGTTCGTTCTCCGCATCGCTGCTGCGCCACACCATGGCATACAGGAGTGCGTCCAGGTCCTTGACGGGCAGATAGGTGATGTCCGGCCGTACCCAGTAGCGGGTCATGTGGGCGGGGAAGAGGGTGACGGTCTCCGCCATGCTGGTCCAGGTGAGGGCGTCTTCGGCGTCTCGCACGAGAGGGCCGCGTTCGATCACGCGACCTCGGCGGGTCTGGCGGGGCGCAAAACTGTCGAACCAGTAGGCAGGCACGGTTTCGTTGTCGGGATGCTGGAAATCGGCGACCATCTCCAGCGAGACCGACGTCCGCTGGGCGAGCTCATGGTCTGCGGAGACGGCAAGCACCCGGGGGTCGGTCAACAGGACCGGCCCCACGGTGAGGTCGGGTTCTTCCACCGGTAGCCAGGCGACCAGGACGTCGACGTCTCCGCGCCGCAGCGCAGTGAAGGCGTCAGGGAATGCGATGCTCTGGACGTGCAGTCTCCACCGCGGGTGGCGTGCGCGGAAGGTGTCCCAATAAGAGCGCAGGTCGTGGGCGTTGATGGGAAGCATGCCGACGCGGAGCACGCCGGTGATGCCCCGGGCGGCCAGTCGGGCGCGCTGCACGCTGTCCTTGAGCCCGGCGTACAGGGGTAGGAGTTCATCTCTGAGCTGCTCGCCGATCGGCGTCAGCCGTACGCTGCGGCTGGTCCGGTAGAACAGCTCGCCGCCGATCTTCCGCTCCTGCTGCTTGATCACCTGGCTCACCCGCGCGGGGGTGATGTGCAGCCGCGCGGCGGTGCGGCCGAAATGCAGCTCCTCGGCCAAGGTCAGGAAGATCTCGACGTCTCGTAGTTCCATGCACGTCCCTCAAGGTGAAGCTACACCGAACCGCAGGTCGCGCTTCGCTGGAGATCCTGCACGACATGCCTCTGCCGGATCAACTCCGGTAGTAGCCGTCGATGGGGACGCGTGCCTCCTCGAACAGCGCCGGGCCGTCCTGCTCGACCGTCGGCCAGCCTGATCCTGGATTGAGTTCGACGAGCTGCTCGGTGGACAGCGCGTAGACGACCCGGCCCAGCCCGGAGCGGATGATGCCGCCGGTGCACATGCCGCACGGCTGGCAGCTGGTGTACATGGTGGTGCGGGCGGCGGTGCGCTCGTCGAGTTCGCGGGCCGCCCAGCGGGCGAGCTTGAGCTCCGGGTGGGCGCTGATGTCGTTGTCGCGCCGTACGGTGTTGTGGGCCTCGATCAGGATCTCGCCGTCCGGCCCGGCCAGCAGGGAGCCGTACGGCGCGTCGCCCAGGGTGACGGCGGCCGCGGCGATGTCGATCGCGCGGCGCAGCAGCTTCTCGTCAGCGGCGGTGATCATGAGCAGGTCCTCCACTGTGTGGCCACGGCGGTGAGGGCCTGCCACGCTTCCTGTGGCCGGCGGGTCTCCTGAAGGTCTCCGTGGTAGGGATCGATCACGACGGTGCCGACCCCGAGCAGGCGGAGCTGGTCGAGGGTGCCGACCCGGCGAGGCGCTCGGGGCCGTCGACCTGCGTGGTCGTCAGCCGAAGGGTGGCCCGGTACTCGTCGGTCGGCTTCCCGCGCTCGGCGAACGGCACGCGCAGCGCCTCGAAGCCCTGGCGCGCCCGGCCGACGCCGACCCCCGGCATTCGGTACGTTGACCCCCAGACGCATGGGTCGAGGTTATAGCGGTCAGCCGGGCAAGCGGAACCCACTTTGCCCGGCTCTGGTCGCCTATCTCCGCGAATCTTTCGCTAAATTCCCCCTATGGCCGTGAATCTCGACGAGGTCGACTGGGCGATCATCGACCAGTTGAAGCAGGAAGCCCGCATCTCCCTGAGCGAGCTGGGGCGGCGGGTGAATCTCAGCCCGTCAGCCACCACCGAGCGCGTGCGTCAGCTGGAGGCGCAGGGCGTCATCACCGGCTACCACGCCGTGGTCGACCTGGCCAAGGTCGGCTATCCGGTGCTCGCCCTGGTCCGGCTGAAGTACCCGGGCAACCGCCACCAGCCGTTGCGCCAGCTGCTCGCCGAGCGACGGGAGATCCTGGAGTGCCTGCGCACCACCGGGGACGACTGCTACACCCTGAAGGTGGCCGCGACCTCGATGGGGCACCTGGAGACCCTCATGGACGAGCTGGCCGGCCTCGGCAGCACGACCACGAGCGTCGTCTACAGCCAGACGCTGCCCTATCGCGGACCCCACCGGCCTTAGGCGATTCCCGGAGCGCCGTGCGCCTCCACCGAAAGATCCTGCCAATCGTCCCAGGTCTTGAGCCGGTCGGCGTAGGCCTGCTGGATCATCGGGTGGAAACCCTGACCGAACAGCCCCCGCAGGGGCGGGTTGTCGGCGTCGACAAGCTTGAGAAGGGCCTGCGCCGCGGCGACTGGATCGCCGGAGGGCAGCTCGCCCACGACTCCGGCCAGGGCCTGGCGGAGACCGTCGTGGTTCGGGTCGAGCTCGACTTGGTAGCCGTTGTCGAGCGGATTCGGGCTCTTGCCCGACCTGGTGGCGAAGGTGCCGGGCTCGACCATGGTCACCTTGATACCGAAGCCGGCGACCTCGAGCAGGCGGGCCGGGACCTCCTCCGGCAGCCCATGTGCGAGCAGGCCCTGCCGTACGTGGCCCCGCGCGCCACCGAACCGACATCGCGGCTCCTTCCAGCGTCAAGCCGCGAAGTCCTGGGCGCGGGAGGCGACCCACTGGCCGTAGGTGAAGGCGGCCCGTCCGGTGACTTCCTCGATCGTCGGCAGGACCGATGCGGTCTTGCCGTCCCAGGCGGCCAGCCCGGTGATCATGTCGTCGATCGCGGGGGCGGGCATGCCGTGGCGGAGCATCTGCTCCCGGAACAGCTCCTGAGGCAGTTCCTCGAAGCGCAGCGGCCGTCCGATCGTCTCGGCGATGATCCGTACCCGGTCGATCCCCGTGAGCGACTGCGGCCCGGTGAGCAGGAAGGACTCGCCCACGCGCTCATCGAGCAGTGCCCGGACGGATACGGCGGCGATGTCGCGGGGATCGACCGGAGCCACGGCGGCATTGCCGTACAGGCCGCGGACGACGTCGCCGGCCTTGATCTGCGGCGCCCAGGCCAGGTCATTGGTCGTGAAGAAGCCAGGGCGGACGAACGTCCAGGCCAGCCCGGAGGCGGCGACGGCCTGCTCCAGGTTCAGGTGCTGTTCGCCGATCCACGAAGGTGTGGTGTGCGTGATTGCCGCGGAGGACAGCAGAACGACGTGCTGCAGGTCGGACAGCCGGGCCGCGTCGAGGAAGGCGCCAAGCCCGGTGAAGACGGGAAACACGAACGCCCGCTCCACGCTGTCCAGCGCCTCCGGCAGGGTGTCCGGCTGGGTGAGGTCGCCGGGCACGACCTCGACCTGCTCGGGAAAGGAATGGCCGCCGGGGTTGCGGGTGATGACGCGGACCTTCTCGCCGGCGGCGAGCAACTGGTCGACGACGTGAGATCCGACGTTTCCGGTGGCGCCGGTTACCAGGATCATGGTTGAGGTCTCCTTATTCGGTGAGCCGACCCGTCGGGTCGATGTCGGGGGGCAAGAGCAGCCAGGCAGGCGAGCTCGGGGGCGGGTTCAAGCAGGGCGCGGCTGCCGACCCGGAGTTCGCGGTCGTCCATCGAGACTTCTAGGGTCCTGGTCAGCGATTCGTCCAGCTCCGGGTGGTCGCTGCGGTTGTGACAGCCCCTGGTCTGTCTGCGAGCGATCGCTCCCGGAGCGGTCGCCTCGGCCACGAGCAGCGATGCCCGCAGGTCGAGCAGGTGCGCGAGGTCCTCGAAGCCTTCCGCGGTGGGAGGCACACCGACCTTGCCGTGCGCGGTCGGTCAGCGCCTCGATTGGGCACAGAGGTCTCCAGCGACGGAAAGGGGGACCGCCTCGGCGTGCTCACCCTGTGGCGAGCCGGTCGGGTACACCCGCCGGGGAAGCTCAGGGTCGGGGCCGGCCAGCGGTACGGCGTCGCCTCTGACCAGGCCGAGCTGCACGACCTGGCGCGGCAGCACCGCGTCCAGCAGCAGGTCGGCGGCGACCCTGATCCGGTTGCCCGGCATGACGTACAGGTGGTAGCCCCGGGTGACCAGCTTCGCGGCCACTCCGGACAGCGGCACGCCCAGCGGGTCCGCCGCCGCCTGCCACCCGCCGAGGTCGACGAGGAAGCCCAGCAGCCGGTGCCGGTACGGCTTGGCGCCCCGGCCCAGTCCGAGCGAGGCCGCGACGTTGCGGGCCACGGCCGCGCCGTGCCGTTGGGCGTGCTGCCCCGTCATCGGGGTGAGCTCGCCCGGACCGGCCAGGTCGGGGACCGCGGCCGCGTCGCCGGCGGCGTAGATCTCCGGGTGGCCGCTCACCGCCATGAATTCGTCGGTCTGGATCCTGCCGCCCACGGTGGGCAGGCCGAACGTGTCGATGACCGGATCGGGACGGACGCCCGTCGTCCAGACGATGGTCCTGGCCGGGACGAACTCGCCATCGCTGAGCAGCACTCCATCCGGCGCGGCCCTGCGCACCGTGGTACCCAGCCGCAGCTCGGCTCCGCGCTTGCGCAGGACCCGCTCGGCGGTCCTGCCCAGGGAAGGGCGCAGTTCGGGAAGGAGGCGGTCGTCGTACTGCACGACGATCCAGCGCACCGGCACGCCTGCCAAGCTCCGGTACGTGCGCAGCAGCGACCGGGTGAACAACTGCCCGACAGCGGCCGTCTCGGTGCCCGTGTAGCCCGCTCCCACCACGACGAAGGTCAGCCGGGCCCGCCGCTCCTCCGGGTCTTCGGCGACAGCGGCCAGCTCGACCTGCCGGATGATGTGGTCGCGCAGGTAGAGAGCTTCGGGCAGACTCTTCAGTCCGTGGCTGTAGGTCTGGCTGCCCTCGATCGGCAGGACCTTGTTCACCGCGCCCACGCTGACGATCAGCCGGTCGTAGCCGACCTGCCGCGATCGGCCCTCGGAGTCGACGTAACGGACCTCTCGCTGATCGGCGTCCAGGCCGGTAACGGTGCCGGGCAGCAACCGGGTGTACGGCAGCGCCGCAGCCAGGGACACCGCGACATGACGCGGATGCACGATCCCGGCCACCACGTCCGGCAGCAAGGGCTGGTAGAGCATGAAATCGGTCGGGTTCAGCAGGGTGACGTCGATCTCCCGCCGGTGCTTGCGGTTCAGGGTCCGCGCGGCGTTGTAACCGGCGAACCCGCCGCCGATGATCACGACTCGCGGTCGATGCGTCATGATCTTTCTCCTCACTCCGCTTGATGACGGCTCCCCAAATGGTGGTTTTATGGGGCGATCTAGATCAACGACGCAATTCGCTATGCTCCGGTAAGCGCGACTTACCGATGGCAGGCCGACGTGGAATCCGTGACATCGGGATCTTCCTGACGCTCGCCGAAGAGCTGCACTTCGGGCGCACCGCCGAGCGCTCGCCGGCCGGGCTGCCAAAGGCCGGACCGGCGTGCTCCGCGTCGGCATGATCCCCGGCTTCGCTCATGGGCGTTTTCCGCACGTCATCCGCTACAACGCCCGCCCCGACTCGCCTACCTGCCCATCCGGGACGCACTCCTTCACGTAGCAGGAGCCCGCTTCCGGCGGTAAGCCGGACTTACCAGTGCATGGCGTGATCCGTCGTTGATCCTCATGGACCCCAAAACTCACGATGGCGGCATGAGATTGACGATTGAAATCCTTCGCCGCGACCTCCCCGAACCGGGTATGGAGCAGTACGCGCCGGCCAGTCATTCGCTCCTGGCCTCGAGAAACCCGGCCTTCGACGGCGTCGTGGTGATCGACCTCAGCTACGAGGACCCTCATCCGGTACGGATCGGCGACACCCGGGACCTCCACGCATGAAGGGCCTGCTCGCACGGCCGGCGCGGCAGGGCGGCCGGACGGACCACTGGTCGTTCCTGTTCGGCCAGATCGCGATCCACAGCCTGATCGTGCTGATCTTCACCGGGATCTGCCTGACCTTCCTGTACGACCCCGATACGACCCAGGTGATCTACCAGGGCGCCTACCTGCCGCTGCGCGGCGTGCCCGTCAGCCGCGCCTTCGACTCCACCCTGGCGATCAGCCTGGAGGTACGCGGTGGTCTGCTGATGCGGCAGATCCACCACTGGGCCACGCTGATCCTCGTCGCCGCCATCTGCCTGCACCTGCTGAGGCTGTTCTTCACCGGCGCCTTCCGCCGCCCCCGCGGCCTGAACTGGCTGATCTGGGTCGCCCTGTTCCTCCTGGCGATCGCCGCGGGCGTGACCGGCGGCATCCTGCCCGACGACCTGCTCTCCGGCGGCAGCCTCGCCCTGATCCAAGGCGTGACCCAGTCCATCCCGCTCATCGGGAGCCACCTGACGGGCCTGCTGTTCGGCGAGGCCGTACCGGGAGACCGGGTGCTCCCGGTGTTCTACTGGCTGCACGTCTCACTCATCCCGGCGACCATGACCGGGCTGTTCATGATCAGAGGCCGGCTGCTGCGCAGGCACGGCCGCACGCACTACCCGGGCGCGACCTACGTGCCGCCGCTCAGCTCGCTGGCGTTGTTCCTCGCCACCTGCGCCATGCTCACCCTGCTGGGCACCGTCGGGCAGATCAACCCCATATGGCTGTACGGCCCGGCCAACCCGAGCACCACCAGCGCGGGAGCCGTACCCGACTGGTACATGGGCTTCCTGGACGGCGCCCTGCGCATCATGCCCGCCTGGGAACCCCTCGTCTTCGGCCATCCGCTCTCCTTGTCGATCCTCATTCCCGCTCTCATCGTGCCGGGCGCCTTCTTCACCGTCCTGGCGGCCTATCCGCTCATCGAACGCAGGCTCACCGGTGCCCGTACCCTCCACCACGCCCTGGACCGGCCCCGCGAGGCGGCTGTCCGGACCGCGCTCGGCGCGGCGGGCATGACCTTCTTCGGCCTGCTGTGGGTCGCCGCGGCCAACGACCAGATCGCCCACCAGTTCGACCTGTCACTCTTCGCCGTCACGTGGTTCTTCCGCATCGCGGTCCTCGCCGGTCCCCTCATGGCCTTCGAGGTCACCCGGCGCCTGTGCCTGGCCCTGCAAGCACAGGAGCGGGAAGAACGCGCGCACGGCATCGAGACCGGCATCATCCACCGCTCGCCCCATGGCGGATACACCGAGACGATCGCCGCGCCCCCTGCGCAGGGACGAATCCCTGCAAACCGACCCTGAGGAGAACCAGGTCACCGGCGCCGCAGGAAACGTCGGCTCCCCTCTTGCCACCCGACTGCTCGATGCCGGCTCACCGGCTAAGGCCGCTTCACCGATCGCTGTCTCCTGCGGCAGCTTCACCCGAGCCTGAACACGCGTCACTCGGCCGTGTGCGCGAGGATGGCGGCGGCCAGTTCCTCGTGCACCTCCGGCGGCAGTGTGTGTCCCATGCCCGCCACGATCGTCAGCCGGGCTCCCGGGATCTGCTCGGCGATGATCGCGCTGTGACCCGGCTTGGCCGGCTCGTGGCTGCCCTCGATGACCAGCGTGGGCGCCTTCACCTGGTGCAGCACGCCCACCGGCTCGAAGTCGGGCTTGGCCATGGCGGCCAGCCGGTGGTTGGCCACCGCCGACAGGTCGCGGGCCCGGTCGTAGATCCGCTCCTGCAGGCGCCGCGCCGCGTCCTCGTCGAACGGCAGCCCGGTGCCGTGCAACATGCGCTGCTCGGCGATCATGCCGTCGATCCGCGCGCGCCGGTCCGCCGGTGGCGGGGCGGCCATCAGCGTACGGTAGAAGGCCACGAACTCCGGCGCCGGCTCCGGCAGGCTCCCCTCGGGCTGCTGCTGTCCCATCAGGGCCCGCATGATCACCTGGCCCTCGCCGCCACCGAGGGGGGAGGAGCCGATGACGGTCAGCGAGCGCACCCGCTCCGGCCGCTCCACGGCGACGAACTGGCCGAGCAGCCCGCCCGCCGAATGGCAGACCAGATGCGCGCTCTCCAGTCCGTGGGCGTCCATCACGCGATAGACGTCGTTCTTGATGTCGTCCCACGTGTACGGCTGCGCCTCGAAGTCGACGGTGCCCGACATGCCGGTGTCACGGTGGTCGTACCGGATCACCCGGCGGCCTCCGGCGGTCAGGCGGCCGACGAACTCCTCCGGCCACAGGATGCCCTGCGACATCGAACCCATGATCAACAGGATCGGCGCGTCCGTCTCGGCGCCGAACTCTTCGCTCCAGATGTTCACGTTTTGCATGCCTCAAAGCATGCCGTCACCGGCTACGGGCGCCTTCTGTAGAACTACTGGTCCCGCCAGATCCGTACGGGAGCCCAAACCACCCTCGGATGGTGAAGCTTCCGCCCCCGCTGACGCGGGGATGTCGTCGTCCAGCGCGACCTGCGTGTGCCGATGGCCGACGGTGTGGAGTTGCCGGCCGACCGATGGGCGCCCAAGGGGTACGGCAGGCGCGCCACCCCTGACCGGCGAGCCCGGTCAGCAGACGAAGAGCTCAGCCGATGGGGGTCGTCGATGAGGCTGCGGGGTCGCGCCGCCACTGCTCGATCTCGTCCTCCAGCGCCTGCTCATTCAGCATCGGCACGAACACGTTGGTCGCCCACGCGATGAACAGGCGCACGAACTCGCGATCCTCGTCGTTCGCCTCGCCGTTGACGTGGAACCACGAGATCAGCGGAGCGGCGTGCAGATCCTGCGCGCCGCAGTCCGAGCACAGCACCACCCCGGTGTAGCCCTCCACCCGCGCGCCGGCGGCGTTGTACCAGCCGTTCGGCACGCGGGCGTACAGCAACCCCGCTCGGTCGCAGTGGGGGCACTCCGGCGCGTCGTCGGAGCTGATGACCTCGATCCGCCGGTTCAGAGCGACAGTGCTTCCGGCCCGAGCAGCGCCTTGATGTCGGCGGCGAAACTCGGTTCGGCATTGACCGGCCACTCCGGTAGCGACATCACCATGACCTTGCCCGCCGGCCGCCGCAGGTTGATGTGCAGCGGTACGCGACCCTGGTGCATCTTCAGCACCTGACGCAATTCGTCCAGCAGGGTCGCGGTGATGCGCTCTTCCCGCAGGAGAAGCGTGATCGGGGCGCCGGACTCGCTGTTGACGCCGGATATGTCGATGAGGGTCATCTCCTGGGCGAAGACCGAGATGGCGCCGTCCCGGTTGTTGATCTGGCCCTTGACCGACACCACGATGTCCGGCCGCAGTTCCGGCCCGTACAGCTCGTAGGTACGGGGGAAGAACAGGCATTCGACGGCGGCGTCCATGTCCTCGACCGTGAGGATGGCCCACGTGTTGCCTGCTTTGTTCACCCGCCGATCCACCTTGGTGACCAGGCCGGACACCTGGACGTCACCGCGGTCGTCGCGGCCGCTGTCCAGCAGGTCGGCGATCGTGGTGTCCCGGTTCCTGGCCAGGAGGCGTTCGGTGCCGGCCAGCGGGTGGTCGGACACGTACAGGCCGAGCATCTCCCGCTCGAAGTCGAGCTTGGTCTTCTTGTCCCACTCACCTTCAGGGATGGCGATCGTGAACGCCGTGTCGTCGCCCGTGTCGTCCATCCCGCCGAACAGCGAGTCCTGGCCGTGCGCCTCGTTCTTCTTGATGTCGATGACGGAATCGACGGCCTGCTCGTGAACCATGAGCAGGCCCTTGCGCGGATGTTCGAGCGAGTCGTACGCGCCCGCCTTGATCAGTGATTCGATGACGCGCTTGTTGCAGGCGGTGAGCGGCACCTTGCCGAGGAAGTCGTTGAAGTCGGTGAAGCGGCCCTTCTCGGTGCGGGCCTTGACGATCCCGTCGACGACGTTCTCGCCGACGTTGCGGACCGCGCCCATCCCGAACCGGACCTGGGTGTCTCCGACGGCGACGAAGTCGAGCTGGGAGTCGTTGACGTCGGGCGGGAGCACCTGGATGCCCATCTTGCGGCACTCGGCCAGGTAGACGGCCGCCTTGTCCTTGTCGTCGCCCACCGACGTGAGCAGGGCGGCCATGTACTCGGCGGGGTAGTTGGCCTTCAGGTAGGCGGTCCAGTAGGCGACGAGGCCGTATCCGGCGGTGTGGGACTTGTTGAACGCGTACCCGGAGAAGGGCAGCATGACGTCCCACAGCGCCTGGATCGCCTCGTCGCTGTAGCCGTTGCCGCGCATGCCGGCCTGGAAGTTGGCGAACTCCTTGGCCAGGATCTCGGGCTTCTTCTTGCCCATGGCGCGGCGCAGCAGGTCGGCGCCACCGAGGGAGTAGCCGGCCAGCTCGCGGGCGACGGCCATGATCTGCTCCTGGTAGACGAGCAGGTGGAAGGTGGGGCCGAGGATGGGTTCGAGCGCCTCCTTGAGCTCCGGGTGGATCGGCTCGATGTCCTGGCGGCCGTTCTTGCGGTGGGCGTAGTTGGTGTGCGCGTTGGCCGCCATCGGGCCCGGCCGGTACAGGGCGAGCACGGCGGCGATGTCCTCGAACCGGGTCGGTTCCATCAGCTTCAGCAGCGACCGCATGGGGCCGCCGTCGAGCTGGAACACGCCGAGCGTGTCGCCGCGGGCCAGGAGCTGGTAGGTCTTGGTGTCGTCGAGCGGCATCGTCAGGGTGTCGAGTTCGACGCCCCGGTTCTGCTTGATGATCTTGATGGCATGGTCGATGATACCCAGGTTCCGCAGTCCCAGGAAGTCCATCTTGACCAGACCCATGTCCTCACAGGACGGGTAGTCGAATCCTGTGATGACCACGCCGTCCTTGTCCCGCATGTGCATGGGGATGAGGTCCAGCAGCGGGGTCGAGGACAGGATGACCGCGGCGGCGTGCACGCCGGTGCCCCGGATCAGCCCTTCGATGCCGCGGCCGGTGTCGATGACCTTCTTGACGTCGGGGTCGTTCTCGTACAGGGCGCGAAGCTCGGTGCCCTCGTTGTAGCGGGGGTGGTCCTCGTTGAACATGTCCGCGAGGGGGACGCCCTTGCCCATGACATCCGGCGGCATCGCCTTGGTGATCTTGTCGCCCATCGCGAACGGATAGCCGAGAATCCTGCTCGAGTCCTTGACGGCGGCCTTGGCCTTGATCGTGCCGAACGTATTGACCTGCGCGGTGAACTCGCTGCCGTACTTCTGGGTGACGTAGGCCACCATGCGATCGCGCTGGCGGTCGTCGAAGTCGAGGTCGACGTCGGGCGGGTTGATCCGCTCAGGGTTGAGGAACCGCTCGAACAGCAGGCCGTGCTCCAGCGGGTCGAGTTCGGTGATGCGGGTGGCGTACGCCACGATCGAGCCGGTCGCCGATCCACGGCCGGGGCCGACCGGGATGCCGTTGTCACGGGCGTACTTGCAGATGTCGGCCACGACGAGGAAGTACGAGGAGAACCCCATCGGACCGATGACCTTCATCTCGGTCTCGTACCGCTCCATCACCTCGGCCGGAACCGGGGTGCCGTACCGCATCTCCAGGCCTCGCTCGCACTCCTTACGCAGCCACGACTCCTGGGTCTCCCCCTCGGGCACGTCCGGATAGTCGGGCATCCGGTCCACCTGGGCGAACACGTCGCCGTAGTCGCCGATCATCTCGGCCACGAGCAGCGTGTTGTCACATGCCTCGGGCAGTTCCGGGAACAGGGCGTACATCTCGTCGGCGGGCTTGAGATAGTAGCCGGATCCGTTGAACCGGAACCGGTTCGGGTCGTCCTTGTTCTTGCCCACGCCGACGCACAGGAGGCTGTCGTGGGCGTCGGCCTGGTCCTCGGTCACGTAGTGGGAGTCGTTGGTGACCAGCAGCGGGATGTTGAGCTGCTTGGCCAACCTGAGCAGGTCGTCCCGAACCTCCCGCTCGATGCTGATGCCGTGGTCCATGAGTTCCAGGAAGTAGTTCTCCTTGCCGAAGATCTCCTGGTACTCGCCGGCGACCTTGACGGCTTCGTCGTACTGGCCCAGCCGGATCCGGGTCTGCACCGCGCCGGACGGGCAGCCGGTCGTGGCGATGATCCCGGACGCGTGCTGCGAGATCAGGTCCTGATCCATGCGCGGCTTGGAGTAGTAGCCCTCGAACGACGCCAGGGACGACAGCCGGAACAGGTTGCGTAGCCCGTCCGCGTCCTTGGCCCACATGGTCATATGCGTGAACCGGCCGCCGCCGGAGACGTCCTTGCCGCCCTCACCGTCCGCCACGCCAGTCTCGGCCCGCTGCCCCCAGAACACCGGCTTCTTCACGAACCGGCTGTGCGGGGCCACATACGCTTCGATGCCGATGATCGGCTTGACCGGTGAGCCCGACGCGACCTTCTGGAACTCGTACGCGCCGAACATGTTGCCGTGGTCGCTCATGGCGATCGCCGGCATGTTCAGTCGTTCGGCTTCCTTGAACAGCGGCTTCAACTTGGCCGCCCCGTCCAGCATGCTGTACTCGGTGTGGACGTGCAGATGCACGAACGACTTGCTCACCCGATCCCCCAACTTCGCATCGGCCCGAATGCTCGCATGAGCCTATTCCGTCTCGCGAGGCTCATGGGGCGTCGCGCCCACAGGGCGGGACGGTTGTTGCCAGGCTGTTGTTGACGCTGCGTGAAGGACGTACCACCCCCAGCGTGAGCTGGGGAAACGCTCACGTCGGAGATTCCCGGAGGATCGCCGGACCCCTCGACCCGCTCCCGGGATGTACCGGAGATGGCCGCTCCGGGCTTTTCGCCGGACGGTCCCGGCATGGCACGCCCGCCCGGTGGAGGCGCTGCGCGAACCGGCCGGCATTCCTCGCGTGGCGGGTGAATCCTTCGGTGGGCTCGGCGCCTCTCATATCCGTTCCGTCATCGACGAATGGAAGAGGTTGTCGTGATCGTTGCTGTGGGCGTCGCGGTCGCCGTCGTACTCATCTGCACCTGTAGCGTGGTCGTGCTGCGGCGGAGGAGGCGTACGCGTGGCTGAGACGATGACCTGGCCGGACGAGACGCTGATCGCGGCGGCCCGGGACGGCGACGCCGAGTCGATCGCCGCGCTGGTGTC
This sequence comes from Nonomuraea sp. JJY05, assembly GCF_043496855.1. NCBI lineage: Bacteria > Bacillati > Actinomycetota > Actinomycetes > Streptosporangiales > Streptosporangiaceae > Nonomuraea > Nonomuraea sp. JJY05. The sequence continues at coordinate 25,438 of NZ_JBIEIS010000010.1, forward strand.
GGGGGCGCACCCGCACGTGCGGCGCTTCGCCCGCCACCTGTGCGCCACGCCGGAGGACGCCGAGGACGCGGCGCAGGAGGCGTTGATCGTCCTCTACCGCAAGATCGGTACGCTGCGCGCCACCGGCGCTCTGGTGTCGTGGATGTTCCGGATCATCCGCAACGAATGCGTACGCCGGGCCAGGCTGGCGCTGCGGCCACCGCCTCCCCTCCACGGCACCGCCATCCGGTCCGCGGAGGACGAGGTGTTCCAGCGGCTGGAGGCGGCGAGGGTGGCGGCGGCCATCGCGGCACTGCCCGCCGACCAGCGGCAGGTGCTGATCATGCGGGACGTCCAGGGCCTCAGCGGCCGGACGACCGCCGACGCGCTGGGCCTGACCGTGGCGGCGATGAAGTCGCGCCTGCACCGCGCCCGCGCGGCCGTGCAGCACCGGCTGGGTGAGGGGGCGTGCGATGACTGACGGGCACGAGTTCGCCAGCGCGTCGCTGCCCCGGCACCTGGCGCGCGGCGTGGTGGGGTTCGGGGCGTTGATCGGCTCGTTCGCGCTGATCCCGGTGATCGGGCCGGTCAGCCTGGCGCTGGCGCCGCTGGCGCTCGTGGCCTTCCGCGGGTGTCCGACCTGCTGGCTGATCGGCCTGGCGCAGACCGTCTCGATGGGACGGCTGCGGCGGTCGTGCTCGGACGGCGTGTGCGAGCTGCACGTCGCCAAGAAGACGTAGCCGCCGGCAGACTCGGCGAGGTTACGCACTGGCTGCGGCTCTCGATTCCCGCTGAGCCCAGCGGACGGCGAAAGGGGCCGTCAGGCCCGTCAGGGCGAACAGCCCTCCGACGACGTACCAGCCGGGACGGCCCCAGGTGATGCAGAGCGCGATGAGCAACGCCGGGCCGAGCCCTTCGGCCAGCCCGGCGCCCAGCCCGAACGCGCCCAGGTACTGCCCCGTGGCGTGCTCCGGCGCGAGCGCGAAGGAGACCTCGAAGCCCGCTGCCGAATGCCACAGCTCGCCGATCGTGTGGATCACCACCGCGATCACCAGAAGCGCCGCCGCTCCCCATGCCGGCAGCCCGGCGGCCAACGGGATCAGCGAGCAGGAGACGAGGAAGGCGCCGCCGGCCCGGCGGTAGGCGCCGCCGCCGGCCGCAGGGGAGTCGATGCCGCGGCTGGCCCGTACCTGGAGCGCGACCACCATGACGGTGCTGATCAGCATGGTGCCCGAGACGAGCCAGCGCGGCGCGGCGGTGAACCCGACCAGCCAGAGGGGGATGGCCACGGTGAGCACCTTGAACTGGACGGCCATGATGCCGTCGAGCGCGGTGAGCAGCAGGTAGGGACGATCCCGCAGGGCGATCCAGCGGGGCCCGTGGACGACCGGTCCGGGCGCGACCGGCGGCAGGCAGACCAGGATCGCCGCGGAGGCGGCGAAGGCGAGGGCGTTGCCGGCCACGAGGAGTCGGTAGGCCATGAGGGTGTCGGCCTGGACGGCCCAGCCGGCCAGCAGGGCGCCGAAGGAGACGCCGACGTTGGTGACGGCGCGGAGGTAGGCGCGGAACTCCTGGGGCCGGTCGCCGCCGTAGTGTCTGATGAGCGGACTGCGTGCCGCCAGCCCGGCCGCCTTGGCTCCGGTAGCGGCGCAGACGGCGAGGAGGAACGGCCAGAAGCTGTCGGCCAGCACGAAACCGGCCGTGGCCAGCGCCTGGACGACCAGCGTGATCGTGTAGACGCCGCGTGCGCCGTGCCGGTCCGCGAGGTGGCCGACGGCGATGCCCAAGGCCAGCGAGACGATCCCGGCGATGCCGAGCCCCAGGCCCACCTGGCTCGCCGGGAGGTGGACCCCCTCGGTGAAGTACAGCACCCCGGCGGTCAGGTAGAGGCCGCTGCCGAGGGTGTAGACGAAGTTGGAGGCGGCGAGGACACGCTGCGGCCCGGCTTCCGGCACCAGGTGGGGCATTGACACGCTCCTATTGCAAGAGAATTGCAATAGCAAGATAAGCGCAAATATCAGCCGATGGCCAGGCGGAAGCGGTCGCCGAGGCCGGTGAGGCGTTCGACGGGTTCGTTGGCGAACACGAGCCGCAGGTAGTGCCCCCCGCTGGGGCCCCAGCCGTCCATGTGGGTGGCCGCGATCTTCGCCCGCTCGAACAGGCGCCGCGACAGTTCAGCAGGGCTCAGCTCCAGCGGTCTGGTGTCGATGAGGAGCGACCACCCGCCGTGCGGCCGGATGACCGGGTACGCGGCGAGCTGGTGCAGGACCGTCTCGCAGCGCCGTTGCCATTCGGCGGTGGCCGCGGCGACGTCGGCATCGGCGTCGGGCGCGTCCAGGGCGGCGGCCACGGCGTGCTGTGCCAGGCCGACCTGGCAGACCACGTTGGTCAGGCCGACCAGGCGGATGTCGGCGATGATGTCGGCGGGCCCGGTCACCCAGCCGACGCGCCAGCCGATGAGCCGCAGCTCCTTGGAGGCCGAACCGACGGTGATGGTACGCCGTGCCAGGCCCTCGTGGGCCGCCGGGTGGCTGGGCGGGCGGCCGTCGAAGCGGATGCGTTCCATGGCCGCGTCGTAGATCAGCCAGGCGTCGTGGCGTTCGCAGGCGTCGGCGAGGGCGGACCAGTGACGCTCGTCCAGGACGAGGCCGGTCGGCATCGCCGGTCCCATCATCAGGACGGCCGCCGTGCCGGGTCCGACGGCGGCGGCGAGTCGTTCGGCGTCGACGGTCCAGCCGTCCGCGGTGGGCTGGGCGGGGACGAAGCGGGGGATGCCGCCCGCGAGCCGGACCCGGTTGACCAGGCCGGCGTAGATGGGATCGCACAGCACGACCTCCTGCCCGGGCTCCACGGTGGCCAGCAGCGTGTTGAGGATGCCGTTGAGCCCGCCGGCCACGCTGACGCATTCCGTGTCGGCGTCGTAGGCGCGCCCGGCGATGCGCCCGACGTGCGCCGCGGCGGCCGCGCGAAGCGAGCGGTGCCCCTGGAACGGCAGATAGCTGTTGGCCGCGTCGTCGTCGACGGCGGCATGCGTGGCGGCGATGGCGACGGCGGGCGGCCGCAGGTCGGTGTCGAGATTCTCCAGCCGCAGGAACTCCGGGTCGCCCGCGGCGTCGGCCGCGTCGCCGACGGCGTCCACACCGATGCCCGGGATGTCGCGCAGCCGAGTCACCGTCATGTCAGCCTCCATTTCATTGGTACGTTCATACCACTATGCTGATACGCATGGATCTTACGCAAGTGGTGGGGACGAACGTGCACCGGCTGCGTACGGCGGCCGGCATCTCGCTGGCCGACCTGGCCTCGGCCAGCGGCATCAGCAAGACCACGCTGCACGGCATCGAGCAGGGCCAGGGCAATCCCACCCTGAGCACCCTGTGGGCCCTGGCCACCGCGCTGCAGGCGTCCCTCGGTGAGCTGCTGGAAGCGCCCGCCTCGGCGGTCGAGGTGGTACGCGCCGACGACAGGCGGCCGCAGGTCGAGGGCGAGGCGGTCAGCGCGCGCCTGCTCCACCGCATCAGGCTGCGCGGCACCGTGGAGGTCTACGACATCGCCATCGCCGGGAGCACCCAGCACTCCGACGCCCACCTGCCCGGCGTCGAGGAATGCCTCGTGCTCACCCACGGACACGTCACCACCGGCCCCGCCGACTCCCCCACCGACCTGGCCGAAGGCGATTCCATCCGGTTCGACGCCGCCCGCCCGCACCTGTACCGCGGTCACTCCGCACACAATCGCGCTGTGCTACTCATGGTCCACCCGGAGGGCTGACCACCGCACACCCTGTTGGAGAGAAGAGACCTCATGACCGTTCCCGACGTGTCCGAACTGCGCGAAGGCTCACGCCGGCGAGCCGGCGACCGGCCCCGAGGTCCCGCACTGGCCCAGGTGGAAGACGTGCAGGGGCCGGACGGGCTGCCGCTGCGCCACTACCGGCCCTCCGAACAGGCCCGGCCGCTGATGGTGTTCGCCCATGGCGGCGCCTTAATCATCGGCGACCTGGACACCCATGACCGCACCTGCCGGCGCATCGCCCACGCCTGCGACGTCGAGGTGCTGGCCGTCGACTACCGCCGCGCACCCGAGCATCCCTACCCGGCGGCCGTCCAGGACGTGACGGCGGTGCTGCGCTGGGCCCGCCCGGCGGCGGTGGCCGGCGACAGCGCCGGCGGCTACCTGGCCACCATGGCCTGCCTGCGGCTGCGCGACGCCGGCGAGCCGGTGCCCGGCGCGCAGATCCTCATCTGCCCCAACACCGACCTGACGCTCTCCCAGCCCAGCATCGTCAGCAAGGGCTCCGGCCACTCGCTGGACGCCGACTTCCTCGCCGGGGCGATCGAGCTGTGGACGCCCGACCCCGCCGACCGCGCGCCCGCCAGTCCGCTGCTGGCGGCAGAGCTGTCCGGCATGCCGGACACCCTCATCGTGACCGCCGAGCACGACGCCCTGCGCGACGAAGGCGACGCCTACGCCCGACGGCTGGCGCGGGCCGGCGTACGCGTGACGCACCGGCAAGAGCCCGGCCTGGAGCACGGCTTCATCCAGAACATGGACCTGACCTCCGCGGAGGCGGCCGCCGCGCACGAGCGGCTGTTCGAGGACATCAAGGCCCTCATGCGCACTGAGCGGTGATCAGGGCCCGGCGGAAGTCGTCCTTCCGCCGCGCCGTCAGCCGGCGGCGCCATGGTCGGGGAAGAGGCCCTGAAGGAGGGTGTAGCCCGGCATGCGTTCGGCCGGACGCACGCCGACCGTGAACATCTCCGGTTCGTCGAACACCGGCTCGCCGTTCGGGCGACGCGTGTACGGGACGCGCCCGTAGTCCACGCCGTCGCTCTGGTCGAAGCTCATCCAGGTGATCGCTTCCTGCTCCCCTTCGCGTAGAGGGAGGTTCGAGACGGCTCGGCTGAAGACCGTGTCCGGGGTGATCACCCATACCTGAGGGACCGCGAAGATCCATCGTGTCGCGGCGATCTCCTGGGCCTTGGTGGCGGCTCGATTCTCGAAGTCCGTGGCCGACTGCTGGTCGCGAAGGTAGTCGTAGTCGCTGAGCACGAGTTGGCGATCGCCTTGGAGGGCGACGATGGCGGGGGAGTCGCGAGCGAGGATGCTCTTCTCCAGACGGGCGATCACGTCGAAGAGCAACGTGGCCGTCTCGTTGTTCATCGCGCCTCCGAACCTTGCAGTCCCCCACAGATCCTGTCATGACGCGCTGCGAGGGGAAGGTTAAGCGTCAACGCGGAGCGCCGCCCTATCCGGTGCCCGGCGCCTCCTTCGTGCCGGTGAGCAGCGATCGGGTGCGTGCCGGCGCCCAGGGAGGCAGGTCGGCGAGGATATCGGCGAGCGAGATCCCGGCCAGGCTGCCTCGCCACGCCTGATGCGCCTCGGCCATCTTCGCCGCAAGGACGCAGGCCTGCCGGCACTCTTCGGCCGGGAGCGCGCCGCGTCCCTGCCGGCGGATCTCGCGGCATTCGTACGGAGCGGAGGCGCCGTCCACCGCCTCCACGATCTGCAGCAACGTGATCTCCGCGGGCGTGCGCGCGAGCCGGAACCCGCCGCGCGGGCCCGTCGTCGCCGACAGCACGCCCGCCTTGACGAGCGACTGGAGCTGCTTGGCGAGGTAGGGCGCGGGCAGGTCGTAGTAGTCCGCCAGCTGGGCGGCCGACGCGGTGGCCCCCGGTTCGAGCTGCGCCAGCGAGGTGGCGCAGTGCAAAAGCCATTCGGTGCTCACGGGCAGCTTCACGGCCACCAGCATATCGCGGATATTGCGGACCTGTTTAGTCCGAGATATGGTCCTGGGTGTTCGCAGACAAGGAGTGATCATCATGCGGATCGCCGTCGCCGGCGCTACCGGCAACATCGGTTCCCTGACCGTGGCCGCCCTCGAACGGGGCGGGCACGAGGTCGTACGCATCAGCCGCTCGCTCGGCCTGGACCTGCTGACCGGTGAGGGGCTCGACGACGCCCTCGCCGGAGTCGAGGCCGTCGTGGACGTCACCAACGGTCCGGCGGGGGATCGGGACGAGACCGTGGCCTACTTCGCGACAGCCACCCGCAACCTGCTCGCCGCCGAGGAACGCGCCGGCGTGCGCCATCATGTGCTGCTGTCGATCGTCGGGGTCTGCCGGATCGAGGGCAACGCGCACTACGCCGGCAAGCGGGAGCAGGAACGACTGGTGGCCGCGGGCCCGGTGCCGTGGACGGTCGTGCCAGCCACGCAGTTCCATGACTTCGCCGAGATGGTGGCCGGCTGGACCGAGCAGGACGGCACGGCCACGCTCGCGCCCCTGCTCGTGCAGCCGATCGCGCCCGCGGACGTGGCCGACATCCTGGCCGAGCTCGCGGTGGGCGAGCCGCGGGGCCGCTACGCCGACGTCGCCGGGCCCGAGCCGCAGGACCTCGTCGACATGGCCCGGCGTACGCATCGGGCGCGCGGCCGGGAGGTGAAGCTGGTGCCGACGTGGTCGGGGTTGTTCGGCCCGGAGATGGCCGGCGACGTGCTGCTGCCGGGCGAGCACGCCCGTATCGCGCCGACCACGTTCGACGCCTGGCTCCGGGAACAGAAGTAACCACAAGGCAGGGTCACTGCTGGACGGCGCTTCTGGCCCGGTGCATCGGGAGCATGTCGAAGATGCTGATCACGCGCGTGATCTTGCCGTTCTCGACGGTGAAGTAGTCGATGCCGCGGAAGTCCTTCAGCAGCGGGGTGTCGGTGGTGTACACGGTCGCCGCGTTCGTGTCGTTGCCCAGGACGTCGATGACGGCGGCGCTGATCAGCGAGTTCGCGAATGGCTCGAGGAACCCGCGGTAGCCCTCCACTCCCTCGAACGTGCCGGTCGGGGCCTCGCACACGACGTCGTCGGCGAGCAGGCTCAGGGCCTTGTCGACGTTCTTGCTGGTCCACGCGTGGACGAAGTCCTCGGCGATCTTCTGGGCGAGCGCGTTCGTTCCGGTCACAGCACAGTTCCTTTCAGGGACGCTTGGTGCCGCCCCTCGTGGGCGGCCCGTCTACCTGCATCTTCACGGAGATATATGTCAGGTAGCGTCATATACCTTGGAAGATGTGAGATCCGAGCGCCTGCTGTCGATCATGCTGCTGCTGCAGACCCACGGGCAGCTGCCCGCCGGTGACCTGGCCGGGCGGCTGGAGGTGTCGGTCCGCACCGTCATGCGCGACGTCGAGGCGCTGTCGGCGGCCGGCGTGCCCGTCTACACCGTGCGCGGTCCCCACGGCGGCATCGCGCTGCTGCCCGGCTACCGCACCAACGTCACCGGCATGACCGCCGACGAGGCCCGCGCCCTGTTCGTGCTGCTGTCCGACCACGCTCACACCGAGCTGGGCCTGGGCCAGGCCCTCGGCTCCGCGCTGCGCAAGCTGATGGCCGCACTGCCCGCCCCGCACCGGCCGGACGCCGACCTGGCCAGCCGCCGCATCCTCATCGACCCCGTACGCTGGCGCGGCGGACCGGCCCGCCCCGGCACCGGCCCCGCCGCCGACCTGGCCGTGCTCCAGCAGGCCGTCTTCAACGACCGGCGGCTGCGCCTGCGCTACCGGCACGGCCGCGACAACCGCGTCCGCTCCTACACGCTCGATCCGTACGGCCTGGTCAACAAGGCCGGTGTCTGGTATCTGGTCGCCGACCACCGCGGCGAGCCCGCACTCTTCCGCGCCGACCGGGCCCTGTCGGCCGGCCTCCTCGACGAGCCCGTACGTCGCCGCGACGGCCTCGAACTGGCCGACGTCTGGGACGGCCTGCGCCGCCACATCGACGAGATCCCCGTTCCGCTGCCCGTCACGGTCAGCGTCCACCGGGACGTCCTCGCCAGGTTCCTGCGCATCCACCAGGCCGACCTGGCCGGCCCCCCTCCCTCGACCGACCGGCCACCGGAGCGGGTGCACGTCCAGCTGCACTTCCGCTCCCTGCCCGCGGCCGAGGTGCTCCTGGCCTTCGGCACCGACGCCGAAGTCCTCGCCCCGGCCGAGCTCCGCCAGGCCCTGGCCCGCAAGGCGGCCCAAGCCGCCGCCCGCTACACCGCCGACCCGCACCGCTTTCCGCCTCCACCTGCCCGGCGGAGAACCGGTGCGGTAATACATCGATTCGAGATATACCCTGGCGGCATGCTGGAACTCGCGATACTCGGCTTCCTCGCCGACGGCCCGCTGCACGGCTACGAGCTGCGCCGCCGTGTCGCCCAGCTGTCCGGCTACACCAGGCCGGTCAGCGACGGCAGCCTCTACCCGGCGATCAACCGCATGCTGAAGCGGAGCCTGCTCGACCGGCGCGTCGAGCCCGGCGCCGCGGCCGCCCAGCGGTACGTCCTGAGCCTGACCGAGGCCGGCCGCGCCGAGCTGCTGCGACGCCTGCGCGAGCCCGCCGACCACGAGATCACCGACGGCAGCCGGTTCTTCACGATCCTGGCCTTCCTGTCATTGCTCCCCGACGAGGCCGGCCGCGCCGCGGTGCTGCGCCGTCGCCTGGAGTTCCTCGAACAACCGGCGAGCTTCTTCTACGAAGGCGAGCGCCCGCTGCGCGCCGACGAGCTCGCCGACCCCTACCGCCGCGGCATGCTCCGGATCGCCCGCGCCACCAGCAGCGCCGAACGCGCGTGGCTGCACGAGCAGCTCGACGACTGAAGAAACGGCGCGGCCGGCCAACGGGTGCCGCGCGGAAAATGGCGGGCAGGCGGGATGACGCCTCCCGCCGGCTACGTCGACTTCGTCACCGCTGAGACCGCCTCAGTGCTGTCCCCACGACTGCGCCGGTAGGGCCGGTCGCGCCGGTCCGTCGGTGGCGGGGGGCTGGACGTCCGGCCCCGTCGAGCCCCCGTACGTGGCGATCTTGTACTCGACCGCCGTGAGCGAGAGGGTCAGCTCACGGATCCGGCGGCGGATGGTGTCGCGATGCTCGATCAGCATGTCGAGCCGCTCGGGCACCGTGTCCTCCCCGGCGTCGACGAGCGAGATGTAGTCCTGCAGGTCGCGCATCGGCATGCCGGACAGCCGCATCCGGGTGAGGAACACCAGGCGCCGCACCGCTTCGGCGTCGTAGACGCGATGACCGTGGCCGTCGCGGGCCACCTCGACCAGCCCGGCCCGCTCGTAGTAGCGCAGCGTGTGGGCGGAGATGCCGAGAAGGTCGGCGACGTCCGCGATCGTCATCGGCTCGGGCAGGTCGGCCGGCTCGGTGAGGCGGTGGATCGCCTCGACCGACATCGGGCCGTCGTCCCCGAGCGTTTCGAGCGCCCTGGTCATCAGATCGTCGGTGGCCATGACAGCCAGCCTAAATCGGGCGGACCGATGCCGGGACGTCCGCGAAGTCGGCGCTACGGGCGGTCTCGGCCCACCGCTCGACCTCCTCCAGGCCACGCCGGTACGTACCCGAGATCCGCTCGACGGCCTCGCGCCCGAGCGGCAGCCGCAGCGGCACCTCGTCACCGTGCGCGAGGGACACGATGATCTCGGCCGCCCGCACCGGGTCGCCTTCCTGGAGGCCGTCGGCCCCGGCCATGTCCGCGCGTACGGCGGCCAGCAGCTCACGGTAGGTCTCGGAGGTCTCCACGAACTCCAGCACGTCACCCGCGTTGAAGTCGGTCCGGAACCGGCTCGGCTCGACGATCATCACCCGGATCCCGAACGGCGCGACCTCCCCGGCCAGCGCCTCGGACCAGCCTTCGAGCGCGAACTTCGACGCGGAGTACGCCGACACCCCCGGGAACGACATCCGCCCGCCCTGGCTGCTCATCTGCACGATCGTCCCGGTGCCCCGCGCGCGCATCGCGGGCAGCGCCGCGCGGACGAGCGCGGCAGGGCCGAACAGGTGCAGATCCATCAGCTCACGCAGCTGCGCGTCGCCGACCTCCTCGACCGCTCCGACCACGGCCCGGCCCGCGTTGTTCACGAGCACGTCGAGCTGTCCGAAACGGACAAGGGCGGCACGTACGAGCTCGCCGGCCGCGGTGGCGTCCCGGGCGTCGAACTTCGCGATCAGGCAGTTGTCGGGGTGCTTCGCCGCCAGGTCGGCCACGCTCTCGGGCCGGCGCACCGCCGCCACCACGCGGTCGCCCGCCGCGAGCGCCGCCTCGGCCAGCGCGCGTCCGAAACCGCGGGACGCGCCGGTGATGATCCAGGTCTGTGTCGTCATGGCGGCGACGCTATGGCTTCGAGCGCGCTCGAACGCAACTACTTGGGACCGGTCGTCCGAGCGATCAGCGCCATGTAGCGCGTGCCCGTCTCCAAGCCCTCAAGCATGTGACCCGCTCTCCACAAGCCGCCGCTCCGTGGCGTCGATGTAGTCGCGGAGGGACTGGCGGGAGCGGGTGAGCGTGTCGATGTGCTCGTCCAGGCCGTTCAGGCGGACGCGCAGCGTGTCCAGGAGCTCGGGACAGGGCTCGAGGTCGGGCGCCGTGCCGGTGGCGCAGGGCAGCAGGTACGCGATCTCCGGAGTCGACAGCCCGGCTTCGAGCAGCCTGCGGATCTGGGTCACGGTCAGTACGGCGTCGTCGCCGTACTCGCGGTAGCCGTTGGCGCCGCGCTCGGGCTCGAGCAGGCCCTGGGCCTCGTAGTAACGCAGCTGATGCGTGTGAACTCCGGTCTGCCGGCTCAACTCCCCGATCAGCACGCTCGTTCCCCCCTTGACCTTCATATCGGTATGAACGTTGAGGATTCTGCCATGAGCAACAATGCCAACCACACTCCCGTGACAGTCATCGGCCTGGGGCTGATGGGCCAGGCGCTGGCCGGAGCGTTCCTGCGCGACGGGTATCCCACGACCGTGTGGAACCGTACGGCGGCCAAAGCCGACCAGCTGGTGGCACAGGGCGCGAAGCTCGCCGACTCGGTCGGCGAGGCCGTCGCGGCCAGCCCGCTCGTGATCGTCTGCGTCACGGACTACGACGCCGTGCACGGGCTCCTCGGCTCGCTGGATGCTGTGCTCGACGGCCGCGTCCTGGTGAACCTGGGGTCGGGCACGTCGCAGGGCGCCCGTGAGACCGCCGAGTGGGCGGCGCGGCAGGGCGGCGCCTACCTCGACGGCGCGATCATGGCCGTCCCCGCCGAGATCGGGACGGACGCCATCATCACCTACAGCGGGCCGCGGCCGGCCTTCGAGCAGTACGAGCCCGTCCTGAGGAGCCTCGGTTCGGGAGCGACGTACCTCGGCGACGACCACACCCTGTCGGCGCTGCACGAGATGGCCGTGCTGAGCCTGATGTGGAACATCCTGAACGGCTTCCTGCAGGGTGCCGCCCTGCTCGGCGCGGCGGGGGTGCGAGCCGGAGCGTACGCCCCGCTCGCGAGCAAGGGGATCGAGACCGTGAACGGCTGGCTCGCGGCCTACGCGGAGCAGGTCGACGCCGGCACGTACCCGGCCCTGGATTCCACCATCGACACCCACCTCGCCGCGATGGACCACCTCATCCACGAGAGCGAGTCCCTCGGCGTCAGCGCCGAACTCCCGAGGCTCCTCAAGGCCCTGACCGCTCGCGCCGTGGCCGACGGGCGCGGCGGCGACGGCTACGCGGCGATGGTCGAGCAGTTCCGCAAGCCCTCATGACCGCCATACCGTTCGACCCGCGCGCGCTGCTCGCGGAGAGCCGGCTGGGCGTCCTCGCGACGATCAAGTCGGACGGCCGTCCCCAGCTCTCCCCCGTCATGCCCTTCTACGACCGGGAGGCCGAGGTCATCTACGTCTCGATGACCGAGGGCCGGGCCAAGACGGCGAACCTGCGCCGGGACCCGCGGGCCGCGCTGGAGGTCACCAGCCCTGACGGCTGGTCGTGGGTCACCGCCGAGGGCACGGTGACGCTCACGGGGCCGGGCGCCGACCCCCACGGTCCCGAGGTCGAGGCGCTGGTGGACTACTACCGCCGGGCCGCGGGGGAGCATCCGGACTGGGACGAGTACCGGTCGGTGATGGTGTCCGACCGCAGGGTGCTCATGACGATGAGGGTCGAGCACGTGTACGGCGAAAGGCTGCGCTGACCGGCCGGTGTGGGGGGTGTCGACAGCCGTCCGTATCCGACGACGGCGAGCTCCTCGAAGAACGCGGTCGGCTACGGCGGGCGCGCCACGGTGCACCGGTACATGTTCGACTGGCTCAACGGGATCTTCTCCGGCGAGTGATCAGGCGCGCCGCCCCGGTCCCCCGGCGGCGACCGTGGGATAGGCGAACGGGGCGGGGGTGTGGCGGCGCAGCGCCGCGGCGGCGAGGACCGCGATGACGGTCAGGTCGAGGGTCATTCTGGCCAGGTCGAGGTCGAGCCAGAGGGCGACCTGGGGAAGCGGCACGGGTCCGGTGCCGGTCCAGCTCAGGACGGTGGGGGCGAAGTACAGGTAGGTGGTGATGCGCTGGAGGTAGTACACGGCGGCGGCGATCAGCAGCGGCCGGCGCTGCCGTCCGGTGTGCCAGGCCAAGGTGAGTGCGGCTGGGATGAGCAGCCATTCGAGCAGCGGGTTGACGGCCATGTACAGGCCGGTGGCGCCGGCGGCGGCATCTGAGCGCATGAGGTGCAGGTAGGCGTCCGGGGTGGGGTACATGACGAAGGGCTGGGACGCGCTGCGCCGTACCGTCGCCGTCGTGACGCGGTGGGGTGGGCGGGGCGTGGAGCCGGCCGACGGCAGAATGGGCCGGTGACCAGACCCATCGAGGCGCCCGCGCTCGTCCTCGTCCCGTTGCGCCCGGAGCACGCCGACGAGATGGCCGCCGTGCTGTCGGACCCGGCCCTGCACGCGTTCACCGGCGGCGCCCCGCTCACCGCGCCGGAGCTGCGCGCCCGCTACGAGCGGCTCGTCGCCGGGCCGCCTGGCTGGCGCAACTGGGTGATCTGGTCGCGGGAGGAAGAGCGACTGGTCGGATATGTGCAGGCCACGATCGACGGCCGGACCGCCGAGATCGCCTGGGTGATCGGCACGCCCTGGCAGGGCCGCGGCCTGGCCACCGCGTCCGCCCGCGCCCTGGTCGACCAGCTCCTACGGGAGGGGATCGACACGATCGTCGCGCACATCCACCCCGACCACGCGGCCTCGGCCGCCGTCGCCACGTCGGCCGGTTTGAGTCCCACCGACCGGTGGTACGAGGGGGAGGTCCGCTGGGAACGTACGGTCTGATCCGCAAAGATCCCCTACCCTTGGGGAAACTTGATCCAGGGTCTGACGTCGGGGTGTTGAATCGTGGTCACGCACGAAGAGATGGTCGAGGCTTTCGGTGACGAGGGCCTGCTGCTGATGGACGTCGAGCAGTGCCGCGAGAAGGGGCTGTCGGAGGCGGACGTCCAGATCCTGTCCGAGGTCGGGCTGCCGGTGCGCGCGGACCAGGCGTTCACCACCTTCCTCGCCGACGAGCCGCGGGTGGGCTCCCTCGTCGTGTTCCGGACGCCGGGCGGGGACCTCAACGTCCTCACGCTGGGCGGCACGTCGGGAGACACGGGCATGCGCTACTTTCTCGACATCCGCACCGGCGTCGTCGGCCTGCTCTCGATGGACGAGACCCCGCAGGCGGAAATGGTCAACAGCTCGCTCGCGAACTTCGTCGAGTTCCTCTACCGGCTCAGGCTGCGCCAGCAGGCGTTGAACGGCGAGTCCTCGGAGGCCGGCAAGGACTACACGGAGAAGCTGTGGCTCTCGCTCAAGGAGCTGGATCCGGACGCCTTCAGCGAGGCCGAAGCCTGGTGGTCGATGGTGATGGACACGCTGATGAGCCGGAACCTCATCTCCGAGACCCGCGCGTTCCTCGAACAGCGTCGCGCCGAGGTCGCCGACACGCTGTCCAAGCTGATCGAGTTCGAGGAGGCCGTCTCGCCGCGCGGCACGCAGCGCGAGGGGTTCGACCGGGCTCTCAGCCGGTTGGAGCACGAGGGCTGGCAGATCGTCGACGCCCAACGCTTCGCGTCCGAGACCGAGACCAGCGGCCTGCTGAGCCAGTGCGCCGACCACTTCACCCCGGACGGCGCGCTGGCCGACGACGTGCCGCTCGCGTGGCGGGGTGGGCTGCCCTCCAACATCCAGGCGGCGTTCGCCCGCGAGGGTCTCGTGGTCTCCGTTCCCGGGCAGGCGGGTCAGGAGGACGACTACGACGCCCTGCTGAAGATGGACGACGACGAGCTGTCCAGGCACAGCGACGCCCTGATGGACTCGCTGATCGCCTCGGCCCACGGCCTGAACAAGCCGGAGGAAGGGGTCGTGACCTGCCTGGCCGCCGACCGGTCGTCCGACCTGTGCCGGATCGCGGCGGCCTTCGACCGGCTGGCCGCGCACGGCTACCTCGCCGAGCCCGACCTCTGGCCGACCGCCTCCGGCGCCTGGCAGCAGGTCCACGAGGCGGCCGCCGCTGCCGGGCAGCCGCCCAGGGCCGTCTTCTGGACGACGCAGTCGCACACGGCGAGCTTCGACGCGTACGGCGATCTGGTGGACGAGCTCGTCCTGCAGTGGGCCGGCGATCGGGAGCTGATCGCGCAGGCGCTGGCCGGCACCGGGCTCGAGGTGGAGGTTCCCGAACACGAGAGCACGGCGTTCCTCCTCCGCCCGGCCTCGAAGGGGCGTTTCGAAGATTCTTGATGTGAGCCGCCGCGCGCCGCGGGGCTCTGTAGCGTGCCGGCGGTGAAGATCCAGAAGATGGGAACGCGGCCGTGGCTCGTCGCCGGCGCGGCGATGATCACGGTGCTCGCGGAGGCGGCCGGCCCGGCTCGGGCGGGGGAGAACTACGGGCAGTACTCCCGGTTCGCCGAGCGCAGCGCCGGACAGCACTGGTCCGGCGGGCAGGCGGCCGGGCAGTGGACCTGGAAGCCCCTGTCGTCCACGACCTCGGAGATCAGCTGGGGCGATCCGAAGACGTGGCCGCCGGACTACGCGGAGAAGTTCGTGCGCGACGGCGACTGGCTGACGCTGGACGGGTGGCGGGACAACGGCACGTACTACACCGTCAGGGTGACCAAGGAGCAGATCGGCGACGCCAAGTGCGGCAACCTGCGCACGTTCGCCACGTCGGGCCCGCAGCACTACGTGAAGTGGGACATTCCCTCACAGGCGTACTGCCTCAAGGCGTGGGGGACCATCACCGAGAAGTCGTCGGGGAAGGTCATCGACTTCGGCCACACCCAGATCTGGTCGCCGCCCGCGCCCTGCTCGAACCAGTATCTGAGCGGGAAGACCTGCATCAAGCAGTGGGAGTCCTGGTGGGACAACAAGGGCGAACCAGGCAAGCCGATCACCAGGAAGCTGGACCGCGACCAGTACATCGCCCGCGGCCTCGGCATGGCGTTCAAGATCCAGCAGTATTTCCCTAAGGACTGGAAGTCGGAGGCGCGCTCCTACTGGACTTGGTGATCAACGATCGGCTCGGCTGAGGGCGTTCATCCACAGGTGTGTACCCAGGCCGGTGGACAGCCGGGCGGAGGTGGTCACGGGCTGTGGTGTGGCGACGCCAAGCCCTGATTCTCCAGCGTTCCGGCCCTGCCGGAGCGCTGAGCGCAGGTGCTTCCGCTGCCCCTGGTGAGGGCCGGTACGGGCCTGGTTATCCACAGGAAGAGCCCGTTATCCACAGCTCCACGAGGGCGCCACCGACACCCGCGGAGAGCCCGCCCGCGTCCGCTCGCAGTTTCAGCCGGTGGCCTGGTCGAGCACCTTGGCCAGGCCGGCGATGGCGGTCCTGGCCGACTCGATGCGCCTGGTCTGCGCCTCGTCGGTCCAGCCGAGCCGCAGGCCCTCCGCGGCCAGCTCGTCGAACGCGGTGAACGCGGCGAGCTTCTGCCGGATGACCTTGGACCAGGCGTCGTCCTCGATCTCGTAGTAGACGTTCCGCTCCCCTGGCCTGCGGAACCTGCGGATGAGCTTGATGGACGTCAGGAGGTGCAGGTTCGTCGTGAGCGACGCGCGGCTCGCGCCGATGGCGCCGGCGATGTCGCCGGCGGTCTGGGCCGGCGGGTCGCAGACCATGAGCCAGCCCAGGACGCGGCCGGTGATCGGCGCGAGTCCCCATTCCGCGGAGACGAACGCGGCCACCCGCTCGACCCACTCGAGCACCTGCTCGCGGCCGGGGCCGTCCTGCGTACTCATGCGGCCATCGTAACGTTCGGCTTTACAGCCGGTAATTTCCTCCTGTCCGCCCCGGGAGTTCACCGTCCGACGGACATCCGCCTGAGCTGCTGCGCCCGCGCGCCCGCGTCGCCGGGCAGGTCCCGCCCGGCGAGCCCGTCCGCGATCCGCTCGCGGAACTCGACCGGCCGGTGGTCGTCGTACTTGAACTTGGCCCGCACGTCCACCACCTCCAGCCGCAGCCCCCGGATCGCCGAGAGCATCTTCCGGTACGGCCCCGCGTCCGCGGCCACCTCGCCGTGCCCGCCGTCGGGCTCGTGGTGGGCCAGCTGGCGGCGCAGGATCTCGGCCTTGCCCTCCTTGTCGTCCACTATCCGGGCCTGGCAGACGAGCTGCGCCGAGGCGTAATAGCTGGTCGGCACGCCGGTCTCCGGGACGTCGGAGCGCCAGCCCGACGGGATGTAGGCGTAGTCGTCGTGCACGCTCACCACCACGGCCGGGTCGGCCTCCAGCGCCGGCCAGATCGGGTTGGGCCTGGCCAGGTGGAGCACGACCTCACTCCCGCCGTCGAACAGGAAATGCGTCGGCACCACGACCGGCGGACCGCCGTCCACGCCGTTCGCGGCGAGTTGCCCGAAGTCGCGCGTACGCAGCCAGGTCCGCCATTCGTCGCCGTCGTGGGCCGCGTCCCAAGGATGAATAAGCACGCTTACCTCTTTGTATTAGTACATAATATATTTTGTGTCAGAAAATTACCTGATTGTGGGTGGAACTGCCAGCGAGATTGCGGCCGGGGTCGAGGTCGCCGTGTCGGAGGGTCGGCTGTCACCAGGCGCGATGCTGCCACCGGTGCGCGAGCTGGCCTCCCGGGCCGGGGTCAGCCCCAACACGGCGGCGGCCGCGTACCGGCTGCTGCGCGAGCGCGGCGTCATCGAGACCGCCGGGCGACGTGGCACCCGGGTCAGGCCGCGCCCGGCCAGCACGCTCCGGGAGGAGATCCGCATCGAGGTGCCTCCTGGCGCGCGCGACCTGTCCAAGGGCAACCCCGACCCGGCCCTGCTGCCGCCCCTCGGGGAGGCGCTCGCCGCCGCGGCCCGCGCGCACGAGGAGCGGCCCGCCATGTACGGGACGGGCGACGACGAGGAGCTGATCGCCGTGGCCGGCGAGCGCCTGCGCGCGGACGGCGTACCGGCCGGCCCACTGGCGATCACCTCGGGCACCCTCGACGCGGTCGAACGGGTGCTGGCCGCTCAGTTGCGCCCCGGCGACGCGGTGGCCTTGGAGGATCCGAGCTGGACGGCCCTGCTCGACCTGGTCGGCGTCATGGGGCTGCGTCCCGTGCCGATGCGGGTGGACGACGAAGGCCCCCTGCCCGACGAACTCGGCCGGGCCCTGCGGTCCGGGGTCCGAGCCGTCGTGATCACGGCCCGCGCCCAGAACCCGTTCGGCGCCGCCGTCTCCTCCGAACGGGCCGGGGCCCTGCGCGAGGTGCTGGGGGCCTGCCCGGGGGTGCTGCTCATCGAGGACGACCACGGGTCCGGCTTCGTGGACCTTCCCCTGCACCCGCTGGCGGGGGTCACGCAGCGCTGGGTCCTCACGCGTTCGACGGCCAAGGCGTACGGACCCGACCTACGCGTCGCCCTGACCACCGGTGACCCGGTCACGCTCGGCCGGCTGCGCGGCCGCCAGCGCCTGGCCGCGGGCTGGGTCAGTCACCTGCTGCAGCGCGCCGTCGCGCACCTCTGGCGTACGGGGGCGGTGGACGCGGCGGCGGTGGCGGCCTCGTACGCGCGCCGCAGGGACGGCCTGGTGACGGCGCTGGCCGGGCGCGGCATTCCGGCGCACGGGCGCAGCGGGCTCAACGTGTGGGTCCCCGTCCCGGACGAGGCCACCGCGATCACCCGCCTGCTCGCCCGCGGCTGGGCCGTCGCGCCCGGCGCCCGCAACCGCCTCGCCACGCCGCCCGCGATCCGCCTCACCGTCTCGACCCTGGCCGTCGACGAGGTGGACCGGCTCGCGGACGACGTCACCGCCGCCCTGCGCCCGGCTCCGAGCGGCCGGTACGGCTAGGCTCAGGACGGATACCGGGCTTCCGCGAGGTCCTCGGCGAGATCCTTGAGCATGAGGTCGGCGTTCAACGCGGTGACGACCGCCTGCGTCAGCGGGCGAAGTTCGTGGACGTGCCGTATCGCGTCGAGGTCCACGGAAACTTCGTGGTAGTCCTCGGCGAACCGCCGGAACCCCTCCGGCGACGGGTCCGTGAGCAGCGCGAACAGGTAGCCCGACCCGTCAGGGTCGCGCACGCCGTCCGGATAGTCGATCTCACCCACCCGCCAGGCGTCGTCGCCGGCCTCCCGCCACAGACAGGCGGTCACCACGGGCATGCCGTCCTCGTCGCGGAACGCGGGCTCCTCCACGCACCGGCGGAAGACGTCGGGAACCGAGTCGAGCACGCCCGGCCACGGCCCGTCGTTCCCGTAGGGGCTCATCACCGCCTCGTGGTCGAAACCGCGCAGGTACGCACCACCCGCCACGAAGACGATGGAGTATTCGTCTCCGGAGCCGTTCCGCATGGACGCCATCTCCTCCCCCGGGGCCCAACCGGCGTCGAAGGAGTGGCGGCGGCCGGCCCAGTCGGGGCTCAGGATGGCCTCCAGCACCGCCAAGGACCGGCAGAAGTCACGGAGCACGGGGACCTCGGGGAGAAGCCGGGCGACGTCATGAGCAGTCATGCGCCTCATCCAACCGGGGTCCCGGCCGGTCATCGCACGCGGGGCCGCCCAGGAAAGGCCAAATCTATAATTTCGGGTGTGCATAAAGTAAGCTCTTCATCGGCTTGGCCGAAGCGGGCTGCGGTTTTGACATGTAGTTGACGGCAGATTGAAGAGCCGCAAAATTTCATGTCCGTAGAGATTGATGAAGAGAACTTTCAGGGATATCTTCATGATCGACCGCCCTCCCCCCGGGCGGTGAGATGTCGAAATGCTCCTTCAAGGCGGCCTTCCCCCCTCCCATCACGCTGTTCAGCATGTCGCCATGGGGCTCATCGACATCATGGGGAACCGGGTGCCTAACCGTGTCTCCCATACGCACCTGTTCAGAGAGGTGAGCATGCCCACAATCGGCAGGCCGACCTGGCCGAAGGCCCTCAAGCCCGCGATCACTGTCCTGTTGGTCACTGTCGCGGCGGCGCTGATTCCCCAGGCCGCCTCAGCGCAGGACGCCGGCGTCCTGGCTGTGTCTCACAAGAGCCCGTTCAACTGCGGTAAGACCTTCTACGCCAACAACTGGACCGGGACCCCCGCCCACAACCCGTCGGGTTCCATCGACTGGCAGGACTACGGGGGCGACGACATCAACGGCGAAACCGTCCGTGCCACCGCTGCGGGCACCGCGTACTTCTACGACGCGGGAAGCACGAGCTACGGCAAGTGGATAGAGATCCGCCACAGTGACGGCACCAGGACCCGCTACGCCCACCTCGCGACCATGGTGCGGTCGGCCGGCGGCTCGTTGACCGTCAGCCAGGGCACCGTGATCGGGACCGTCGGCTCGACCGGCGGCTCGAACGCGCCGCACCTGCACTACGAACAGCGGACCTCCGGCGGTGGGATGGACACCAGCCCGACGGTGGACGGCGTGACCGTGTCCCTGGGCCAGAAGAAGGCCGTCACGAGCACCAACGGCTGCGGCAGCGGCAACCCCCACACCCCTGAGGAGGTCTGCGGCAGCGGTTACTCGGTCATCGACTCGGCCGCACTCGTGGGTGGCCGCACGTACCTGCTCTACAACTCGGGCAACGGCTACAACTGCGTCGTGACGCTGAAGTCGACCAACCTCGGCACGGCGTCGGCGGTGTCGGCCTTCCTGGAGCCGCAGGGAGAAAGCAGGACGACCGACTCGGGCAGCTTCGACTACTACGCGGGTCCCGTCAGGCGCGACGCGGCCGGACAATGCGTCAAGTGGGGCGGCTCGGTCGGCAGCAGCTCCTACACCAGTGGCTTCGAACACTGCGATTAGAAACGTGACGTCAATGGCCACTCCCCGATCGCGGGGGGTGGCCATTGACGTTTATTCACGGCGACGCAGCAACGCCATGGCAAGCGATATCAGCGTGGGCATGAGGACCAGGATGATGACGATGCCCAAAGCGAAAAGGTATGCGCCGTCGTCAGGCGACGAGATGTAGGCGTCGTCGTGGTCCACCTGATGACAGGGCGTCAGGCCACGGGGTGGGGGGCGGTGCGGGAGCGGGCGGCCAGCAGGTGGTCGATGAGCGCGAGCAGCACGTCGCGGGCCGCCGCCCGGTCGCGGGCGTCGCAGAGCACCAGCGGCACCTGCGGGTCGAGATCGAGCGCCTTGCGGATCTCCTCCTGCGTCCGGTCCTTGACGCCGTGGAAGCAGTTGACGCCGACGACGAAGGGGATGCCGCGGCTCTCGAAGAAGTCGATCGACGCGAAGCTCACGTCCAGCCGCCGGGTGTCGACCAGGACGACCGCGCCCATCGCCCCGTGCACCAGGTCGTTCCACATGAACCAGAAGCGTTCCTGCCCGGGGGTGCCGAACAGGTAGAGCACCAGCTCGCGGTTGATGGTGATGCGGCCGAAGTCGAGCGCGACGGTGGTGGTGGACTTGCCGCTCAACCCTTCCAGATCGTCGATGCCGACGCTGGCGTGGGTGAGGTACTCCTCCGTACGCAGTGGGGCGACCTCGCTCACCGCGCCGACCATGGTCGTCTTCCCGACGCCGAACCCACCGGCGATGAGGATCTTCACCGCCAGGGGAGCGTCGTCCCCTTGGTCAGAGCTTGCGTAAGCCATCCCTCACCGCCTCAAGAATTGTCACATCCGGAAGACCGCCCGCCTGGGCGAAGGCCAGCGGTGGCCGGGCCCGCATCTGACCGTTCTCGATCAGATCGCCAATGAGGATCTTGGTCACTGATACCGGGAGGTTCAGCGCTGAGGCGACTTCGGCCACCGCCAGAGGCCGTTCGCACAAGGTGAAGATGGTGCGGTGCTCCGGCTGCATCCGCCTCAGCCCACGTCCGGTCGGCGAGGAGACGCCGGAGATCGAGGTCACCAGAGTGATCAGCGTGAGGTCGTCCCGCTCGGGGGCGGTCCGTCCGCCGGTGATCGTATAGGGGCGGACAAGGGGTTCGTCGGCGTCATCGTCGTCGAACCCCTCAGTCCAGTGCTTCATCCGCGTCTCCCCGCGTCGTCGGCCTGCGGGGTACGCGCGTCGGTGCCCAGCTTCTGGCCGACCTGCTGGATCAAGGTGTGCATCGCGACGCTCATCAGTTCGGCGTCGACCTCCTGGGAGGCGACCACGGCCAGATGGGTGCCGCGGCCCGCGGTCGTGATGAACAGCCACAGCTCGGCCATCTCGATGATGACCTGTTGCACCGGTCCGCCGCTGAAGAGCTGCCCCACACCGCGAGCCAGGCTCTGCTGGCCGGTCGCGATCGCGGCGAGGCGTTCGGCGTCCGAGCGCTCGATGGTCCGGGACCGGCTGATCACCAGGCCGTCGTCGGACAGCACGATGGCGTGCCGGGTGCCCGCGACCTGATCGACCAGGCCGTCCAGCAGCCAGTCCAGGTCCCTGTTGGTGGCGGTGGTTCGCTGCGTCATCATCGATCTTCCGTCGTAGGTGAACCGGGCTCGGAGGATCCGTCCGGCCGGGGCTGGAAGGCGTCATCACCGGTCCGGCGCCTGCGAGACTGCCTCTGGAACGCGCCGATTGTCGCACTGGATCGGCTGGGCTGCTCGCGTCGGGCCCAGGTCTCCTGTTCGGTCTGTTCATCCGTGTTCGCCGGGACTTTGAGCTCGGTGACCAGGCTGGCCTGGCGCACCCGCTGGGGCAGCGGCCGGCGGGCGGACGGCGGGAGGGCGTCGTCCGGGATTCCGGTGGGCGCTGTCACGTACGCCATCGCGCGTCCCCTGGAGCGGGTCGGCAACTGCCCGTCCTCGCGGGGAGCCGCCGGCTCCTCTTCCTGCGGACGGGCCGGCTCCGGGGCAGGGGCAGGGGCGGATGCCGGTGCCGGGGCGGACTCCTCGGGCACCGCACGGGGGCGGTCCACGATCAGCGCTTCCGGGAGCAGCACGATGACCCGGGTGCCGCCGAAGGCCGACGAACGCAGCTCCACCTGCAGGCCCAGACTCGCGGCGAGCCGGGCGACCACGTACAGGCCGAGCCGGACGTCGTCGGCGTGGGTCATCACGTCGAGCTGCGGCGGCGACTTCATCAGGGCGTTGGCGGCGGCGTACTGCTCGGGCTCCATTCCCAGGCCGCGGTCCTCGATCTCCACGGCGACGCCCCGGCTGACCGGCGCGGCCCGCACCTCGACGGGGGTCATCGGCTTGGAGAAGGTGGTGGCGTTCTCCATGAGCTCCGCCAGGACGTGGACGAGCGGTCCCACCGCGCGCTCGCTCACCCAGGACTCGCCCTCGACGTCGATCGAGATCCGCCGGTAGTCCTGAACCTCGCCCTGCGCGGCGCGCAGCACGTTGAGCAGGTGCACCGGCTTGCGCCAGCGGCGCTGCGGCTGCCCGCCGCCGAGGATCACCAGGTTCTCCTCGTAGCGGCGCAGGCGGGCGGTGAGGTGGTCCAGGTCGAACAGGCCCTCCAGCACCTCGGGGTCCTCGTGCTTGCGTTCCAGCTCGTCGAGCTTCTTCAGCTGCAGGCCGATGAGGATCTGGGTACGGCGGGCGATGCGCTGGAGCATGCGCTGGAAGCCGCGGTGCTGCTCGGCCTGCCGCACGGCGGTGAAGACCGCGCTGCGGCTGGCCAGGTTGAGGGCCTGCCCCAGCGCGCCGAGCTCGTCGGGGGTGGGCTTGAGCATGTGCACTTCCGCGTCCACGTCGACGTCCTCGCCGCGCTCCAGCCGGGCGACCACCTTGGGCAGCCGCTCCTGGAGCTCCTGGGCGTCCTCGCGCAGGTGGAGGATGCGCCGGCGGAGAATGGAGGTGAGGCGCCAGCTGGTGAAGATCACCAGGCCCAGGGCGAGCAGGCCGACGCTGGTGACGCTGATGAAGATTACGAAGAGCATGCCGGCGTGGTCATAGCCGATCTTGCTGACGGCGTCGAGCCGCAGCCGCAGGAGCTGCGTCACCTGCTCGGTGACGGTGTCCACCGAGGAGCGCCACCCGGCGCTGTCTCCGCGCAGGATCACCTGGTTGCCCGAGGGGGTCAGCCGCCCTTCCAGCGCGGTCATTGCCTCCCACGCCTTGCCGGTCATCAGCGTCTCGTACCGCTTCTCGTCGCCGGTGAGGCTGGGGATCACCTGGGACCGCAGGAGGTGCTTCCTGGTGCCGGCGGCGTCGGTGACGAGGCCGTACTCGTCCTTCGTCAGGCGCCCGGTCTTCCAGCCGCGGGCCAGGACGGCGTCCTCGCGGCCGATCATGTTGACGACCCAGAACAGGTCGACCAGGGTCTGCGCGCTGCTGTTCACCTCGCCCTCGTCGGTGTGGCTGAGGACGGTCAACACGCGCAGGTCCGACTCGATGATCCCGCTGTAGTAGTCGAACGCCTTCTGCGGGCTGGCCCAGCCGGCGTCCACCGCCCGGCGCTGCTCGTCGAGGAGGTTGAGGCCGCGGTCGGTACGGGCGATGGCGTCGGCGAGCCCCTCAGGTGCCTTGCCGGTGTCCAGGGATGTCAAAGGACGGAAGGCGCCCACGGCCTGGTCGGTCACCGTGCGCTGCTTGGCGAGCCTGCCGGCGGCGGCGCCACCGGGGTCGGCCTGCGTCTCCGCGGTGAGCCGCCGTTCCTTGTCGAGGCTGAAGAACAGGTCGGACGCGGGTACGCCGACGGTCTTGGTGGCCAGGTCCATCTGGGCCTTCTCGGCCCGCCACTGCGAGGACAGCTGGAACATGCCCGAAGCCAGCAGCGGGGTGAAGGTCAGGCTCGGCACGAACACGATGATGAGCAGCACCGTACGCAAGGGCAGCCGGCGGACACCGGCCAGCCGCCGGGGCTGAGATGACGCGCTCCCGTCGCCCGCGCTCTTCGTCCGCCGTCGCCCGACCCTGCCCCATCCAGCCACGTGCAGGACACTCTCCTCACCAATCGGTGACAATCACCCAACTGGGCGATAGGTGCCTGATAGTAGCCATACGGCAGTTGAGTCGAAAGCCCCGCCGCACCGGGCTTTGCCGCTCTCCTGATCGCCGCCCCAGGCGCGGGCCAGGGGCGGCGGCGGGCTGGACGGTCCCCAGCCGGAGCGAAACGAGCCCGGCCCTCCCCGATTCCGAATCCCCGCTGAATTAGGGCTCGGCGGCTCGACGAACCGGCCCGAAGCAAAACTTTCATCCGGCTCTTCGGAAAAAAGCAGGAGATCGCACGGGGCTGCTGAGGCGGATGCGCTCAAACCCCAAAATCGTGATTACTTACGACCCTTGGGCTTTGAAGTGCTATTTGGGATTAACGAGGTAACTGAGAATATCTGTATGGGTATGTCCGGTTCTATCTGAGTGTCCGCTGAAACGGCGGATGCCAGGTTCCGCACCGATCTATCCATGAACGGAAACGAGACACGTGAACACCAAGAGTCGGCGAACGCGAGCGCCATACCATGGGCGGCTCGCGGCACTAGCTATTACCGGCGCGGTCGCCGGTGTCATGCTCCTCGGCCAGGGGGTGGCCGGCGCCAGCACGGCCGGCGGCCCGCCGCCCGCACCGCGTAAGGTGACCCGCGTGGTGCAGCAGGCCGCGCCGAAGGTCGTCAGCCACGAGAAGCCCGTCTTCATTCCTCGGCCCATCCGCGAAGGGCGCCAGCGCGTCTTCGTCGATGTGGAGAACCGCAACCGCAACCTCAACAGGCACGAGCGCAGGCGCGATCACCGCCACCACGATCACCACAACGACGGCACCTGGACCGACAACTCCGGCACTACCGCCAACACCGAGAACACGGCCCCGGAGTGGTCGGAAGACACCTCGTCAGAGTGAGGCCCTCCCCTGATACCGCGGCAGGCGCCGGGTGAGAATCGCTCGCGCCTTCTCGGTGACGGTGGACGAGATCGGCGTCGCGGAACGATGGAGTGGCTCGTTCCATCGTTCCCGGCGCCGAACTCGGCGTTTGTGGTCGGTTACGCTTCGGTCGTATGGATGTGGTCTTTCCTCCCAAGCTGAAAGCAGGCGACGTCGTACGAGTGGTGGCGCCGGCCAGGTCGCGGGCGATGGTGATGGAGCACGATCACACCGACCTCATCAGGGCCCGGTTCGACGAGCTCGGCCTGACGCTCTCCTACGGCAGCCACGTCGACGAGCGGGACGCGTTCGACTCCTCCAGCGTCGCCTCCCGGGTCGCCGACCTGCACGACGCCTTCGCGGACCCGTCGGTGGCGGCGATCCTGACGGTCATCGGCGGCTACAACTGCAACGAACTCCTGCCGTACCTGGACTGGGAGCTGATCCGCGCCAACCCGAAGATCCTGTGCGGATACTCCGACATCACCGCCCTGCAGAGCGCCATCCTCGCCCGGACCGGGCTGGTCACCTACTCCGGTCCGCACTGGGCGACGTTCGGGATGCGAGATCACCTCGAGGAGACCCTGCGCTGGTTCACCTCGGTCATGTTCGACACCGCCCCGATCGCCCTGACCCCGGCGGCGCAGTGGAGCGACGATCTCTGGTTCCTCGACCAGGACAAGCGCGAACTGCTCCCCAACGAGGGATGGTGGCCGCTGCGGCCCGGCACCGCCGAGGGGCGCATCGTCGGCGGCAATCTGTGCACCCTCAACCTGCTGCAGGGCACCCCGTACATGCCGTCCCTCGACGGCGCGATCCTGATCGTCGAGGACGACTTCGAGTCGCACCCGGCGAGGTTCGCCCGTGACCTGGTCTCCCTGCTGCAGCTCCCCGACGCCCCAGAGATCCGGGGACTGGCGATCGGACGGTTCCAGCAGGCCAGCCACATGTCCCGCGAGCTGCTGGAACAGATCATCGCCACCCAACCGGTGCTGAGCCGCATCCCCGTCCTGGCCAACCTCGACGTCGGCCACACCAACCCCTTGGTCACCTTCCCGATCGGCGGCCAGGTCCGGCTCACCGTCACCGACGCCGAGACGAGCCTGACCCTGCTACGCCACTGACCTCCGGATCAATGGGCGGGGCGGAGGGCGAAGACGGCCAGTGAGGCGGCGGTCAGGAAGCCGAGGCCGCCGACGACGACGTCGGCGTGCAGGCCCGCCACGAGACCGCCGCCCGCGACCAGCGTGCCGACCAGCGCCACCCCGATCGCGCTGCCGGTCTGGCGGGCGGCGTTGAACACCGCGGAGGCCGCCCCGCCGAGCTCAGGCGGCGCCGCCTCCATGATCGCCGCGGTGGCGGCCGGCATCGTGAAACCGGTCCCGAAGCCGGTGAGCATGAGCGGTACGAGCAGCGCCCAGTAGTTCGTGTCGCCGTCAGCCGGCAGCCAGCTCAGCAGCCCGATCCCGCCGATGATCAGCCCGTACGCCATCGGCGGGCGCGGACCGGTGCGCGCGGCGACCCAGCCGCTCAGCGGCGAGGCGATCGGCGGCATCAGGGCCATCGGCAGCATCGCCAGCCCGGTCGCCATCGCGCCGAGGTGCCGTACCTGCTGGAAGTAGAGCGGCACGACGAACAGCAGGCCGTAGAAGCCGAGGTTGAGCAGCACGCCGATGGCGGCCGAGGCCGAGAAGCGGCGGCTCGCGAACAGCTCCAGCGGCAGCATCGGCGCGCGCGCCCGGCGTTCGAGCAGCAGGAACGCCGTTAGCGCGAGCACGGACAGAACCAGCCCGCCCAGCACGCGCTCGCCCGCCGGCCCGCGCACGGCGCCGACAGTCGTACGACGGCGCCGGGCAAGGTCTAGAGTCGTCCACCGTGACCGAAACCCCCTCCTATCTGACCACGACGGCGGAGTCCTACGACGCCGTTGCCGTCATCTACGCCGAGTTCGTCCAGGGTCAGCTCGACCGCCAGCCCCTGGATCGCGCAGCCCTGGCCGCGTTCGCGGAGTTCGTACGGACCGGCGATGCCGGGACCTCGGTCGCCGAGCTCGGATGCGGCCCCGGCCACATGACGGTGCACCTTCGGGAGCTGGGGCTGGACGCCTTCGGCATCGACCTGTCCCCTGAGATGATCAAGCTTGCCCGCGAGGCCTATCCTGACCTGCGCTTCGAGGTCGGTTCGATGGAGGCCCTCGACCTGGCGGACGGCGAGCTGGACGGCATCCTGTCCTGGTACTCCGTCATCCACACCCCGCCGCAAGAACTGCCGCCGTACTTCGCCGAGTTCCACAGGGTGCTGGCCCCGGGCGGCCACCTCCTGCTCGGTTTCTTCGAATCCGAGGGCGGTCCGGTGGCGGCATTCGATCACAAGGTGACGCCTGCCTACCGCTGGCCGATCGACGACCTCGCCGAGCTGGCGTACAAGGCAGGGTTCGTCGAAGTGGGGCGAATGCTGCGTGAGCCCCAAGAAGGGGAGCGATTCCGCCAAGGCCGTCTGCTGATGCGTAAACAGTAGAGACGACAAGCAGCCGGCGGGCCGCAGTGACCGGGCCTCACTGCGGCCCGGCCTCTCACCGTTCCGCGCCTGCGTCACCGCAGACCGGACGCCACCTCGATGTGCCGAACGACGACCAGCAGATCCCACGAGCACACCCGTTGATCGAGCTCGCTCACCCGGACAGCGAGGACCTCGCGCCGTGCCGCCGTGACGACGCCGCCGGAATCCAGACACTCGCTGACGCAACTGCCGATCTCCAGGAGCACCGGGTCCGTGGAAGGCATCAGAAGAGGCAGGCGTCGCCGATGCCAGAACCGCAATGCGTGCAGCGCCGCTTCCCTGGGAGCGCCGTACCAGTACCAGCGAGCCTGAAGATTCGGATTGGAATCCCCCGCACGCGGAGATCGCCGACCTCGCCTTTTGGCCTCCCGGCGCCTTGTCGCATAAGCCCGGAGCTCGACCTGCAGGGCGGCACGGCTGCTCTCGACGATGTCGAGAGCGCGGAGCAGCGCCGCCTCGTCGAGTTGGAACCTTCCTGCCTGCGACTCGAGAAAACTCAGCGTCGCCTCGAACCCGAGGGGCCGATGCAATTGCACGCAGGAACGGAACGCCGACACCCGCCATCGGTAAGGCAGGGCAGGGTCACGCACCCTACGGGCAAAAGTGCCGAAGCTCACCAGGAAAGGCTAGCCAGCCCCACGGGGCGCGTCCGCTGACCCCAGCGCGGTCGATAGACGTTGCCGGATGATCGGGCACGCTGGTTCTGCACGGGCGGTCGCCATGGCCGCACATGCCCGAAGGCCACTTCCTGGCCTGAGGAAGTGGCCTTCGACGTGGAGTGGAGCCTCAGCTGCAGCGCGCGACCCGGGTCACGGAGTACGGCTTGTAGACGGCGGCGTAGAACTTCTTCTTACCCTTGGTGTGGGCGTTGACCGTCATGCAACGGTACTTGGCGGCCTTGTTGCCGACCGAGCCCTTCCTGACAAACATGATCTTGACGCTGACCTTGTGACTGCAGTGGTTGTTGAAGTAGATGGTCGCGGTCGTGGTCCCCTCACCCCACGAGTAGTTGGCCCACTTGCCCTTGGGCTTGGAGCAACTGACGCTGTCGCGCTCGACCGCAGCCCGGGCAGACGCCGAACCAGCCTGTGCGGAGGCGGCCGTTGCCGGCGCCAGCACCAGGGCGGCCGTGGCGGCGGAGCCGAGGAGAACGGATACGAGCTTGTTGCGAGTCATGCTTCAACCTCATGAAGGTAAATAGATCTTGACAAAATCACCTTACCGGTCATCCGAATCATGAGTGAAGTCGCCCTCTCACCATCCGTAGAACCGCTGGTTACGCAGTGCCGCCGCAAAAGGCGTAACTCTTGATGGCATCAAGAGTTGATGGTATAAAGAGATGTGCGTGAGGAGACGCCGGAGGACACGTTCTTCCGTGAGCTCGGAGGGGCCTGCGCGGAGCTGCGGCAGGCCTTCCCCCGGCATGTGGGCATGAGTCCCCACCGAGTGCAGCTGCTCGTCCGGCTGTGGCGTGACGGCGAGACCAGCCACAGCGACCTGCGCCGGACGCTCGGCATCGACGGCGCGAGCGTTACCCGGCTGGTCAAGGAGTTCGAGGCCGAAGGGCTGGTCGGTCGCCGCCTGGACCCGGCGGACAACCGCTACACCCTGGCCGCGCTGACCCCGGCCGGCGAGCGGGTCGCGGCCGACCTGGAGGGATCACACCAGGCATACCAGGAGCGGCTCCTCGACGGCATCACCCCACGACAACAGGAGATCGTGCTGGGCGTTCTACGCCACGTCCGCGCCAACATGATCGAGCAGGAGAGCCGATGACCGAAGACGTACGGGCCGCCGCCCGGCGCATGTACGCCGCGTTCAACGCCCACGACCACGCCGCCGCTGCGGAGATCTTCACCGCGGACTTCTACAGCCACCCCCTGGCCACGACCGGTTCTGAGAGCGTGACCCGGGCGTGGCAACGGTTCCACGAGGCGTTCCCGGATGCGCAGGTCGTCGTCGAGGACCTGATCGTCGAAGGGGACACGGTCGCCGTCCGTACGAGCGTGCACGGCATCCCCGGCCAGGAACCACCGACCATGCTGGAGATCTTCCGCGTGCGCGACGGACGTGTCGCCGAGCTGTGGGGGCTGTCGTCGCTGCGGCGCGACCCCTGACGGCCACGGCCCGCTCCATTCACTCAGGCGGGGAGCACCTTGAAGCGGCGGTTGGTCAGGCTCGGGTTCTTGGCGGGACCCGTCGTAGGCTGAATCCCGCGTGTGACGGACAGGAGGCTGAGGTGGCCGAGACGACGCTGACCGAGGTGATGGCCGAGCTGGCCGAGCTCGAGGACCCGAGGGCACGCGAGGTGAACGAGAGACACGGTGACGATCACGGTGTGAACCTCGGCAAGCTGCGCGCGCTCGCGAAGCGGCTGAAGACGCAGCAGGAACTCGCCCGTCAGCTCTGGACGACGGACGACACCGCGGCGAGACTGCTGGCGATCCTGGTCTGCCGCCCGAAGGCGTTCGAGCGTGCCGAGTTGGACGCCATGGTGCGCGAGGCCCGCGCCCCCAAGGTGCACGACTGGCTCGTGAACTACGTGGTGAAGAAGAACCCCCACTCCGAAGAACTGCGCCTGGCCTGGTCCGCCGATCCGGATCCGGTGGTCGCGAGCGCCGGCTGGGCGCTGACCACCGAACGCGTGGCGAAGCAGCCCGGCGACCTTGACCTCGCAGGACTGCTCGACGTCATCGAGGCGGAGATGAAAGACGCCCCGGATCGCCTGCAGTGGGCGATGAACCACTGCCTGGCGCAGATCGGGATCGAGCACGCCGAGCACCGAGCCCGGGCGATCGACATCGGCGAGCGCCTTCAGGTGCTCAAGGACTACCCGACTTCGCCGGGCTGCACGTCTCCGTTCGCGCCCGTCTGGATCACCGAGATGGTGCGCCGGCAGCAGGACAAGTAGTAAGGCCCGCGCTCGTGCCGCTGCCCCTCTGGACGCCCGGCCCGGCGACCACCTCCGTCTGATCGGGGAACGAGCGCCGAGGCACGTCAATCCAGATCCTGCTCGCGTGGGCTTGCGGCATGACGCGGCACTGCATATCGTCCGATGTATCAAGTCGATATATCGGAGCTGACGCTTCGCTGTCGGCCCGGCTGGCGCGGGGGAGCTGCGATGAGGCGGATCGACTACGACACGGAGCAGTACCAGGACTACGCACGCGGCCGGGCACTCAACGACCAGCAGCTGCAGACCTGGATCAGCGCCTTCGCAGCGGTGCTGCCCGAGCGGCGTCCGCTGGCGGGGCTGGACGTCGGCTCAGGGACCGGCAGGTTCACTCCCGCGCTGGCGCGAGCGTTCGGTCCGGTGACCGGCGTCGAGCCGTCGGTCCGCATGCGCGAGATAGCGCAGGAGCAGTCCCGGCATCCCGAGGCGCGGTATCTGCCAGGCTCCGCCGAGGACCTGCCGGTGCCGTCCGGCAGCGCCGACTACGCTCTCATGTTCTTGTCCTGGCACCACGTCCAGGACAAGCCGCGGGCGGTCCAGGAGCTGGCCAGAGTGCTCAAGCCCGGCGGGCGGCTGTTGCTGCGCGCGAATTTCAGCGACCACCATCCCAGGCCGTGGTGGCTGGAGCACTTTCCCCGCGGGCTCGAAGTGGACGCCTCGCTGTTTCAGCCGCTGCACGAGGTCATCGCGATGTTCACGTCGGCCGGGTGGCGCGTCGCCGGCTTCGGCACGGTCACCGAGCCGTCCTACGGCACCCGCGCTGACATGCTCGAACGGCTGCGCCTGCGTACCCTTTCGTTCTTCGCCCAGCTCGGCCCCGACGAGCTGGAGACCGGCTTCCGCAACCTGGAGCAGGCCGTCGCCGCGGATCCCGGCGCACCGGCGCCAGTGTTCTCCGAGCCGCTGCTGACGCTCGAACGGTGCCAGTGACGCCTGGGACGAGGAGAAGGACCGCGTCATCTACCTCGACAAGACCACATACGTCTCCGGCGCCCTCGTGGAGAGGCTCCTCGGCCGGCCTGGTCAGCAAGCTGTGGAGTTCGTTCACGGCCAAGGGCGTCCCGGCCGACTCCTCCGATGACGAGGGCAGCACCTTCATCGTCGGCACCCGCTACACCGGCTGGGGAAGCAAGGTGTCAGTCAAGGCGCCGAATCCCAAGACCGTCACCGACAAGCTGACCAGCTGAACAACGCCGGATCCCGCCCCCCATGGCGCGACCGTGTCAAGGGGCGGGCGTCAGCACACCACGAAGATGCTCTTCCAGCCGACACCCGTCGCCTGCTTCGCGTTGGCCCCGGCGGGCAGCTTGAAGTGCACCGCTCCTCTGGCGTTGATCTGGTTGTGCATGCGGCCGGCCTGGCCGGAGCCGTACCACTTGTACGACCCGCGGTAGTAAAGGTTGGTCACGCCGCACTTGTCGATGACCTGTGTCCGGCCGGTGAAGCCCGGCCCTTCGTAGGCCACGTACGTCGAGCCGGGGCCATCGGACGCCGAAGCATTGGCGGCACCGCCCATGACGGTGACCAGGGAGGCAGAGATGGCGGCGACGAGGGCGATCTTCTTGATGCTCTTCACGTCAATCCTCCGGATACGTCTCGACTGATTAGTAGAGAGGCCCCGGACCAGGACCGTCCCTTTCGTAGGTTTTCCTAACGAGAGGAACATATGGACCAGCCCTTGATCATCACTTACGCCCCACTTGCACCACACGTGCCACAAGATGCGTACGGCGACCGGTGAAACCTGGTCGAGGGCGCCGTGAAACCGGCACCGCCGAAAGTGAAGCCATGAGCATCACAGAACTCGGACGTACCGAGGGCGTCCCCGCCCTCGCCGGGGGCGCCGATCTGGCCGTAAGCGCGCAAGGGCTGGTGAAGACCTTCGGCGAGCACCGCGCCGTCGACGGGATCGACCTGCACGTGCGCCCCGGCGAGATCTTCGGCGTCCTCGGCCCGAACGGCGCCGGCAAGACCACCACGATACGGATGCTGGCCACGCTGCTGAGGATCGACGCCGGCCGCGCCGAGATCTTCGGGGTCGACGTGGCCGGCAACCCGCACGTGATCCGCCAGCTGGTCGGCGTCACCGGACAATACGCCTCCGTCGACGAGAACCTGACGGCCCGCGAGAACCTCTGGCTCTTCAGCCGCCTGCAGGGCATCGCCGCGCCGCGCGCCCGGCGCATCGCCACCGAGCTGCTGGGCCAGTTCGCCTTGGAAGAGGCCGCCGACAAACCGATCGCGCAGTTCTCCGGGGGCATGCGCCGGCGCCTCGACCTGGCGGCCAGCCTGATCACCAGGCCACCGCTGATCTTCCTCGACGAGCCGACCACCGGTCTCGATCCGCGTACCCGCGGCCAGATGTGGGACACCATCCGCGGTCTGGTCGCCGACGGCTGCACGGTGCTGCTGACCACGCAATATCTGGACGAGGCCGATCAGCTCGCCGATCGCGTCGCCGTCATCGACCACGGCCGCAAGGTCGCCGAGGGCACTCCCGACGAGCTGAAGAGCGAGGTCGGCAACTCCACGCTCCAGCTGCTGCTCGCCGAGCCGGGCGAGGTGCCCGCCGCCGTGGAGGTCGTACGGCGTGTCCTCGGCTCCGACCCGGTGCTCAGCCCGGAGCGGGGCCGGCTCAACGTCGCCCTCGACCAGGCCGACCTGGCCGCGGACGTCCTGATCGCGCTGCGCACCGCCGGGGTGTCGATCTCCTCGGTGAGCGTGGCCAAGCCCAGCTTGGACGAGGTGTTCCTCGCCCTCACCGGTCATGAGACGAATGAGGACGACGGGACCGCCACGGAGGAGGACCGATGAGCACCGTGATCGCACCGGCCCGCGAGGCGGTACGGGCCGCCGACCGGGTGGCGGCCGCCCGGCGTCGCGTCTCCATGGGGGAGACGATCGGTCAGACCCTGACGATGGCCTGGCGGGCGCTCAAGAAGATGCGCCGCAACCCGGAGCAGTTCTTCGACGTGGCGCTGCAGCCCATCCTGTTCACCGCGATGTTCGCCTTCATCTTCGGCGGCGCCATCGCCGGTGACGTGGACAGCTACCTCCCCTTGATGATCCCCGGCATCCTCGCCCAGACCGTGCTGACGACGTGCATGGCCACGGGCACGCAACTGCGCGAGGACATGGAGAAGGGCGTCTTCGACCGGTTCAAGTCGTTGCCGATCGCCCGGATCGCGCCGCTCGCCGGCCCCATGGTGGCCGACCTGCTGCGCTACACGATCGCGGCCACTCTGACCTTCGGCATGGGTCTGGTGATGGGCTACCGGCCGGGCGGTGGAGCGGGCGGCGTGCTCGCCGCGATCCTGCTGGCGATCTTCACGGGCTGGTCGCTGGCGTGGGTCTTCACCTGGATCGGCACCATAGCCCGCAGCGCCCAGGGGGTGCAGGGCATCTCCATGATGATCTTGTTCCCGCTGACGTTCCTGTCGAACGCGTTCGTCCCCGTCGAGACCCTGCCCGGCTGGCTGGCCGCGTTCGTCCGGTTCAACCCGGTCTCACACCTGGTCACGGCCACCCGCGACCTCGCCAACAGCGGCCTCGCCAGTGGGGAGGTGGCCTGGACGCTGCTGGCGTGCCTGGTCGTCATCGTGATCTTCGCGCCGCTGTCGGTACGCAGCTACAAGCGGCACATGTGACCCGTGCCCGTCACGGCCGGAGACCCGATCGAGGAGACTGCGCGCCTCGTCGAGCAGGTCGGAGCCGCGCCGATCGCCGTAGCCGGCCCGCACGGCGGCGATCATCCCGGGCGCGGCCCGCTCCGCGTACGGTTCGATCCGTTCGAAGGCCATGCTGGGAATGCTGGAGTTGTACGCGAACCGTTCGGCCAGCACCAGCAGCCCGATCGCGTCGCGGACGGCCATGGCTTCGCGCAGCAACCCCCACGCGCCGAGCGCGAAGAGCCTCGAGCCGCACAGCGGATAGTCGAGGATCGGGCTTTCCGCGGCCAGCAGGTCGTAGCCCCGGATGGTGAAGAACAGTTCCTCGCCGTACGGGGCGTCTTCCGGTGGGGCGTGGTACGCGTACGCCGTCAGGGTGACCGACTCCGCCATGATCGTCCACGGCGTGATCTCCGCGCGCAGCCCCCCGGGCAGACGCAGGTTGTGCGCCCGCCGAACGGCCAGGCGGTATTCCGCGAGCGCGGCGGCCGTCCTGCCGCGGGCGAGGGCGAGCTCGGCCGCGCACAAAGAGGCCATCGCCACCCCGCCGAGCACGGTCTCGTTGTCGTTGATCCGGATGATCTCGGCGAGTTCGGCCTCCGCGGCGTCGAGGTCGCCGTCGGCGAGAGAGGAGATCAGCAGCAGCGCGCGGAGCTGAACCTCGTCGTCGGCGGCGCCGATCCGGCTCAGCACCGGGATGGCGGTACGCGCGTGTCCGACCGCCCGCCGCCGGTCGCCGAGCTGCATGACCAAGTGAGCCAGCATGGCGTGCGTGATCGCGGCGAACCACGGCCCCTCGTCCTCGCGGAGCATCGTCAGGGTCCGCTCGGCGGCCTCGATCGCCCCGGTGACGTCTCCCGTGTTCTCCAGGACCTGGGCGCTCATCTGCGTCGCCGCCAGAACCACGTCACGGTCGGTGCTCCGGGACAACTCCTCCAGCCGGCGACACACGTCGGCGACGTCGTCAGCGTCGCACGCGAGCAGCACCGTGGCCATCGCCGCCAACAGGGGATCCGTCGCGTCACCGACGGGCAGCATACGCAGGAGGTCGCGCATCGGACCGCTGCCGCGGTCGGTGAAGTTCAGGCTGTTCATGAGCGTGATCAGCATGGCGGCCCTGGCCACCTCGAAGAGATGCGGCAGCGGCAGCCAGCCGCTGACCACCTGGGCGATCGCGTCCCGGTGAACGAGAATCCGGGAGTGGTCGCCGCGGATCGACCACAGCGCGCCGACGCCGGCCAGCAACTGGACCATCGTGGCGGGGTCGGGCTCGCCGAGAGCCTGCCGGAGCAGATCGGCGAGGTTGCTCTCTTCCGCGTGCAACGCGTCGGCCGCCGCGAACTGCGCCGGGCCGAACAGCTCGGAGCCGTGTTCGAGGGCGTACGCCGTCGCCCAGGCCCGCTGCGCCGCCCGAGCGGACGCCTCTTCGCCGGCCTCCTTCAGGCGCATCCGCCCGAACTCCCTGACGGTCTCCAGCATCCGGTAGCGCAGGCCGTACGCCGTCTCGCGGACGTTCAGCATCGACTGCTCGGTCAGCGCGTTCACCACGTGCAGGGCGTCCGAGCCCAGCACGTGCTCGGCCGCGGCCAGCGTGAAACCGTCGCCGAACAGCGACATCCACCGCAACGCCTGCCGTTCCGGCTCGTCCAGCAGATTCCACGACCACTCGATGACCGCGAGCAGCGTCTGGTGCCGATCGGGAGCCGTACGGTTCCCGCCGCGCAGCAGGGCGAACCGGTCCGCCAGGCGCCGGGCGATCTCCTCCACCGACATCACCCGCACCTTGGCCGCTGCCAGCTCGATCGCCAGTGGCAGCCCGTCGAGGCGGGCGACGATCTCCTCGGCCACACCCTCGCTGATCCGCACACCCGGGCGAGCGGCCGTGGCGCGCTGGCGGAACAACTCCACCGCGTCGCCCGTGGGCAGCTCGCCGAGCGGGTAGACACGTTCGGCCGGGATCGACAAGGGGGCGCGCGAGGTCGTGAGCACCCGCAGGTCGCGGGTCGTCACGGTCAGGAACGCCACCAGGTCGGCGACGGCCTCGATCACGTGCTCGCAGTTGTCCAGGATCAGCAGCGCCGGAGCCTGATCGAGATGCTGGGCGATCCGGGCGCGAACGTCTGAGCGCTGATCGGGGGTCAGGATCCGACGCCCGCTGACCGAATCCCGAACCCCGAGCGCGGAGCCCACCTCGCTCACCACGCCCTCGGGTGAGGACACGCCGACGAGCTCGACGAAGTGAGCCACCGGCTGCGCGACGTCCCTGCCGACGACATGAGCCAGCCGCGTCTTGCCCAGCCCGCCAGGACCGATGATGGAGACCACCCGGTTGGTCTGCAACAGGGCGTGCACCGCACGGATGTCGCCGTCGCGGCCGAGCAGCGAGGAGCCGTCGAACAGGATGCCCGCACGCACCGGCCGATCCGCGATGAGGAGTTCGGCGTACACGCGGGCGAGCTCAGGCCCCGGTTCGGTGCCGAGCCGCGCCACCAGACCCGCGCGATACCGCTCGTAGCGCTCCAGAGCGGCGGCGGCACCTCGTACGGCGGCCTCGCTCCGCAGCAGGCGGGCCAGCAGTTCCTCGTCGTGCGGCCAATCGGCCGCGGCCTCCTCCAGCAGCGGCAGCGCGGCCTCGTGAGCGCCGCTCCGGCCCCGCGCGATCGCCGCCACCCGCCGCGCCTCGGCCACCCACTTCGCCGCCATGCCCCTCAGCTCGGCGACCGCGCCCGTGGCACCGTCCGAGCCGCCGGGAACGAGACCCATGGCCTCTTCGGCGCGGCGACGCGCGAGCGCCACGTCGTCCTCGCCCAGTGCGGCCCGCGCCTCCTTCACCAGCGCGCCGACCAGCAGCGCGTCCACCTGATCGGCGGCCAGCCCGAGCCGGTAACCACGCGGGATCCGCACCACGACATCAGCATGGGTCGCCGCCCTGGTCCGCGAGACGACCACCTGCAGCGCCTTCGTCGGATGGGCCGGCGCCTCATCGGGCCACAGCTCCTCGACCAGGCGCTCGTCACTGATCCCGGCACGCCCGTGCAGGGCGAGCACGGACAGCAGGGTCTGCGCACGATCGCCGATCACACGCACACCCCGCCAGCGGACGCCGTCGAGCAGGACCAGAGCGGGGGACACACCCTCAGCTTACGGACGAGTCGGACGCGTGCGGCGTGACAGCTCAGTCCGAAGCGATCGAGTCGCGGAAGAGGAAGCTGTTCGAGCGATCCGTGTGCAGGTAGTGCTGGAACCGCGTGGCCTTCGCCTGGGCCGTCCTGTCGGCGGCGACGATCGTGAGGATGACGTACCTCTTGGTCGAGGTCACCCGCTGCCTGGCGTAGACGTACGTGTCGAGCATCTTGTCCCGGCGCCACTTCACGGCCCCGGAGGAGCTCGTCAGGCGCATGGCCGTGGCCTTGGCAGCCTTGACGGTGGGGAAGGACATGATGACCTGGACCGCCGTGAGATGCCCTCGGTAGGCCGCATAGGCCAGTTGAACGGCGCGCTCGCACTTGTTCCTGGCCAGCACGCCGTGCCTGTCCACCGGCGCACACGAGCCGTACGTCCAGCCGCCCACCTTCTTCGCCTTGAACGTCACGCTGCCCAACCGGAAGTTCCAGTCGCCGTATCCGTCGGCGTCGATCGGTGAGTCCTGGCGCTCGTTCTCGCCGGTGCTCGGCTCCTTGGGCTCGGGGGTGGGGTCTGCGGTCGGCGAAGCCGCGGCGGTGTTCGGGGCGGGGGCGCTGAGGTACTTGTGCAAGCTGAACGTGAAGCCGCCCGGCAGAAGCACTGCAAGGATCGCGACCAGAGCAGAAGCCACACCGGGGTATTCCCGCGGGCCGGGTTGCCGAGGGTATCCCATGCATTGATTGTGCTGTACTTCATTACCATCTGCCCCAAAACGCCCCGTCACTCGTGATTCGAGAGAGCCCGCATCAACACGACCCCGGTCGTGAACGCCAGCGCCACGCACAACGGGGTGTAGAGCAGCAGGTTGAGCCAGTGGAACGGGGTGCTGGTGTCCGTGCCCAGCCCGAAGGCCCAGGCGAGGCCGAGTTCCGCACGGGCGAGCAGCCCGCCGCCCAGAGCGACGGTGACCGCCTTGGCGAGCCGACCGCCCCGGCCGAGGGAGACGGCGATCACCGAGAGGGCGGCGACAGCGAGCATGACGATCAGGGGTGCGAGGACGCGTGCCGTGAAGGGCGTGTCGAAGTTGAGCAACGCCAGGGAGAGCGCTCGCGGGTCCGCGGCCGGCCATACCCACCAGGAAAGGTGAAGGAACGCGTCGAGCAGCAGGACGGCGGCGACGAAGGCCGCCGGCAGTGAGATTCTCATGCCCGGCAGGAGGAGCGGAAATCGCCGATGGTTCCATGGAACCTTCTCCCCGGTCGACGCCTCTGGATGGATATGACTTGGCCTGTTGCTGATCTGGACCCGGTACGGAGGCTGCGGGTGCTCGCCTCCGCCATCCCCGGGGCGTACATGGCGGAACGCGTCATCGCCGCCCCGTACGAGGACGTCTGGTCCGTGGTGAGCGCCCTGGAAGAGGAGTTCGGCACCTTCGAGCCGGACATGCGCCGCCTGACCATCGTGTCCGGGCACGGGAGCGAGCGCCTGGTGGCCAAGGCGCGAAGCAGGTACGGCATGCGTGCGAGGTTCGACATCGAGCTGCGGCCCGGCTGGTGCTGGATGCAGAGCAGGTTCCTGATCGTCGGCGTCGCGGCGGCCGCCGTACCGGGAGGAACCCTGGTCGCCCAGACGGGAGGTGTCCGCGTTCCCGGCCGGGCGGCGCTGGTGCCGCTGGGCGTGCGGACCGCGGGAGAGAAGGCGCTGGCCAGGCTCGAGGCGAGGGTCGTGCGTCGATGAGCGCCGACCTGGTGCGCGCCGCGCAAGGCGGCGACACGATGGCCATGAACGACCTGCTGAGCGAGCTGACCCCCTACCTCGGCCGGATCTGCGGGCCCATCGCGCTCGACAACGGGTCCGACGCCGTCCAGGAGGCGCTGATCGCGATCTTCCGGAATCTGGGGAGCCTGCGCGATCCGCAGGCGCTTTACGGCTGGGCCCGGGCGATAGCCGTACGGGAAGCAGTCAGGATCGCCAGGCGGCGGCACCACGCGGTGGAGCTCGCCGAACTGCCGTCAAGGCAGGACGTCGAGAGCGCGGTGGACATCCGTGACGTGCTCGAGCGGCTGTCCCCCGAACATCGGGCGGTGCTGGTCCTGCGTGACCTGGAGGGGTTGCCGGAGGAGGAGGCCGCACGGCTCCTGCACGTACCGGAGGGGACGGTCAAATCGCGCCTGCACCGCGCCCGCCGGAGCTTCCGCAGAGCGTGGCAGTCGTGAGGAACCTCCTGAGGCTCGCTCGCCTCCTTCTGGTGGAATCCCACAGAACGGAGAGCATCCATGAGGCCTCGTACGCTCGCGGTCCTGAGCCTGACCCTCACCCTGGCCGTCGGCGCCGCTCTTTACGGCGCGTACGGCTACCGGCCAGCGGTGGCCGGCTACCGGCCGCCGGCGAATGCGCGGTTCCTCGACACCCCGCTCGCTCGCTTCCACTACGTCAAGGAGGGCTCCGGCACACCCGTCGTGCTGCTGTCGCCCGGGGCTTCATGGACGTACGGCTGGCGCCGTCAGGTGCCGGAGCTCGCCCGCGACCACACGGTCTACGTAGTGGACCTCCCCGGTCAGGGATTCACCCGGCTGAAGGACCGCGACTTCACCTGGGACCTGGCGGGGATGACCGCGGCGATCGGCGTGTTCCTGAACGCGGCGGGTGTCGAGCGTCCCGCGCTCGGCGGGCTGTCGTGGAGCGGAGGCTGGGCGCTGGCCTACGCCCAGCGCCACCCCGAACGCGTCAGCAGCCTGCTCCTGCTGGCCCCCTCCGGCGCGAGCACCCGGGATACCTGGGTGTACGAACTCATGAAGTACCCGGTCGTCGGGGAGCTGTGGAACAACTGGTACTACGCCGACAGGTCCAGCTCCCGCGCCGCGCTCGACCGGATCCACGTCAACCGCGGCAGGATCCTCGAGGAGGACGTCGACGCGTTCTGGGCACCCGGCACCTTCCCCGACAACCTGGAGAGCCAGGTCCTGCTCGAACGCGGCCTGGACTGGCGTGAAACCCTGGCCGCCATGCCGTCCACCACCACGCCCACCCTGGTGATCTGGGGCCGCCAGGACACCGTCAACCCGGTGCGGCAGGCCCAGGAGTACGCTCGCCGGATGCCCGCCGTGCAGGTGCGCGAACTCGACGGCTGCGGCCACGCGCTGACCACCGACTGCCCGGAGAAGGTCGCACGCCTGATGACGGACTACCTGGCTTCAGGGCCCGCGGGCCCGCACGCTCGACGTCCTCACCCGTGAGGCACCCTGCGCACCCGGCCACGCGCCGCCACCCGGGAAGGCGACCCGCCCCGGGTTTCTCGGAGACGCGTCCCGGTGCCGGCAACTAATATGCGCGGCATGTCGTCTCTGCCCCGCCATGAGGTACCGGCTATTCGTCCTGCTGCCTGGCGTGTGCGGCCAACTTGGACGAGTCTGCTGCCGAAGGGCGTGAAGTCATGCCCGCCGCTGGGCGCCACCGACGGCCACACCAATTGGGTGTCGCCGGTGACGACCGCGGTCCTCGACGGCCGTGCCGTGGCGGTCACCGGGGGCGGCGACAGAACAGTACGGGTTTGGGACATGGCGACCGGCGAGCAGGTCGGCGCCCCATGGGCTGGTCACACGAACGCGGTGCGGGCGCTGGCGACGTCCGTTCTGGACGGTCGCCCCGTTGTGGTCAGCGGTGGTGACGACGACACCGTACGGGTGTGGGAACTCGCGTCCGGCAGGCCGGTGGGTGAGCCCTTCAACCTTCAGGCCGACAGCGTGGAGGCCCTCGCGATCGCGGAACGCCATGGCCGCCAGGTGGTGGTCACCGGTTGCTACGACACGACGGTACGGGTATGGGACCTGGAAACGCGGCAGGAGGTGATGGCACCGCTCCGCGGCCACACCGGCCCGGTGTACGCCGTGGCGACCGCGGTGCTGGACGGCCGCTGGGTGGCCGTCACGGGCGGCGACCGCGGTGCTGGACGGCCGCTGGGTGGCCGTCACGGGCGGCGACCGAACGGTCCGGGTATGGGACCTGGATACCGGTGATCCGGTGGGTAGCCCGTTCACCGGCCACGGTGGATACGTGGGCGCGGTTGCGGTCGCGGAGCTGGCTGCCGGCCATCTGGTGGTCGTCTCCGGTGGCTACCAGGCGACTACACGCGTATCGGACCTGGCCACCGGACTGCCGGTCGGTGACCTCCCCCGATCCGCGGACCTGGAGGCCGTGACGACCGCGGTCGTACACGGCCGGCTGATGGCGATCACCTGCAACTCCGATGAGCCGACCATCCAGGTGTGGGACCTGGAGACGGCCGAGCTGGTCGGTGAGCTGTCCCCTCAGCATCGCCGCACGCTGCATGGGGTGGCGACGGCGGTGGTGGACGGCCGGCAGGTGGTGGTGTCGAGCTGCGACGGTGGGACGGTCCGGGTGTCCGAGCTGGTCGTCGGCCGACCGGCCGACAAGCCAGTTCGCCACGACGCCGCGATCACGGCGGTGGCCACCACTTCAGTGGCCGGCCGACCGGTGGCGGTCACCGGCAGCGATGACGCAACCGTACGAGTATGGGATCTGGACACCGGTGATCAGGTGTGCCGGCCACTGACGGATCACACCGGCGCCGTCACCGCCGTGGCCGCGACCCAAGTGGACGGTCGCGCGGTGGCGATCACCGGCAGCGATGACGGCAATGTCCACCTCTGGGACCTCGCGCTGGGGAAGGCGGCCGGAGCGCCGTTGACCGCCCACCGCCGCCCGGTAACCGCGGTCGCGGCCGACAGCACGGACGACCCACCCCGGGCCATCACCGCCGGCGACGACAAGACCATCCGGGTATGGGATCTCCGCACCGGCGAAGAGACCGGAAACCCCCGCAAGAGCGACCATCGATGGGTACAAGACCTCACCACCACCACGCTCGACGACCGGCCCGTCGCAGTCCTCGGACGGTGGGGCGGCGGCTTCCGGGTCCGCGACCTCACCGTGAACCGCGACACCGGACTCCAGACCACCGGTGGCAACGGCAAACCGGTACGCCTCGTGGCCGCCACCGTCGTGGACGGACGACCCATCGCCATCACCACGAACGACGCCTGGCGCGAGCCACCGATGCAGGTGTGGGACGTCGCCACCGCTCAGCAGATCGGCCGGCTCGCCATGGGGAGCGTGGTCGCACTCGCCGCCACCACGATCGACGGCCACCCCATCGCCGTTGCCGCCGGCCACAGAACGGTGGCGGCATGGAGCCTCACCACCTTTGACAGGATCAGCCCTGACATCGAATTCCCCGACCCGGTCAACGCCGTCGCCGCCACCCCGCAGGGCCACATCATCGTCTGCTTCGACCGTGACATCGCCGTACTCACCGCAACCCGAACCGGGGCCCTCATCGGCTAGATCAGACTTCGGCGGAAGGCGAGAAAAGGCCGCTTCCCGATCACGGGAAGCGGCCTCTGACCTTGAGTGGAGCCTAGGAGATTCGAACTCCTGACTTCCTGCTTGCAAAACGGCCGGATCTTCAGGCGAAACAGCCCCGAGCTGGAGGACGGGCAGTCCCCGAGTGACCGTGATTGACCACTGTTGACCGCCCTTAATGGCACACTAATGGCATGCCGATCAAGGCTGTTAAATGGTCGCTTCTACACGGTGCGCATCCCGTCCGTCTGATCATCCCGTCTGCTGTCGACCTGCCTGTGCGTTAGAGGGCGTTAATGAAGCGGATGGCCTCATCCTGACCCATACCGGTCTCACCGCGTACGAGAAAGATCGCTTGTTCGATGCGGCCTGCCTGCTTGAGGAGGCGTACGCGGGTGGCGAGGTCGGGCGGGGCGGCGGCATACGTCTGACGACGGCCTGCTTTGCGACCCGGGATCCGATGG
Source organism: Nonomuraea sp. JJY05 (assembly GCF_043496855.1). Lineage (NCBI taxonomy): Bacteria > Bacillati > Actinomycetota > Actinomycetes > Streptosporangiales > Streptosporangiaceae > Nonomuraea > Nonomuraea sp. JJY05. Next base: position 68,554 of record NZ_JBIEIS010000010.1, read on the forward strand.
GGGGACGCCCAGGCGACGAAGAAGACGACTCCGGCGAAGACGAACATGATGATGATGACAAAAAGAATCTGTAACACCGTGTCCATCACGGGAATCATCGTAGATCACGGCCCCTCTGGTGACGGGCACTAAGTCACACGTTCATCCGGTACCGGATGGGCTGGTGTCATGAATCGCGGTCCGTGGGGGCTCGACCGATCAGGTCTGCGTCATGGCCATCAGATGATGGACAACGGCGGCCTCAAGTGGAAGTTCAAGAAGATCCGCATGGGGGCATGGTTCCTCGTCGATCCATGAGCGGTATGGGCACGTGACGGACGAGATGATCGCGGAGGCGATGGAGCTGTTCACGGTGTGGGAGACCTCGCTCCGGCGCCGGTTCGAGTCGACGCTCCTAGCCGCATCAGTCCCCTGACCTCCGGGGACGGCTCTCGCATGTTCGCTTCCAGGGAAGATCATCCGCGCATATCCCGCGAGGCGGAGGCAGGCGCGATCATCCGTCACGCCACCAGCCTCGACGCCGCCGACGCGTGATTTCAAGATCCAGTAGACGTCTTGAGCATTCTCACCTGCTGGTCTTACCGTCGTGGCCATGCGACAGATCGATGACCCGGACGTGCTCAGGGTCTTGACCAGCCGGTTTCGATGGAAGCTTTTCAGCCTCCTCTATCGGATCGGCCCGGTCACGGTGAGCGAGCTCGCCAGACGGATGGATGCCGACCCCGGCCAGGTGAGCTATCACCTGCGGCAGTTGCAGAAACATGACTTGATCGAGGACGTGCCGGAGCTCGCCCGCGACAGCCGGGAACGCTGGGTGCGGTCAGCCATGGGCGGGTTGGCGGTGGTGAAAGGCTTCGAAGCCCCGCAAGACAGAGCCGTGGTGCAGGCGTGGACTTCACAGTGGGTGATCGACCAGTTCGAGCGGCTGCGCGACTTCGAACGCACCCACATGACGCTTCCCGAGGACTGGCAGAACGCGGGCTTCGGAAGCAGCCGCCAACTACGGCTCACCAAGGATGAGCTCGCGCAGCTCGGCGACCAGCTCAATGCCGTGTTGCAGCCGTGGCGCGAGCTGACCAAATCGCGCGTCGAATCGAGCGAGGCTCCGCCGGACACCCGTCCGATCTTCCTCTTCTACCACGCATTCCCCGAGGAGCCCTGAGGAGCCTTCCATGCATCACATGTATGAAGAGCTCGTCCGTGCGGACCTGGCTGAGCAGCGAGCCGAGGCTGCACGGTTACGCATGGCCCCGCAGCGCTCGCGCCGCCCTGTTCTTCTGCGCCTCCGCGGCCGGTTCGCGATCACCCTCCGCCGCCTCGCCGACCACCTCGAACCTGCCTGATAATCCGTGCTCAGGAAAGGTTGTAAAGCCGCGCGGAATCAGTCTTTCTGCGCTGGTGACCGGTCGTGTTTGTCACCGGAAGGTCCGCAGACTCGCGCGTTCTCCGATCGCGCAGCGGTTACGGCTTGATGGCCCGGGTGGCAAAGTAACCAGGCATGTACCGGGCGGTGGCATCCGCGTGATGCGGGGCTTCGTCCAAGTGGGTCAGGGTGAAGCCTGCCGCGAGCTGGCCGCCGATCTGCCCGGCGAGTGAGTGGCTGTATTCGATCGGCCCGGTCCCGTACGAGCGCTGCCGCTCGGCTTCTGGGAGATCAAGGCTGCTGAACGGGAGCTGATGGCGCACTATGAGCTCACCCCGCTCCTCCAGCGCCGTGATGTCGAAAATGAAGATGTCAGGGTTCATGAATCCGGCCATCAAGATTCCGCCCGGACGCAGCACGCGGAATGACTCCCGCCAGACCGGTGCAAGATCGGGGCAGAACACGTTGGACACCGGGTTGAAGACGACATCGAAGCTGGCATCGGGGAACACGCTCAGGTCGCGCATGTCGCCGAGCACAGTACGGACGGCCAGTCCCTCGCGGGTGGCGACCTCCCGGTCGCGGCCCAGTTGCTGCGGCGAGTTGTCCAGTACCGTCACGGCCGCGCCCGCTGCCGAGAGCACCGGCCCCTGCTGCCCTCCCCCGGAAGCCAGGCACAGCACCTCGGCACCGACCAGTTCAGCCGGAAACCAGCCGCGCGGCACTGCCTGGTAGCCGATCAGGACGACGGACCAATCGCCGGCCCGTGCCCGGGCGATGACCTCCGGCCCGACCGGCCGGGTCCATTCGTTACTGTTCTCCACCTCGCGGTCCCAGGCGGCACGGTTATACGCCACGGGATCAAAGCTGTCCGTCACAACGGCAAAGCTTAGGGGCTGGCACAAGGGCACCCGATGCGGGCTGGGTACCGCAGACGGCGGTGTCCAAGTCGGCAAGATCACAACACAGATGATCCGCGCACGGTGGGCCGAACGCCTGGAGCAGGGCGCGTCGGTCTCGACGGTTGCCAAGGCGCACCGGTTCCTGCGGGCCATTTTGATGACCGCGCAGAAGAGGACAAGTTGATCAGCCGTAACCCGTGCAGGATCAAGGGCGCCGACAACAACACACACCCGAGCGTCCCGTGATCACGGTGTCTCAGGTGTTCGAGCTTGCCGACCGGATGGCGGACAGGCGGTTTCGAGCGCTGATCCTGCTGGCCACGTTCGCAAGCCTGCGGTGGGGCGAGGTGATCGCACTTCGACGGCATGACCTCGACCTGGCGGCGCGCACGGTCCGGGTCCGCGAACAGCTCATCGAACTGGACGGCGGTGAGATGCGTCTGTGCCCGGTCAAGTCCAAGGCCGGCCGCCGTACGGTCGGCATCGCTGCCGCGATCATCTCCACCCTCAGCGAACATCTTGCGTCCTACGTAGGTCCCGAAGAGGACGCGTTCGTGTTCCTCGGCAAGAACGGCGGGTTCCTGCGCGGGAGCAACTTCCGGCGTGCCGCGAAGTGGGCATATGCACTCAAGGAGATGGGGCTCACGGGCCTGCACTTCCACGATCTGCGGCACACCGGCAACACCCTGGCCGCCAGCACGGGCGGCGCGTCCACCCGGGAGCTGATGACCCGCATGGGGCACTCCAGCACCCGGGCAGCGCTCATCTACCAGCACTCCACCGACGAGCGCCAGCGCGAAGTGGCGCGCAAGCTTGACACCCTCGCCCGCGGCGCACTGGCCAAGAAGCCATCGGGCACGTAACGGGCACGGCCCCAAAACCAGCCCCCAGAAAGATCGAAAGCCCAGGCCATTGACCTGGGCTTTCATATGAGTGGAGCCTAGGAGATTCGAACTCCTGACTTCCTGCTTGCAAATGGGGGCCAGGTGCGACGCTGAGAGGTGTTCATCCTGGTCAAGCAGCAGGTGGTGGTTGTCGACGTGCGCTGCTGTACGTCGACGTTGCTGTACTTCTCTGCTGTACGGCGATGGGCGCATGACAGCGTTACTCGATCCATCCCGCTGTCAGATAGAGCGCAGTTTACTCAGTCTAATTTCAGCTCTTATGGTCACAATTGCGACATTTGGGCGAAATGGGCATGCGTCATCGACGCCCGAAGAGGCTGCTCGAGATTCGTTGAAGCAACAAGAGGCTGCTCGTGAGGGGCGGACAACGGCGCTTCAGTTACTCCGGCGCATAGAGGAGACATCGTAGACAGGGGGATAGTTTGGCGATGTTTGTGTCCTCCTGTCTGTGGCTGCAGGGGGTTGACGAGTTGTTGCGGTGGCGCTGGATCCATGGGGCAAGATCGTAAAGGGGGGATTGCAATGATCAACTGATTGGGGAGGGGTAGCGCCCCTGCCCGCGGTCTCCCCTCTCACCCTCCCTTTGCGATCTTGGAGGGGCCTCATAGATCCGGCTCCGAAACAATTCGGCGGCCCTCGGAACCCTTCGTTTTGCCGTGCGGCATCGCATCTTCGGGTATTCAGGCATCAAGGACACTCCCTCTTTTCGCTCCTTGCTGATTATTTGCCCGCTTATAAGCGTACGTGCGTCTTTCATGCTTGACGCTGGGGTATCTCCTTTGTCGCACTATCGCAGCGGTGCGGGCGGATAGGAAAAAGGAACAGATCCGGCATCCGAGCTACCGCGACACCATTCACGAGCTCGATCTGACACAGGTCAACGAGCCTCAGGAAATTATCTGACGTTCTCGCTAGGAACGCTTACCACGGAAAGGAATGCCCTATGCCATTCATTATGCGCAACACACTCCCCAAGCTGGCCGCAGGTACACTTGCCGCCGCCGTCCTCGCCGCAGCAGTCATGACGCCCGCCGTCGCGGCATCCTCTGTCCCCAACCCGGCCGAGGCATACATATCGAGCGTCAGTGCGAACGGAAACGGGTGCCCGCCCGGGACATGGGAGGCGGCGATCAGCCCCGACGGGAAGTCGTTCACCGTTACATTCAGCTCATACGAGACGCTCATCGAACCTGGTGGTGATGCTTCGGATAAGGAATGCACGCTCTCGTTGAACGTGCATACGCCGCCGGGGACCTCGCTTTCCACCGCCAAGTTCTCCTACCAGGGCTACGCGCTCATGGACCAAGCAGAGATGAGCGCGACGCAGAGCGCAAGCTACGACTTCCGCGGTGCTCCCGTCCCGGCTCAGTCGGTTCGCTCGCAGATCTTGGGGCCACACGACGACGCGTACCTCTTCTCCGACCGGATCTTGCTTCACGACGACGTGGCGTCGGCGCAGGGCGCAACCCGCGCGCTAAACGGGAAAACAGGCCTGGTCCTCACCAACAACCCGGCAAAGACCGGCAGCGGCTTCTTCAACACCAACAGTGTCGACGGAACGCTCCAAAACGGACCGGGTTGCACCATCGACCGGCGCACCGCCACCTCGGGGCAGACCATCATCGGCACCTCGGGCGCCGATGTCATCTGCGGGTCACCGTTCGCCGACCGTATCGCCGCGCTGGGCGGCGACGACGTCATCCTCTCCTTCGCGGGCAACGACCGGGTCACCGCCGGTGCCGGCAACGACACCGTCTTCGGCGGCAACGGCGACGACGACATCAGCGGCGACGACGGCAACGACACCCTCGACGGCGAAGCCGGCAACGACCGGATCCTGGGCGGGCCGGGCACCGACACCGCTAACGGCGGGCCGGGCACCGATTCCTGCATAGCCGAGACGACCACCTCCTGCTGAGTCAGGTCGACGCTCCGGTGATGTGGCTTCGGGACGAAGCAGTCGAGGTCGGAGCCGGGCGACCTGCTTTACCCACCTTGGCCGCGCCGGGTCCCGAAGCGAGGGGACCCAGGTCGGACACTTGCGGGCAGGGAGGAACCTGCGCGACCCGCCGGGCCAGCGTACGGGCCCCTCGCTCCCGGCCCGGCCAAGGACACCGGGCGAAAGCCGGCCGCCCTTCACCATCGCCCCGGGAGCCGATCCGGCGCAGGAGTGCCAACCGTGTGCGACCAGCGTGCGATCCGCCGCGGTCAGCTTCGGTGAGCAGTGGCGACCCAGAGTCCAACTTCTGAGCGGGGGCAAAGCCCCGATCAGGGCACTTCCCAAGCTGACATACCCATCACCCAGGTAGGAGGTTGTTCGCTTGCTGCACTACACGTGCATGGCTAGGCCATCGAGCACGCGACCATGGGGACGATGAGCGGCTCGCGGAGGACGATCGCTTCAGGACGGCGGTCACCACAGGCGACAGATGCGTGACCACCGGACGCGGTAGTCACGCAGTTTGTCACTCTCCCTCGCCTCACAGTGATCGGCGAGGGAGAGTCTTCCCAGGTGGAGCCTAGGAGATTCGAACTCCTGACTTCCTGCTTGCAAAGCAGGCGCTCTGCCAACTGAGCTAAGGCCCCTTCGACGAAGATAGCTTACCGGGCGGACGAAGCTACCTGCGTCGTACCAAGGTCATCGCTCAGTACCAAACTGGGGAAGTCGGCGATCGAGTCAAGGATGTGGGTCGCGCCGCCCTTCAGAAGGCGCTCCCGGCTGTGGACCCCGGTCATCACCCCCGCCACGATCGACGCCCCCGCGCGCGTGCCGCAGAGCATGTCGTTTTCGGAGTCGCCGATGACGGCCACCTGGCGGACGTCCTCCACCCCCAGGCGCAGCACCGAGTGCAGGACCATGTCGGGCCAGGGGCGGCCGCGGCCGCCGGCGTCTTCGGGGGAGATGGCGAGGTCGATCTTGTCGTGCCAGCCGAGGACGCTCAGGATGCGGCTCAGGGTGGTGCGGCTGAAGCCGGTGATCAGGGCGAGTTTGATGCCGGTGCCGCGGAGTTTGTCGAGGACCTCCAGAACTCCGGGCATGGGGACGAGACCCGCCCGCTCAAGAGTGCCCTCGTAGGAGCGCTCGAACGTCAGGTTCGCCGCTTGCGCCTGGGCCTCGTTTCCGGGGAAGATCCCACGGAAGACATCGATCTTGGGACAGCCCCGGGACCGGTGCACGTGAACCATGGCACGCGCGTACGCTCCGGTCCCGGGCACTATGCCCTGGGTCGCGATCGCCTCGGCAAAGGCGCGCTCGACCATGGCGATGTCACCGACTGTGGTGCCTGCCAGGTCCAGGCACACCAGCTTGATGGGGACGACGTCACTCATCGCCTCGCCGGTCGGTTAGTTCTCGCTGCCGGTCGCCTCGGTCCAGAGATCGAGCTCGGCGCGGTCGGCCTGCACCTTACGCCAGATCAGCAACCCCCCAAGGGCGATCAGCGCCAGAACGAGCAGCTTCTTCACGGTGTGACCCCACTTCTTCGACGGCCTCACCTGCCGGGGTGAGACCCAACGGTTGACATGCAGCCTAGCAAGGGATGGCTGCGCTCCCTGTGTTGCGCACAGACCAGATGCGCGGAATGTGCGGAGAACGAGTGGTCAGCCCCAGGTGAGGCGCGTTAACCCCATCCCCCACGACATCTCGGATTCCTCTCCGTGTCCATCCCCCTCCACTCAGGGGGCCACCCGTCAGGCAACAGCTCGATCATGCCAAATATCGCGCCCGGGTGCGCATGACTTCGAACTGGACATACCCCTAGGGGGTGTGTTACGTTCCTGGCCGTTCCCAGGGATACCCCCTAGGGGTAGCAAGGAAGGAAGGGGTCACGTCATGGCTGACGAAAGACGCTGGTGGGCGCTCCTCGTGCTCGCGGCGGCACAGTTCATGGTGATCATGGATACCTCCATCATCGGCGTCGCGCTCCCCGACATGCAGCGCGACTTAGGCTTCTCCGACGGCGGACTGCAGTGGGTGTTCAACGCCTACGTGGTCGCCTTCGGCGGGCTGTTGCTGCTCGGCGGGCGGCTGGCCGACCTGTTCGGGGCACGCAGGGTGTTCGTCACGGGGTGGGCGGTCCTGATCGCCGGATCCGTGGTCGCCGCCGCGGCCACCACCGCCTGGGTCGAGGTGGCCGGGCGTGCCGTGCAGGGCATCGGCGGGGCGCTGATCGCGCCCGCCGCCATGGCGCTGCTCATGATGCTCTTCGGCCACAACGCCCGCGAACTGGGCAAGGCCATGGCACTGTACGGCGCCGCCGCCCCGGCGGGTGGCACCGCGGGCGTGTTCCTCGGTGGCGTGATCACCGAATATCTGAGCTGGCCCTGGGTCTTCATCATCTACGTCCCGATCGGCCTGGCCACCCTGGCGGCCACCGGGTTGCTGCCCGCCGTGCGCGGGAAGCGCGGATCCGTCGACCTCGTCGGCGCCGTGTCCGTCACCGCGGGCATCGCGCTCGTCGTGTACGCCATCGTCGCCGCGAACTGGCCGGCCGGACTCGGTGGCGCGGCGCTGCTCGCCCTGTTCCTGGTCGTGCAGCGTACGGTCAGAGAGCCGCTCATGCCCCTGGCCATCTGGCGCACGCCCGGCCTGGCCACCGCCAACCTGGCCATGGCCCTGCTCGGCGCGGCCTGGATCCCCATGTGGTACTTCCTCAACCTCTACCTGCAGCAGGTCCTCGGGTACGGCGCGTTCGCCAGCGGCGCGGCGCTGCTGCCGATGACCGTGGCGATCATGATCTTCATGATCGGCATCACCGCCAGGCTGCTGGGCAGGTTCGGGGCCAAGCCGCTCATCGTGGTCGGGCTGGCGGTGCTGGCGGCCGGGGTGGCCGCGCTCGGGTTCACCGGCGAGTTCGCCACGAACGTGCTCCCCGCGAGCCTGGTCGCGGCGGTCGGTATGTCCCTGGCGTACATCCCGGCAATGATGTCGGCCATGTCGGGCGCCCGTCCGGAGGAGGCCGGGCTCGCCTCGGGCATCGTCAACACGACCTACCAGGTCGGCTCCGCACTCGGCCTGGCCGTCATGACCGCGCTGGCCACCTCCCAGGAGCAGCTCGGCTTCCAGGTCGCCTTCACGGGCGCCGCGGTGGTGGCCGTCCTGGGCGCGGCGCTCACGGCCGCTCTCATGCGCAGGCCGGCCGTACCTGTCAGCTGAAGCTTCAAAAACCCTTCTAGATACCCTAGGGGGGTAGGGTGTTAGACTGTAAAAGAGGAGACGTCATGAGCATCGCCGCCACTTACAGCGTCAAGGGCATGACCTGTGGCCACTGCGTGAGCTCGGTGAAGGAAGAGGTCAGCGGGGTCGCCGGGGTCACCTCCGTGGAGGTGGATCTGGCCGGCGGCCTGCTGACGATCGAAAGCGAAGGCCCGGTGGACCAGGCGGAGATCGCCGCCGCGGTCGAGGAGGCCGGATACGAGCTGGCGGGCCGGGCATGAACGCCGCCGCCAAGCTCGGCGCCTACGTCCTGGGGCTGACCGTCGTTTTCGGCGGCGCCCTGGGCGTGGGCCAGGTGGCCGGCCCGACGGCGGCCCCGGCGCAGGTCGAGGACCACGCCGCGATGGCCCCGGAAGGCAACCACGAACAGACGAAGGTCGATACCCCTAGGGGGCTTCAAGTGTCCGAGAACGGCTACACCCTGAACCCGTTGACCACCGCGAAGGCCGGCGAGCCGACCGATTTCCGCTTCACGGTGACGGGCCCCGACGGCAAGCCGGTGACCGATTACCAGGTTCAGCACGACAAGAAGCTGCATTTCATCGTGGTGCCGCGGGATCTGGCGAGCTTCCAGCACCTGCACCCGGTCCAGGACGGGGACGGGGTGTGGTCGGTGCGGCTGACGCTGGCGAATCCGGGCGCGTACCGGGCGTTCGCGGACTTCGCCCCTGTGGGTGGCGGTAGCCTGACGCTGGGTGCGGATCTGCTGGTGGCGGGGGATTACGCGCCACAGCCCCTTGCCCAGGTGACTCGTACGGCGACGGTGGACGGGTACACAGTGTCCCTGCAGGGCGACCTGGTGCCGGGGCAGGCGAGCAAGCTGACGCTGAGCGTGAGCAAGGACGGCGAACCGGTGACCGATCTCCAGCCGTATCTGGGGGCGTACGGGCATCTGGTGGCGTTGCGGGCCGGTGACCTGGCCTACCTGCACGTGCACCCGGAGGAGAGCGTCAAGGCGGGGCCGGAGATCACCTTCTACGCCGAAGTGCCCAGCGGCGGTGATTACCGGTTGTTCCTGGACTTCCAGCATGACGGCAAGGTCCGTACCGCGGACTTCACCGCCCGGGCGACCGGCGCCGGGCAGGCCCACCCGGGCACCAGCGGTCACGGGCACTGAATCAGGAAAAGGAGGGGTGATGACTTCCCTGGCCCAGGACAGATCCGTCGAGCTGTCGATCGGTGGCATGACGTGCGCGTCGTGCGCCAACCGGATCGAGCGCAAGCTGAACAAACTCGAGGGCGTGAGCGCGACCGTGAACTACGCGACGGAGAAGGCGAAGGTCACCTTCCCCGAAGGCGTGGACCCGAAGGACCTGATCAGCGAGGTGGAGAAGGCGGGCTACTCCGCCGCGCTGCCGGCTCCCCCGGCCCGCAGCGAGGCGCCCCCGGACGAGTTGCGGCCGCTGCGCCAGCGCCTGATCACCGCGGTGGTGCTGAGTGTGCCGGTGGTGGCGATGGCGATGGTGCCGGTGTTGCAGTTCACGAACTGGCAGTGGTTGTCGCTGGTGCTGGCGGCGCCGGTGGTGGTGTACGCGGGCTGGCCGTTCCACAAGGCGGCCTGGACCAACCTGCGGCACGGCGCGGCGACGATGGACACGCTGATCTCGGTCGGTACGCTGGCGGCTTTCGGCTGGTCGGTGTGGGCGTTGTTCTTCGGCAGCGCGGGCACGCCGGGGATGACGCATCCGTTCGTCTTCACGATCGAGCGCAGTGACGGGTCGGGCAACATCTATCTGGAGACCGCGGCGGCGGTGACGGCGTTCATTCTGGCCGGCCGGTATTTCGAGTCCCGTTCCAAGCGGCGGGCGGGGGCGGCGTTGCGGGCGTTGCTGGAGCTGGGTGCCAAGGAGGTGGAGCTGGCCGATGGCCGGCGTGTCCCCACCGGGCAGCTCGAGGTGGGTGACACGTTCGTGGTGCGGCCTGGTGAGAAGATCGCCACCGACGGCGTGATCGTCGAAGGTAGCTCGGCGGTGGACGCCTCGATGCTGACCGGGGAGTCGGTGCCGGTGGAGGTGCGGCCGGGGGACGCGGTGACCGGGGCGACGGTGAACGCGGGTGGCCGGTTGGTCGTCCGGGCCATCCGGGTGGGCGCGGATACGCAGCTGGCGCAGATGGCCAGGCTGGTGGAGGAGGCGCAGACCGGCAAGGCGGCGGTGCAGCGGCTGGCCGACCGGATTTCGGGGATCTTCGTGCCGATCGTGATCGCGCTCGCGGTCGGGACGCTGGGGTTCTGGCTGGGCAGTGGGGACGGGGTGGCGGCGGCGTTCACGGCGGCGGTGGCGGTGTTGATCATCGCGTGCCCGTGCGCGTTGGGGCTGGCCACGCCGACCGCGTTGCTGGTGGGTACCGGGCGGGGCGCCCAGCTGGGCATTTTGATCAAGGGTCCGGAGGTGCTGGAGTCCACGCGTAAGGTCGACACCGTGGTGCTGGACAAGACCGGCACGGTCACCGAGGGCAAGATGACGCTGGTGGCGGTGCATCTGGCCGAGGGGGAGACCCGTGAGGAGGTCCTCGCGCTGGCGGGTGCGCTGGAGCATGCCTCGGAGCACCCGATCGCCCAGGCCGTCGCCCGCGCGGCCCGGTCGGAGGCGAGCGTGGAGGATTTCGCCAACGTCGAGGGGCTGGGCGTGCAGGGGATCGTGGACGGTCACGCGGTGCTGGTCGGCCGCCCTCAGCTGCTGGCGGAGTGGTCGCAGCACCTGCCGGACAGCCTTCGAGATGCGCTGGAAACCGAGCAGGCCAAGGGCCGGACGGCGGTGGCGGTCGGCTGGGATGGCAAGGCGCGGGCCGTCCTGGTGGTGGCCGATGTCATCAAGGCCACCAGCAAGGAGGCGATCGAGCAGCTGCGGGGGCTCGGTCTGCGGCCGGTGCTGTTGACCGGGGACAACGAGGCGGTGGCCCGGACGGTGGCGGCCGAGGTGGGCATCGATGAGGTGATCGCCGAGGTGTTGCCCGCCGACAAGGTCGAGGTGGTCAAGAGGCTGCAGGCCGGGGGTCGGGTGGTGGCCATGGTGGGTGACGGGGTCAACGACGCCGCCGCGCTGGCGCAGGCTGATCTGGGGTTGGCGATGGGTACCGGTACGGACGCGGCGATCGAGGCTTCGGATCTGACGTTGGTGCGGGGTGATCTGCGGGTGGCCGCTGACGCGCTGCGGCTGTCGCGCCGCACGCTGAAGACCATCAAGGGGAATCTGTTCTGGGCGTTCGCCTACAACGTGGCCGCGTTGCCGCTGGCCGCGCTGGGGTTGCTCAACCCGATGATCGCGGGTGCGGCGATGGCGTTCTCAAGCGTGTTCGTGGTGAGCAACAGCCTGCGGCTGCGCCGCTTCAAGTGAGCGCTGCCCCCATCTGACGGCCGGCGCCATCGCGGCGCCGGCCACCGCGAACGCCGCGCCGAGCAGCAGCCAGCCGAGCGTGCCGCCGCCGAGCACCAGCGTGGTGAGCACGACGGGCCCGAGCATCCTGGCCACGGCCACGCCGGTGCCGAAGAAGCCCTGGTACTGGCCCTGCCTGTGGTCGGGGGCGAGCCCGAAGCTGATCTCCCAGGACCCGGAGGCCAGCAGCATCTCGCTGAGGACCTGCAGGCCGGCCGCCACGAGCAGGAACAGCCACCCGTACGGGCTCAGCGCGAACACCGCGCATGCCGCGAACATCACCAGGCCCGCGTAGCGCACCGCCCGGGCGGCGGACGGCAGCCCCTTCACGCGCCGGGCCACCCGCACCTGGAAGAGCAGCACGGCGACGGTGTTGAGCAGCAGCAGGACCGAGACCATCCAGGTGGGCGCACTCGTACGTGAGGCGATCCAGAGCGGCACGACCAGGCTGAGCAGCGGCATGTAGAAGAGCATCACCGCGTTGATCAGCGTGATCAACGCGTACGGCCGGTCTCTGAGCACCGCCAGCCGGGGGCCGGGCGCGGCCGGCGGGACCCGTACGGGAGGCAGCTTGAGCAGCAGCCCGGCGGCGATCAGGAAGCTCAGGGCGTCCAGCGCCAACACCGCCAGATAAGCCGGCCGCGTGCCGAGGTGCAGGGCGAGCCCGCCCAGGGCGGCGCCGACGGCCAGGCCGCCGTTGAGCGTGGACTGCAGGACCGCCCGCACGACCGTGCGCTCCGCGGGGGCGATCAGCCCGGCGAGCAGGGCCTGGCGAGCGGCCGACAGGCCCGTCTGCGCCGTCCCGTACAGGCACGCCACCAGCACGAAGAGTGCGAACGAGCGGACGAAGAGGAACGAGGCGACCGCCGCGGCGGTCGTGAGCGCGAGCAGGACCGCGACGCCGCGCGGCCCGCGCCGGTCGGCCAGGTGGCCGAGCGGCACGCCGGCCACCATGCCGACGGCCCAGCCGAGCGTGAGGCCGAGGCCGATCTCGGTGGCCGACAGGCCGACGATCCTGGCGAAGTAGAACGCTGAGGTGACGAGGTAGACGCCGTCGCCGATGGAGTTCGCGAGCTGGGCCTGAGCCAGGGTGCGCCGGGGTGCCATACCCTCATCTTCGAGCCCCCAATGTCCTGATATAAGCTCCAATTTCCGGCAAAGTGATTGGGCCAAGTTGGACGTTCACATCAGCCTTGAAGGCCGTGGTGACCTGGCCGCACAGGTCTACCGGCAACTGCTCGACGCCATCCTCGACGGACGGCTCAGATCGGGCGAGCGGCTGCCCCCGACCAGGGAGCTGGCACGCAGGCTGGAGATCTCCAGGAACACGGTCGCCGTGGCCTACGACCGCCTGGTCTCCGACGGCTTCCTGGTGGGGCGGGCGGGGGCGGGCACCTTCGTGTCGGGGGCGCCGGTGCGCGGCAGGGCGGCCCCGAAGGGCGTGGTGCGGCCGAGGGCGTTCTGGCAGGGGATCGAGGCCCCGCAGGCCATGCGGGGCGCCCGGTACGACTTCCGCGTCGGCATGCCGGACCCGTGCCTGTTCCCCATGGAGGCGTGGCGCCGGCTGGTGGCTCGCGAGCTGCGGGTGAGCGCCGCCGGGTACAGCAGTCCATCCGGATACGAGCCGCTGAGAGAGGCTATTTCACGTCATATAGGAATCAGCCGCTCGGTCCACGCCGGCCCCGACGACGTGCTGATCACGAACGGCGCCCAGCAGGCGCTCGACCTCATCGGCCGCGTCCTGATCGAGCCGGGCGCCTGCGTGGCCGTCGAGGAGCCCGGCTATCCGCCCGCCCGCCTGCTGTTCCGCTCGCTCGGCGCCCGCGTGGCCGGGGTGCCGGTGGACGCGGAGGGCATCGACGTCTCGGCCATCCCCGGCGCCGCCCGCGTCGTGTACGTCACCCCGTCGCACCAGTTCCCCCTCGGCACGCCCATGTCGCTGGCCCGCCGCGCCGCCCTGCTGGCCTGGGCCGAGCGCCGCAGGGCGGTGGTGATCGAGGACGACTACGACAGCGAGTTCCGCTTCGGCGAGCGCCCGCTCGAACCCCTCCAGAGCCTCGACCGCGCCGGCCGCGTCATCTACGTGGGCTCCTTCTCCAAGACCCTGCTCCCCATGCTCAGGCTCGGCTTCCTCGTCGCCCCGGCCTCGCTGGCCCCGGCGCTGCGCGCCGCCAAGCAGCTGTCCGACTGGCACAGCGACGTGCCCGCGCAGGCCGCTCTTGCCCGCTTCATCGACGAGGGGCTCCTGTCCAGGCACATCAGGAAGGCGACCCGCGAGTACGCCGCCAGGCACGCCATGATCGCCGAAACGCTGGCGGGCGACGAGCGGCTGCGAGTGGTCCCGTCCACCGCGGGCCTGCACCTGTGTGCCCGGCTCGCCCCGGATGTAGAGGTACGTGCCGTGCCGGATCTGGCCGTGGAGCCGCTGGAGGCATACTGCGGTGAGACCCCGGCCCAGCCCGGCGTGGTCCTCGGCTACGGCGGCATCACCAGGGACGACATCCCCGAGGGGCTGCGCCGCCTAAGGATGGCGACGGCTCCAGAACCGGCGGGCCCGCTCCCCTGACAGCTCGGGGTCGTCGGGCGGCGCCGGCTGCTGCACGATCACGACCGTGGTCCGCGCGTGGCGGGCGCAGTACATGCTGGTCGAGGGCAGGAAGATGCGGCTGAGCAGCCCGCGCCGGCTCCGCCCCAGCACCAGCAGGTCGCCCTCGCGGGCCAGGTCGACGAGGTGGTAGCCGGGATCACCGACCCGGCCGATCACCGCCGTCCTGATGTCGTCGGGCACGCCGCCCGCGACGTCGTCGAACACGCCGGCGATCACCTCGCCGCAGCGCGCCTCCTCGCCGGCTCGGAGCGCGTGCTGGACGGGCAGAGCCTCGGGGAATGGGTGGACGGGCGCGCGACTGACGTGTACGGCGATCAGGGCCATCCGGTGCAGCCTGGCCGCACCGATGGCCCAGGCAAGCGCCCAGCGCGAGGCCGGGGACTCGTCCACCCCCACGATCAGCCTCGCACCGCCGGGCAGTTCCTGTTCCACGGTGCCTCCTGTCAAGAAGTACGACCATAGTGCGCCCGCCGGTCTGTTACCGGGAGGTGGCACTTTTCGAACTATGGAGTCCCTCGCGAACCCCGGCGTAGCATGCGGGGGTGGAACGAGGGTGGGTGCGACCCCGTCCCGCCCTCGACCGGCGGCTGGACGGGGCGCTGACGTACAGGCTCACCTCGCTCGTCGCAACTACAGGCTACGGGAAGTCCACTGCTCTGGCGGGCTGGAGCCAGGCCGTCGGCGCGGTGCTGCACCGGCTCGGGCCCGCTGATCGTGATCTTCCCACGCTGGCGGGAGCGGTGGCATCGGCTCTGTCGGAGCGGGTGGCCGGGCTGCCCGCCGACCTGGTGACCGCCGCGGACGCGCCGCTCGGTCCGGACGCCGACGAGCTGTCCAGGGCCGCGGCGCTGGCGGGCGCGCTGGCCGAGGCGTTGGCCAGGCGGCTGCGGCGCGGCCTCGCGCTGGTCTTCGACGGCATCGACGCCATCGCGGGCGCCCCGGGCTCCGTGCGTTACGTGGAGACGCTGGTCCGCGTCGCCCCCAGGCACCTGCACCTGGTCACCGCGTCGCGGGCGCCGCTGCCGTTCCCGACCGCCCGGCTGCGCCAGGATCACGAGGTGCTCGACCTCGACGCGACCGATCTCGCCCTCACCCAAGACGAGACGGCCGCCTGGGCGCGCGACCGGCTGGGCGAGCAGGGTGCGGCCGTCGCCGCCACGCTCCACGACGCCTGCGGCGGCTGGCCCGCCGCCGTGCAGGCGGCGCTCGACGCGCTGGCCCGCGAGGACCCGTCCGGCTGGCCGCGCACGGCCGCCGGCCTGGCCGCCAACTCCGCCACGCTCGAACGCCTCACGCTGGCCGCGTTCAAGGACCTCCCGCCGGCGATGCGCGAGCTGCTGCGTGCCGCCACCGTCCTGCCCGTGCTGACCGCCGGGCTGGCCGCCACGCTCGGCGCGCCGCCCGACACGCTCGACTCGCTCACCAGCCGCGGCCTCTTCCTCGAGGCTGGTCAGGACGGTCACCGCCTGACCCTGACCAGCCGCCACGTGCTGGCCAAGCACGCGCCGCTCGACCGGCACGAGGCCCACGACGTGGCGGCGGTCGCGTCCCGCTGGTACGTCGAGCACGACCAGCCGGAGCTGGCCCTGCGCGCCGCCGTCGCGACCGAGCACCGGGTCCTGGCGGCCGCGCTCCTCGACTCGTACGGCCTGCGCCTGGCCGAGCGCGGGGACGTGGTCGCGGCGCTGGAGCTGCTGCCCGAGCCAGCCAGGAACGCGCCCACCATGATCAAGCTGGCCGGCGTCGCCGAGCAGAACCGCGGCCACTGGACCCGCGCCCGCGACCTGCTCGCCCAGGCGGCCGAGGGCCCGGCGTTCGACGCGTTCGTGGCCAGGCGGCTCGGCCTCATCGACCACCTGCGCGGCGACCTCGACGCGGCCCTGGCCGTGTACGCCAGGGGACACGAGTACGGCCTGCCGCCCGCCGACGCCGCCATGTGCGCCGCGTCCACGGCGTCGGTGCTCTGGCTGAAGGGCGACCGGGCGGGCTGCGCCGAGCTCGCCGACAAGGCGCTCGAGCAGGCCAGCAGCCTGGGCGACCCGAGCGCGCTGGCCATGGCCAACACGGTCCTGGCCATGCTCGCCGCGCTCGACGGCGACCGCCGCGCCAACGACGCCCACTACCTGCGCGCCCTGGAGTACGCGGAACGCGCGGGCGACATCGTGCAGCTCATCCGCATTCACGCCAACCGGGCCTCCCGCCACGTGGACGAGGGCGCCTACGCCGAGGCGCTGTCCGAGACGGAGATCGGGGGCCGGCTGTCCGACCTGGTGTCGTTCGCTCCCTACGCCGCCCTCAACGTCTCCAACCGCGCCAAGGCCCTGATCGGGCTCGGCCGCCTGGAGGAGGCGGCCACCGAGGCCGCCGACGCGGTGGCCAGATGGGAGGCGATGGGCTCCCGCCTGGTCAGCACCGGCCTGAACCGGCTCGCCGAGATCAACGTCCTGCGCGGCGACCGCAGGACGGCGGCGGCGATCTACCGGCGGATCATCGCCGACTCGGCGCCGTCGGGCGAGGTGCAGTCGCTGTCCAACGCGCTCAACGGCCTGGCCGAGCTGCTGGCCGACGACGATCCGGCCGAAGCCGCGCGCGTCGCCGAGCAGGCGCTCGAACACACCGAAGGCATCGCGGGGGTGACCGCCAGGGTCGTGGCCGCCCGCGTGGCGCTGGCGGGCGGGCGGCACGGCGACGCCAGGGCGCTGCTCGACGAGACCGAACCCGTCGCGGTGAGCCGCAGGGACCACGCCGCGCAGGCCGCCATCGCCGAGCTGCGGGCCGAGCTGGACGGCGACACGCGGCGGGCCGACGAGGCCGTGCGCACGTGGACGATGCTCGGCGACCCCGTGGGGCAGGCCAGGGCCGAGCTGGTCAGGGCGGCCCTGGCCGACCCGGCGACCGGCGGCGAGCTGGCGGCCGGGGTGCGCGAGCGCATGCACGCCATCGGCTGCCGGGCGCTCGACGGCCGGATCGACGCGCTGATCGCCCGCGCCGCTCCCGCGCCGGGCGCGAGGGTGATCGTCGAGACCATGGGAACGTTCCGGGTGCTGCGGGGCGGCGTGCCGGTCCCGCGTACGGCCTGGCAGTCGCGCAAGGCGCGTGACCTGCTGAAGATCCTGGTCAGCCGGAGGGGGAGCGGGATCGGCAGGGAGCGGCTGGTCGAGATCCTCTGGCCGGACCAGGAGGGCGAAGCGGTCGGGCTGCGCCGGCTGAACGTCATGGTGTCCACGCTGCGCGCGGTGCTGGATCCGGCGCACGAAAGGCCGGCGGACGAGATCGTGGTGTCGGACGAGGGCGCGTTACGGCTTGACCTGTCCAATGTCGACGTCGATGTCGAGAAATTTCTGGATCTGGTGGCTCAGGCCGTACGGCTGGATCAGGCGGGGCGTACGGCCGAGGCGCTGGAGTGGTGGGCGGCGGCCGAGAGCGCGTACGGCGGGGAGTTCTGCGAGGAGGACCCCTACGCGGACTGGGCCGTGGGGCTGCGCGAGCAGGCCCGGCTGGCCTACACGCAGGCGGCGGCCAGGCTCGCGGCGGCGCGGGCGGGCGAGCGGCGCTACGACGAGTCCGCCCGCTACTGGCTGCGGCTGCTGGAGCGCGACCGCTACGACGAGCGCGCCCACCTGGGCCTGGTGCGGGTGCTCGACCTGGCCGGCCGCCGCGGCGACGCCCGCAGGCGCTACCACCTCTACGCCGAACGCATGCGCGAGCTGGAGGTCGAGCCCGCCCCGTACCCCACCTGAACCAGACCTGAACCGCCCGGCGAGATGGTTTCCAGATGAGAACGGTCATCGTCCGGCTGGTCGAGCCCGAGCAATCCGGCGGCCAGCTCCGCGGGCTGCTCGAAGAGGTGGGAGGGGAGCCGGTGCCGTTCAGCGGCACGGAAGCGCTCCTCGATCTCCTCCGTTCCGCCGCCGGGCTGAGCACCAACCCCACTTGAACCTCGCGCGAACCTCCGTGACGACGATGGGTGTCGAGAGGAGGCGCGATGAGCGAGCAGGGGAGCTGTTGGCCGTTCGTCGGGCGAGGGGGGCCGCTCACGACCGTGCGGGCGGCGCTGCGGTCGGGAGCGGGCGTGATGATCGCCGGTGAGGCCGGGGTCGGGAAGAGCAGGCTGGCGGCGGAGACGCTGGCCGGGTTACCGGGGTATGCGGTGGTGCGCGCGCTCGGCACGGAGACCGCGTCGATGATGCCGTTCGGGGCGTTCGCGCACGTGCTGACGGGGCCGCCCGAGGGCGGGGAGAACCTGCTGCGCTGGGCCGCCCGCCACCTGCGCGACCGCGCGGCGCGCGGCGAGCTGCTGGTCAGCGTGGACGACGCGCACCGGCTGGACCCCGCCTCGGCGGCGCTGGTGCACTACCTGGCGGACAGCGGCGCGGCGCGCGTCCTGGTGACGGTGCGGTCCGGGGAGCCGCAGCCGGCGCCGGTGGCCGCGCTGTGGAAGGACGAGCTGCTCGACCGGATCGAGCTGCCGCCGCTGACGAGGGCCGAGGTCGGGCAGGTGCTCGCGGGCGCGCTCGGCGGCGAGGTGGCCGCGGAGACCGTACGGCACCTCGCGCGGGTCAGCGAGGGGAACGTGCTCTACCTGCGCGAGGTCGTGCAGGCGGGGCGCAACGCAGGCTGCCTGGCCGAGCGGGACGGGCAGTGGCGCTGGCGGGGCGAGCTGTCCATGACGACCAGGCTGCGCGAGCTGGTGGGCGACCGGATCGGCCACCTCGACGAGGACGAGCGCGAGGTGCTGGAGCTGGTGGCGTTCGGGGAGCCGCTGGGCACGGAGCTGCTGGTGTCGCTGACCTCGGCCCGGGCGGTCGAGCGGGTCGAGGACCGCGGCCTGGTCGTGGCCGTCAGCGAGGGCAGGCGCGAGCAGCTGCGGCTCGGCCACCCCCTCTACGGCGAGGTCGTCCGCGGCGGCTGCGGCACGCTGCGGACGCGGCGGCGGCTGCGGATGCTGGCCGACGCGCTGGAGGCCAGCGGGCTGCGGCGGCGCGAGGACGAGCTGCGCGCGGCCGTGTGGCGGCTGGACTCCGGCTCGGTCACGGCCCCCGGGATGCTGGTGTCGGCCGCCCGGCTGGCCTGGGGCAGGCAGGACCCCCACCTGGCCGAACGCCTGGCCAAGGCCGCGATCGACGCGGGTGGGGGCGTGGCCGCGGTCGCGGTGCTCGGCGAGGTGCTCATGGTGCTGGGCGACGCGGACGCGGCGCTGGCGGCGCTGCGGCGGGCGGCGCGCGACGCGGTCACCGAGGCCGATCGCGCCCAGCACTCCTTCAGCCTCGGGATCAACCTGGCGTGGGCGGGCGCGGACGCCGAGGCGTGCGAGGTGCTCGACCTGGCCGCCGCGACGCTGACCGAGCCGGCCTGGCTGCAGGAGGCGCACGTCTACCGCGCCGTGACGGACTGCTTCGCCGGGCGGCTGACCGGGGCGGCCCGCTCGCTGGCGCGCTCCCGTACGTACGGGCCGATGTCTCCCCGCGCCGACGCGCACGCGGCGGCTATGGAGGCGTGGGTCGCGGCGTACGCGGGGCGTACCGGGGAGAGCCTCGCCATCGCCGCGCGCACGCTGGAGAGCGTGGACAGCTGGCGGGACGAGGCGCCGCACGCGCTGCCGAGTTTCCTGGACGCGATGTGCGCCGCCCAGACGTTCGCGGGCCTGCTGGAGGCGGCGGATCGTTCGGCCGAGCAGGGGATGGAGCTGCCGGCCGCCGAGCTGTCGGTGTCGGGCTTCGCGGCGTACCGGGCGATGGTCGGCCGGCTGCGCGGGGACGTCGCGGGGGCGCTGCGCTGGTGCCGCGACGACCTGGCCAGGATGCCCGGGCGGGAGCCCTACCTGGGGCGGGTGCTGGCCGAGCAGGCGCACGCGCTGGCGCTGCTGGGCCGTACGGAACAGGCTCGGGAGGCCCTGGCGGAGGCCGGCGCGACGGCGTCCAGGTGGGCCTTCACCAGGCAGCACGTGCTGCAGGCCGAGGTGTGGGTGGCGGCTTCCGGCGGCGAGCTCGACGAGGCGGTACGGCTGTGCCTCGCGGCGGCCGACCACGCCGAACGGCACGAGCTGCACGCCGGCCTGATGTTCGCGCTGCACGACCTGGTACGGCTCGGCGCCCCGGACCAGTTCGCGAGACTGGCCGGGCGGGTGGACGGCCCCCTGGCCGGGCTCCTGGCCAGGCACGCCCACGCGATCGGCGACCCGGACGAGCTCCGGGCGGTGGCCGGGGAGTTCGAACGGCTCGGGATGCTCCTGTACGCGGCCGAGGCCACGGCCCAGGAGGCGGCGGCGCACCGGGACGCGGGCCGCGGCAGCCTGGCCAAGGGCGCGCAGACCAGGGCGTGGGCGCTGGCCAGGCGCTGCCCCGGCGTGTCGACCCCGGCCCTGGTGGAGCTGGCCACGCCCGAGCTGACGCCACGGCAGCGGGAGATCCTCCAGCTCGCGGCCGCCGGGCTGACGAACCGGCAGATCGCCGACCGGCTCACGCTGTCCACGCGGACGGCCGCCAATCACCTGCAGGCCGCCTACGACAAGCTCGGCGTGAACGACCGCACCCAGGTGGGCCGCCTGCTGGCGGCGCTTTAGATCAGTTTCAGCAGGCCGTCGTACAGCGCCTGCCGCTCGTCCTCGGCCAGGACCTGGTACGGCAGCGCGGCCCGCAGGTTGGTCTCCGCCTCGATCCGCGCGCGGACGGGCCCGTCCCGCAGGCCGACGATCTCGGCCGCGGCCAGGCCCTCCGCCTGCCAGGCCCGGGCGTGGGCGTCCGCCCGGTGGTAGCGCAGGACGGCGAGCCGGTTGAACAGGAGCAGGCCCGGCCCGCTCCCCTCGGGCTCGTAGGGGGGTGCGACGAGTTCCAGGGCGCCGCCCGGCAGCCGCTCGGCCCGGTCGAGCACGCTGCCGGCCAGGTGGGTCAGCCGGGGCAGGTCCTGCCCTGCCCAGACCCGCTCGGCCGTGGCGCCGTGCGCCTCGTACAGCTGCCGGATGAACGCCAGGCCCGAGGCCGTCGCCCTCAGCGCCCCGCCGCCGTCCTCGGCCAGGGTGCCCTCGCTCAGGTGCTCCCGGATCCCGGCCTCTCGCTCGGCCGCGTCGCGGTAGCGGTAGATCGCCGCCAGGCCGGCTCGGGTCAGCGGGCGCAGCGGCAGCACGAACCTCAGGTCGTACAGCAGCCCCGCGCTCACGCCGGCGGTCTCGGCCAGTGCGGTGATCGCTCTGCGGGCGGAGGCGTGCACGTTGACCTGGGCCGCGTCGATGACGGGCGCGATCGCCGCCGCATACTCAGATATTTCCCGCATTTCCGGCATCGGCCGCCATTATGCCCGCGTTCCGGCGATCAGACGGGTGTTCGCTGATCGCCGGTGCACGGCACCACGACCCGGGTCTTAGCCCTTGCTCCAGATCGCCGCGATGGTGCTGCCCTCGGTGTCCAGGACCTCGGGCCGGTAGCCCAGCGCCTTCAGCTCGGTGGCCTTGAGCGTGTAGGTCAGCTTGGACAGGTTCAGGTACTCCTTCAGGCCGGTCGAGCTGCCCTTGCTCCACACGGTGGTGTAGAGCTTGCCGGGCTCGACGGACATGAGGACGGGACGCAGCCCCTCCTTGGCCTTGGCCAGGAGCTCCTTGCCGCGCTGCTCGACCGTCTGGCCGGTGGTCACCTGGACGGTTCCCGCCGCGGCCCCGGCGACCCAGACGGCCGCGTAGAGGGGCTTCTCGACCGTGCCGTACACGTCCAGCGACGCGACGCGGAAGCCCGCGGTCGAGAGCTGGGCGTTGACGGACGCGAAGACGTCCTTGGTCATGTTGAGCTTGGACTGGACCTTCTCCGTGGTCTTCTCGAAGACCGCCGCGAAGATGGCGCCGGTGCCCGTGCCCGTGCCCGTGATCATGGTCGGCTGGAGGCCGTTCTTCGCCTGCTCGGTGATGCGCGTCGGCAGGTCGGTCGCCGACAGGCCCTGCAGGACACTCACCTTGCGGGTGGCGTCCTTGATCCAGACGGACGTGTACTGGGGGTTGGCGGCGTTGGTCACGCTCAACGCCTCGGGAACGTAGCCGGTGCCGAGCAGCTGCTTGACCTTCTTGAGCTGCTCGGCCGGGTTGAGGCTATCGAGGGAGAGCCAGTCCAGGCCGGGAATGCTCTGGACGCTCTTGGTGGTCTCGGTGGACTGCTGGGCGCTCGCCGGGGTCGCGATGGCCAGCAGGGGAGCGACTGTCGCCGCCACAGCCGCAGTGATGGCGACGGTCCTCGGGGTCCTCATGATCCTCCTCGGGTAAAGGGTGTCCGTTTCTGGACAGTGAGTGACCATAACAAAGGATGAGCGAGAGTTCACCAGGTGTGACCACATACGCCGCAATCTGCGTCAGAAAGCTGGAGGCCCAGGTGTCAGGGCGCCTGTCAACTTGGGGACGGCCGGTGGGACGCCCTTGTGCAGGTCCAGTACGGTGCCACGCATGAATGCGGGCATCTTCGGGCAAGCCGCCGGCCTGTTCGCCGTCACCAACATCGACGACATCGTCATCCTGGCGCTCTTCTTCGCCCAGGGGGCCGGGCACCTGCGGATCGTCCTCGGGCAGTACATCGGCTTCGCCGGGATCCTCGTGGTCGCCGTCGCGGCCGCCTTCGGGGCCACGTTCCTGCCCGAGTCCGCCGTCCCGTACCTCGGTCTGCTCCCCCTCGCCCTGGGCCTCAAGGCGGCCTGGCAGGTGTGGCGCGACCGCGACGGCGGCGATGACGACGACCCGCCCGCGCGGGGCGGCGGGCCGAAGGCGCTGGAGGTCGCCGCGGTCACCTTCGCCAACGGCGGCGACAACATCGGGGTCTACGTCCCCGTCTTCGCCACCTCCGGCACCTCGGGCATGACCGTGTACGTGGTCGTCTTCCTGATCCTGGTCGCCGTCTGGTGCCTGGCCGGGAGGTTCTTCGCCACCCGCCCGCTGGTCGCCAAGGCGCTCAGCCGATGGGGGCACATCCTGCTGCCCCTCGTCCTGATCGGGCTCGGCGTGGTCATCCTCGTGGAGGGCGGCGCCTTCGGCCTCTGAGAGGCGAGTCCGCCGAGAGCTGAAGATCGCGATCTCCGGCGGCCCTCGCGGCTACGCTCGCACCATGGCAGAGACCTGGGACCCCACGGCGGCGGGTGTGCTGCGGCTGCCCTCGGGCCGGCTCGTCCGCGGCCGAGGGCTGCGGCATCCGCTCCCCGAGGGCCCGCTCCCCACGTTCGCCCTCTACCTGCTGGGCCGCCGGCCCCCGGCCGTCGACTGGGAGCACCGGTGGGTGCGCTGGCCCGACTTCTGGCTGCCGTCCGACCGGGGCGCGGCCGCCGACGCGTTCCGCGAGGCGTGGGCGCGCGCCGAGTCGGAGCGCGTGGAGGTGGCGTGCGGTGGCGGCCGGGGCCGCACCGGCACGGCCCTGGCCTGCCTGGCCGTGCTCGACGGGGTGCCCGGCGACCGGGCCGTCGCCTACGTACGCGAGCACTACGACTCGCACGCCGTCGAGACCCCCTGGCAACGCCGCTTCGTCGCCCTATTCGACCGTTCTTAGGATCTGCTCGATCGACGTGGCGCGGGCGCGCAGCTCGGCGAGGTCGGCGGCCATCCGCTGCTGGGCGTCCATGGTGTTCTCGGCGAGTTGCTCATACCGGCGCACGAGCTGCCGCAGGTCGTCCGCCTGATGGGCGTCGAGCTTGGCCTTGCGCATCTCGAACATCCCCACGGCGAAAAGGGCGATCAGGAAGCCGACCACGAGCAGCACCCCTAAGGAGAAGATCGCCGCGGGCCAAGAATCGATCATCAGGAGTGCTCCTTGGGTCCTGGACCCTTCCCCGGGTCCGGCCTGGTGAGTGTCCTGGCCGCCTCGGCCAGCGACGACGCGGTCAGGTGCAGGCTGAAGTCGGTGACTTCGTAGTACTTCATGGCCTTGCCGTCGTCGGACAGCTCCAGCGTGCCGACGATCAGCCCGGCCGCTTCGAGCCGTTGCAGGTGCATGTGGAGGAGCGGGCGACTCACCCCGATCTCGCGGGCCAGGTGGCTGACGTAGTCACGCCCGTCGGCCAGCACCGCCATGATGCGCAGCCGCAGCGGGTTGGCCAGCGCCGCGAAGATCTCGACCAGGTCGTCACCTGTCGGCTCCGGCA
Organism: Nonomuraea sp. JJY05; assembly: GCF_043496855.1. Taxonomy (NCBI): domain Bacteria; kingdom Bacillati; phylum Actinomycetota; class Actinomycetes; order Streptosporangiales; family Streptosporangiaceae; genus Nonomuraea; species Nonomuraea sp. JJY05. The sequence goes on from NZ_JBIEIS010000010.1 coordinate 93,019, forward strand.
CTGTCATGGCTTCCCGTCACGTGTAATAATTTCCTTACACGTGACCCTAGCACTCAGGTGGTGGTCCGGGAAAGCTCAGGGCCGGGCGTCCCCGCGTGCTCCTGCCGGGACGGTGACCGGGCGCCGAGGGCCAGTCCCACGGCCAGGCAGACGAGCGGGATCGCCGGGATCACGTACCGCACGTCGTAGGCCGCCAGGAACGGCGGCGAGGCGACCAGTGCGAGCGCCGTGACCCCGGGCAGCAGCGCGTCCCACCGCCGCCGCACCAGCGCCGTCGCCAGCGCCCCGACCAGGGCCAGCATGAGCAGCGGGAAGGGCACGTACCCGAACCGCTGGTACGCCCGCAACCATCCCGCGAACGGCTCCACGACCCGGGTGGCGGCCGGTCCGGCCTCGTACGACTCGGCGATGCCCCGTACCGACTCGCTCAGCGGCCGCTCGGCGGCGGGGAACTTGTACGGCGTCTTCTCGTCCACGGCCGTACGCTCCCAGCGCAGCAGCTGCGTGAGATCGGTCGCGACCGCCGCGACGTACTCGCCGGGCTGCGCGAGGATGGCCGCCCTGGCGAACTCCCCGGCGAGCTGGTTGCGATTGGCCGTCCCCGGCACCTTGAGCAGGGGGGAGAAGCTCTCCCACAGCCAGTACGGCGGGTACGGGCGCTGCTCCACCGGCATGTTCGGGCAGAGCACGGCCAGCCGCTCCGAAGGCTTGATCACCGAGCAGTCGGCGAAGCTCATGGTCCTGGACCACAGGAAGTTCCCGTCCGCCTCGGTCAGCGCGAACTTCCCCTTCTCCACCTTCGCCCAGGTGGCGTACGCGCCCAGCGGGATCGCGCCCGCCACCAGCAGCGCCACGAGCGGGCGCCAGCCGTACCGCCTGATCAGCAGGTACGCGGCCGTGAGGATCAGCAGCGGCAGGCCGACCGTCCTGGTGATCCCGGCCAGGCCGAGCAGCAGGCCGCCGACGGCGGCCGTGGCGGGGGTGACGCGCCAGACCACGAGCAGGATCGCGACCGTGACCAGCACGACGAAGACCGCGTCCGCCATGATCATGTGTTCGAGCAGCACCAGGAACTCGTCGTACAGCAGCGGGGTGACCAGCAGCGCGGCTCCCCAGCCCGGCAGGCCGCGCCGCCTGAGCAGCGCGTACACCGCCACGGCCAGCGCCAGCATCAGCAGGTGCTGCAGGACCGTCACCAGCGTGAGGCTGTGCGCGGGGCGCAGCAGCGCCAGCAGCAGCGAGTATCCGGAGGGCCTGGTGGTGCCGGGGGTCAGCTCCTCGCGCAGGAAGGCGAACGAGTCGCCGTAGAAGAGGATCGACGGCGGATATCCGAGCACGGCGAGCGCCCGCAGCGCTATCGCGGGCAGCAGGGCGATGACCAGGGCGCGATGTGCCAAGGTGGATCCGCTTCCTCGTGTGTCCGGGCCCCCACAATAGTGGGTGAACCGGACATCAGCCTGGCCCGAGAGGTCAGTTCTGCTCAGGCAGCGGATCGACGAGGATCGCCGGGTCCAGATTGCGCAGGACGCCGGGGCGGTCGGTCAGGATCGGCCACTGGGTGGTCCGCGCGCATAAAATCACGTGGCCCGCGGTGACGTCGCTCGATCCGTCGAGGATCTCGGCGATGTCGGGGACCTTTCCCGCGGTGAGGTCGTCGACCTGGACGGCGGAGCTGCTGATCAAATCGAAGAGTTCGACCTTGGTGGCGAGCGGGACGATCGAATAGACGAGGGTGAGTGCGGTCGCGGGAATGCACAGACCGCCGCCCCGATAAAGGCACAGCGCCGCGATGCTGCGAGAATGATTCGTTTTCGCGACCGCTATGTCGACGAGCGCTCCCACATCGAGAACGCGCCCAGGAAGCATGGTCAGTCCTCTTGATTCCGATGCAGGCCGAGCCTGAGCATCACATCGTCCGAAATCCGGTCCACCTGAAGGGCGTCGGCCGCTCTGTCGAGGTCGTCGCACTGCAGGTTCCAGCGCTGGATCAAGATGGTCGCGTGCGTCATGTTGCCCACTTCGCGCTCCACCGCCGCGCGAATCACATCGGAAATCATACGGCCATCGGAGCGCGCTTTTTGATGAACCGCATCAAGTGTCGCCTTGTCTAAATTTACGATGATTGATGCTGTTTCCCCGGATTGTGTCTTGGGTTCGGCGGAAAGGCGGGGAGTCGACATCGGCCATGACGGTGGCGCGGGGGTGTCAGGGGTATTGTCGTTGTCCGCGGAATTCCGCCGTGATGGAATGGGGATCGCCATACGCACGACGGTAGTCCCATAACGCCGCCGCCGATAGTCACCCATCGAGATCGGGTGGTCACAAGGGCCTCCGGAGGAGTCACATGTACCGCGTCACGGCGAAAGACGGCACGTCCATCGCGTTCGACCGCCTGGGCGTCGGCCCCGCGATCGTCCTGGTCGGCGGCGCCGCGGTCGACCGCTCGGCGAACGCGCAGCTCGCGCGCGAGCTGGCGGAGCGGTTCACCGTCTACAACTACGACCGGCGCGGCCGGGGCGAGAGCGAGGACACCCTTCCGTACGAGGTCGAACGCGAGATCGAGGACATCGCCGCGCTCATCGCCGAGGCGGGCGGGGCGGCGCACCTGTTCGGGATCTCGTCGGGCGGCGCGCTCGCGCTCGAAGCCGCCGCGACGGGGTTGCCGATCGCGAGGCTGGCCGTGTACGAGGTCCCCTACGACATGGCGCCGGACGGGCCGCGGCGCTCGCGGGAGTACGCCGACCGGCTGCGCGCGCTGCTGGCCGAGGGCCGCCGCGGCGACGCGTTCGCGCTGTTCATGGTGACGGCGGGCGCCACCGAGGAGATGGTGGAGCAGGCCCGCGACTCGCCCATGTGGCCGGGCCTGGAAGCCATCGCGCCCACGCTCGCGTACGACGCCGCCTGCCTGGGCGACGGCCGCCCGCCCGCCGACCGCCTGGCCGGCATCGCCTGCCCCACGCTGGTGGCCACGGGCGGCGCCGGCGCCGACTCGTTCGTGGGCGGGGGCGGCGGGTTCTTCGCCCGGGCCGCCGACGCGATCGCGGAGCTCGTCCCGGGCGCCGTGCGGGAGGTCATCGAGGGCCAGACGCACATGGTGGACCCGAAGGCGCTGGCCCCGGTGCTCACCCGCTTCCTCGGACAGTAGACCCAGCACTACTGCTCAGCCCGCCAACCGGCGGATAGCGTCAGAAAGTGCTCAACCGGACCGCGCTGGAGGCGCTCACCCAGCGGCCGCTGCCTTTCCTGGGCTCCGCGTGGCCCTGGCGGTGCGCGGCGTACCTGCTGGCCAGTGCCGGCCCCGGCGTGGCCGTCGGGGCCGCGGTGTTCGCCACGATCCCGCTCGGCGTGGTCGCGGCCCCGGTCGTGCTGGCGCTGTGCCTGCCCCTCGTCGCCTGGTTCGAGCGGCGCAGGCTGCGGCTGGTGGACGGCGTGCCGCTGCCCGAGGTGCCCGGCGGGCGCGGGCGGGAGGCCGGGCTGGCCGTCATCACGGTGCTCGCGCTGTGGTGGATCGACCTGATCATGCTGGGGTTCACGGTGGGCGGGCCGGTGGTCCTGATGCTGTCGCCGGTCGTGCAGCCCGAGGCGGAGCCCGGGGTCGCCGTCGTGGGCTCGGTGGCGGGCGTGCTGCTGCTGCCCGTCGCCGCGTACACGATCACCGCCTGGGGCGGCGCCCGAGGCGCGATGGTACGCGCGATGCTCGCGCCGCAGGACTCCGAGCTGAACGAGGTGCTGCGGTCGCGGGCGCGGCTGGTGGACGCGTTCGAGATGGAGCGCCGCAGGATCGAAAGAGATCTGCACGACGGCGCGCAGCAGCGGCTGGTCTCCCTGGCGATGGCGCTCGGCATGGCGCGGCTGGACCTGCCGCACGACTCGCCCGCGGGCCGGATGGTCGGGCAGGCCCACGAGGAGGCCAAGCGGGCGCTCGCCGAGCTGCGCGAGCTGATCAGGGGAGTGCACTCGCAGGTGCTCACCGACCGCGGGCTGGGTGCGGCGGTCCGCGACGTCGCCGGGCGCTCGCCCGTGCCGGTGGACGTGGACGTGGAGCCGGTCGGACGGTTGCCCGCGGCCGTGGAGGTGACCGCGTACTACGTGGTCAGCGAGGCTCTCGCGAACCTGGCCAAGCACAGCCGGGCCACCACGGGCGCCGTCACCGGGCGGGTCGAGGGCGGCACGCTGGTCGTGGAGGTGCGCGACGACGGCGTGGGCGGGGCCGACCCGGCCAAGGGCACCGGGCTGACCGGGCTGGCCGACCGGCTGGCCGTGGTGGGCGGGAGACTGTCCCTGTCCAGCCCGATGGGCGGTCCGACCCTGGTGAGAGTGGAGATACCGTGCGCGTAGTGATCGCCGAGGACGCCGTCCTGCTCCGGGAGGGCCTGGTCGGGCTGCTCGAACGCTTCGGCCACACCGTGGCCGCCGCGGTCGGCGACGCGCCCGCCCTGCTCGCCGCCGTCGCCGAGCACCGCCCCGACGCCGTGGTGACCGACGTGCGGATGCCGCCCGGCTTCGCCGACGAGGGGCTGCGGGCGGCGCTGGAGCTGCGCGGGCGGCATCCGGACCTGGCCGTCCTGGTGCTCAGCCAGTACGTCGAGCAGACCTACGCCGCCGAGCTGCTGGAGCCGGGCGCCGGCGCCGGGATCGGCTACCTGCTGAAGGACCGCATCGGCGACGTACGCGAGTTCGTCGACGCGCTCGACCGGGTGGCCGCCGGGGGCACGGTCGTGGACCCGGAGGTGGTCCGCCAGCTGCTGAGGCGGCGGCGCGACCCCCTGGCCCGGCTCACCCCGCGCGAGCAGGAGGTGCTCGCCTTGATCGCCGAGGGGCGGACGAACGCGTCGATCGCCAAGGAGCTGTTCGTCACCGAGGCGGCCGTGGCCAAGCACATCGCGAACATCTTCGCCAAGCTCGACCTCCCGCCCGCCGCGGACGGGCACAGAAGGGTGCTGGCAGTGCTCGAATACCTCAAATGACGCGGCTTAAAAGTAGGGTTCGTTGGCATGAACGAGCAGTGGCAGGAGGTCGGCGACCGGGTCTATGTCCGGCGCCACAAGTCGTACGACATGAACGTGGGTCTGGTCGTGGGCGACGGGCACTGCCTGGTCCTCGACACGCGCAGCTCGCACCGGGAGGCCGCTGACCTGGTCGAGGCGGTCAGGAGCATCACCGCCGGCCCGTGGACGGTCGTCAACAGCCATTCCCACTTCGACCACTACTTCGGCAACGCGATCTTCCGCCCGGCCGAGATCTGGGGTCACGTCAGGTGCGCCGAGGAGATCGAGCAGTACGGCGCGCAGCAGCGCGCCGTGATGATCGAGGGGCGGCCCGAGCGGCGTGAGGAGTTCGAGGAGGTCGCGATCGTGCCGCCGGACCACACGTTCACGAGCGCGGCCAGCCTCGACATCGGCGGCCGGATCGTGCACCTGCAGCATTTCGGGCTCGGGCACAGCAGCAACGACGTGGTCGTGCACGTGCCGGACGCGGGCGTGGTGTTCGCGGGCGACCTGGTGGAGGAGGGGGCGCCGCCGGCGTTCAGCGACTCGTACCCGCTCGACTGGCCGCTCACCATGGCGGCGATGCTGGACGAGCTGACCGACCAGGTGATCGTGCCGGGGCACGGCGCGGTCGTGGACCGGGCGTACGCGCAGGCGCAGCAGGCCGAGCTGGCCCTCGTGGCGGAGCTGGCCAGGCGGGCCCACGTGGAGGGCCTGCGTGACCTGATCAAGCTCTTCCCCTATCCGGAGGACGTGGCCAGGGAGGCGATCGACAGGGCCTTTCTCCAGCTGGATGTCTGAGCTATATTGCAAGTTGCAATATAGCGGGAGGCATCATGGCGCAACGCCACAGCTTGGTCGGCGTGACCGTGCTGGCCCTGCTCACGGTGCGCCCGAGCCACCCGTACGAGCTGCACCGGTTCATCATCGACACGCACAAGGACTACATCACCGGCCTGCCGCGCAGCCTCTACCACGCGGTGGAGCGGCTGGCCAAGGACGAGCTGATCGTCCCCTCGAAGACCGACCGCGAGGGCCGCAGGCCCGAGCGCACGGTCTACGAGATCACCGACGAGGGTCGCAAGGAGCTGGTCACCCGGCTGCGGCAGCTCCTGGAGAAACCCGACCCCGACCGGCGAGCCTTCGTCGCGGCCGTCTCGCTCATGGGCTGCATGCCGCTGCCCGAGGCGCAGCGGGCGCTGCGCGGGCGCGCGGCCACGATCGAGGGTGCCCTCGCCGGAATGGAGGCCCACCTGCGAGCCATGGCCGACAGCGGCCTGCCCGCGATCCTCATGCTGGAGGTGGAGTGCGAGCAGGCGCTCTACACCGCCGAGCTCGGCTGGATCAAGGGGCTGCTCGACCGGCTCGACAGGGGAGAGCTCGACTGGCAGACCACAGTCGAGATGTGAGAAGGCCGCCGAGGTGCGCCAACACCCCGGCGGCCGGAAATCCGAACAAGGCGCCTGCCCTGCCCGAACTCGCATTCACAGGATAGGCGCCGCGACAGAGGGAGCAGTGCCATGTCCACAGAGATCGTTCGGCTGCTCGTGCGGATCGCGGAGACCTGGAACTCCGGGGACGCAGAGGGTTACGCCGGGCTCTTCACCGAGGACGCCGACTACATCACGTTCTTCGGACAGCACCTTGAGGGCCGGCAGGCCATCGAGGAGGCCCACCGCGAGCTGTTCAGGCTCGACATCAAGCTCGAAGGGGGCGGTGTCGAGCCGCTGATCAAGCCGCTCACCGACGACGTCGCGCTCGTGATCGTGGGCGGCGGCTCGTCCGTGAACGGCGCGGCCGACCCGAGCCGCCGGTCCGTCGTCACGCTGACCGCGCTGCGCACGCCCGAGGGCTGGCGTTTCGCCTCCTTCCAGAACACGAGGGTGAGCGCGCAGTGAGCAGGCGGCTCATCACCGAGGTCGCCGGAGTGATCGAGGCTCCGGTCGAGCGGGTGTGGCCGGAGCTCGTACGGGCCATCCCGAGGACGGAGCTGGGCGAGCACGTCCTGGCCTACCAGGGCGGCTGGTGGTACCGCGGCGAGTGGTCGGTCACCCCCGTCCCCGAGGGCACGCGCCTAATCCACCGCGTCTACAACGTGGCCGGCAACCACTGGGCCGTCGCCCTGGCCAACCGGCTGTTCATCGGGTTCCGCGAACGTACGCGCCGGTCGTTCGCCGAGGGCCTGGCCCACATGGGAAACCGGTTGGGGTGCTCCACCAGGCTCGCCTAGGCTGCCGGGCATGGAATGGGGACCGCTGACCGCGGATGACGCCGAGGCTCTGGCCGAGCTCTGGGCCGCCATGGAGGCCGAGGACACGACCGGTGAGGCCCACGGCGTCGAAGAGGCGGCGCAGCAACTCTCCAGCCATCTCATCGATCTGGCCACGGGCACGCTCGCGGCCAGGGACGGCGACCGGCTCGTGGCCTTCGGCTACCTCCCCGTCAGGCAGACCGCCGACGACCTGCACATGATGCGCCTGTCGGGCGGCGTGCACCCCGCCTACCGCAGGCAGGGGCTCGGCAGGCGCATCGTGGACTGGAGCATCCGGACGGCGCCGGGCGTGACCGAGCGGGCTCACCCCGGCGTCCCTCTGGAGCTCCACGTCGACGTCCTCGACGGCCGGCCCGACCTCGCCGCGCTGGTGGAGGGGGCCGGGTTCACGGCCGTACGGTGGTTCGCCCGCATGGAACGCAGCCTGTCGGGCGGCCTGCCCGCGGTGCGGCCGCCGGAGGGCGTCTCCATCGCCGCCTGGTCGCCCGAGCTCGACGAAGGCGCCCGCCAGGTGCGCAACGAGTCGTTCCGCGACCATTGGGGCAGCGTGCGGCACACGTCCGAGAGCTGGCGCGCCATGATCAGCGGCTCCAGGAACTTCCGTCCCGAGTCATCGTTCGTGGCCCTGGCCGGCGGCCGCCCGGTCGGGGTGCTGATCACGCACTTCTTCGAGGCCGGCTCCGCCCGGCGCGGCGAGCGCCAGGCGTGGATCCAGATCATCGGCACGCTGCGGGGGTGGCGCGGAAAGGGCGTGGCGAGCACGCTGATCGGGCACGCCCTTGCCACGTTCGGAGATCAGGGCTATGAGAGTGCCGGGCTCGGGGTGGACGCCGACAACCCCACGGGGGCCGTGAGCGTGTACGCCCGCGCCGGCTTCGAGATCACCAAGCGCAGCACCACCTACGCCTTGCCGATCAAGCCAGCCTGATCTTCCCCTTCGACACCTTGATCTTCTTGCCGGCGAGCGGCTTCTTGGCGGGGCCGTTCACCACCGCGCCCGTCGAGGCGCTGAACTTGCTGCCGTGGCACGGGCAGTTGATCGTGCCACGGCTGACGCTCGCCACGGTGCAGCCCTGGTGGGTGCACTTGGCGCTGAAGCACTTGTAGACGCCCTTCCTCGGCTGGGTGATCACGTACTTGCCCTGGACGATCTTCCCGCCCCCTACCGGGATGCTCTTGGTGGTGGCGAGGACGGGCTTGGCCGCCTCCGCTTCCGCCTCTGCCGGGCGCGGCCACAGGAACACGACTCCTGCGCCCACGGCGCTGCTTCTGGTGATCAATGCGCGGCGTGTGAGCATTGTTGCCTCCTTCAACCACTCACACGTTTGCAGATCATGAGTGGTTCAGAGGAAATTTGGCGATAAATCCTGAATCTTCGTACATGAGGGTGCCGCCGTGCAGGTGCGCGATGTCCCGCGCGATCGGCAGCCCCAGCCCGGCTCCGCCCGCGTCCCTGGCGCGCGCCTCGTCCAGCCTGGTGAACCGGGCGAACACCGCCTCCCGCTGCTCCCGCGGGATCCCGGGCCCGTCGTCCTGCACCTCCAGCACGGCCTGGTCCTCCTCGGCGCGTACGCGTACCCGCACGGCGGAGGCGGCGTGCCGGACCGCGTTGTCGGCCAGGTTCGTCACCAGGCGGTCGAGGTGGGCGCGGGAGCCCTTCATCACCACGTCCGGCTCGATGTCCAGCTCCAGCCGCACCTCGGGCCGGCGCCTGGCGCGTACCGACTCCTCGGCGGCCACCTGGCCCAGGTCCAGCTCGGCCGCGCGCAGCGGCTCGCCCGCGTCCAGCTTGGCCAGGATGAGCAGGTCGGCGGCCAGGGACTGCAGGCGTTCGACGTCGGCCAGCGCCTCCCTGGTCAGCTCGCTGGGCTCGGCCAGCTCCAGGCGGGCGCGCAGGGTGGCGATGGGGCTGCGCAGCTCGTGCGCCGCGTCCGCGACGAACCGCTTGTGGGTGTCCACGGCCGTCTCCAGGCGGTCGAGGGTGCCGTTCACGGTGGAGGCCAGTGCGGCGATCTCGTCCTTCGAGCCGGGTACGGGCACGCGCTGGTGCAAGTCGCGGGCCGTGATGTCGGCGACCTTGGCCCGGATGGCGGCCACCGGGGCCAGCGCGCGGCCCACCGAGAACCACGTCATCCCGGCCACCACGAGCAGCACGGCGGGCACGCCGGGCAGCAGCGCGCCGTAGAGCGTCTGCAGCGCCTTCTCGGTGCCTTCCAGGGGGACCCGCGACCAGACCATGGCGGGGCCGCCCGCGGTGGCCACCTTGACGCCGGCGACGGCGTACTTCCGCGGCGCCGCCCACTCGGTGGTGGAGGCGCTCTTGTCGTCGGTCAGCAGGACGTCGGGGTCGGCGACCGTGGCCGTCGTGCCGTCGCGCAGCTGGACCGTGCCGCTCTTCCCCACGATCGCGAGCGGCTCGCCTTGGGCCTGCTTGGTCAAGGCGACCGAGCCCTCGCCGAGAGCCTCCTCGGGCGCCTTGACGCCGGGCGAGAGCGGCGTGGCGGGTATGAGGTCCAGCCTCTCCGCGTACGGCGCCGCCGCCACGGCCTTCCTGGTGGCCTCGGCGTCGGCGTTGCTCTCCAGCGTGCCGCGCAGCACCGTCACCAGCGCCAGCGCGGCCAGGCCCAGGGCGAGGGCCACCACCAGGGTCGCGGCGGCCGTCGCCCGCAGCCGCACGGACGACAGCGCGGCCGACGCCTTCCACAGGGGGATCATGCCGCCTCCAGCCGGTAGCCGGCGCCGCGGACCGTCATGAGCGTCGTCCGCCCGAAAGGCATGTCGATCTTGCGGCGCAGGGCGCTGATGTAGACCTCGACGATGTTCGGGTCGCCGTCGTAGGAGAAGTCCCAGGCCTGGGCCAGCAGCTCGCTCTTGGACACCACCTCGCCGGCCCGGCGGGCCAGCGCGTGCAGCACCGCGAACTCCTTGGGCGTCAACCCGATCTCCACCTCGCCCCGGCGGCACTTCAGCGCCGCCGGGTCGATCACCAGGTCGCCCACCGTGATCGACACGGGCCGCTCCCGCCCGCCCCGCCGCACCAGCGCCCGTAACCTGGCCAGCAGCACCACGTACGAGAACGGCTTGGCCAGATAGTCGTCGGCCCCGTTGTCGAGCGCCTCGGCCTCGTCGTAGATGCCGTCCTTGGCCGTGAGCATCATGATCGGCGTCCAGTCGCCCGCCTCGCGCAGCTTGGCGCAGACGGCGTAGCCGTTCAGCCTGGGCAGCATCACGTCCAGGACGATCACGTCGTACGTGTTCTCGGTGGCCATCCACAGGCCGTCACGCCCGTCGTGGGCCACGTCCACGGCGAAGCCCTCACCCGCCAGGCCGCCCTTCACCAGGTCGGCCAGCCGCTCCTCGTCCTCCACCAGTAGCACTCGCACACCGACCAGGGTGCCTCAGGGCACCTAAAGCCAACCTGAAGATCATTTAGGGCCTCTTCAGGATCGCTTCAGGTACGCCGGGCCAGTCTCGGAGGCGTTCGACCGATCCCAGTGAGGAGAACCCATGTTCAAGCGACGTCTCGCGCTGCTCGGCGCGGTCGCCGTACTGGCCATCACCGGTCTGACCGGCTCCGCCATGGCCGACGAGACCCCGGGAGCCGCCGGCGCCAAGGTGACCTGCAAGACGGCCGACGGCAAGATCGTCCAGCTGGCCGAGGCCGCGCCGAGAGCCTTTGGCAAGATCGTCGGGCCTGACGGCAAGGTGCGCGAGTTCAAGCCCGGAGACACGGTGAAGGTCGACGCCCTTCCCGACGGCGAAGTCCCGCCGCCGGGCGTGGCCAAGGCCGTGCCCGTCCCGCCGGACGGCGCGGAAGGGACGAAGACGGTGCCCGACCCGTCGGACGGCGTGGAGGTGACCAAGGCCGTGCCCGTCCCCTCGGACGGCGCGGAGGTGGCCGAGGCCGTGCCCCTTCCGGAGGGCGAGCTCCCTGACGCCGTGCGGGCCGTGCCCGCCCAGCCGGCCAAGCCCGGCGAGAAGGTGGACGCGCCGTCGCTCGCCATCAAGGCGATGAAAATCATCTGCGAGAAGGCCGACTAGGTCATTCCGGGAAGGACGGGTGCGGTCCGAGCGCCCAGTACTCGTAGAGGCCGTGGCCGACGAGCCCGTCGTACTCGAAGCGCCCGACGGCGTCCACCATGCCCCACATCCTGGCGGCGTCGTCGGGCAGCCGGTACGTCACGCCCTGCACGACCGGCTCCTCGCCCTGGTACATGCCGTGCTTCCAGTCCGGCTCCAGGCCGTACCCGGTGCCGACCATGAGGTGCACCGGCAGGATCGGGGAGCAGCGCACGTCGAACGGCTTGCCGCCGGGAGGCGAGAAGGTGATCGTGGCCTCCACGACGTCGCGGGTGCCGGGGGCGTAGACCGGGCGGTACTCCGGTCTGCCGAGGTATTCCTCCTCGCGGCCGTCGGACCAGACGCGTACGGCCTCCTCCAGCATCCGGCGGCCGCGCTCGTCCTCCTGGATGATGCAGTGGATGGCGTGGTCGTCGAACTGCATGGGCGTGTAGAGCCAGTAGAACGTGCCTGCGTTCTTGGTCTGGATGCCGGGTGGCTCGGGCTCGCCGACCGGCCTGATGCCCCAGGAGCGGTCCCTGGTCCCCTGCCAGCGGTCGGGTGTGACCGGGATGTCGTCCTCGCCGATCCTGATATTTCCTGACCAGCGCCCCGTCTGTGCCAGGCGTACCGAGTCGAACATGACCCGCTCCTGCCACCGCAGGAAGTGCCGTGGCTCCAGCGTGGCCGGGATCGTGCCCTCCCAGAGCAGGTCGAAGGACAGGCCGTGCTCGTTCGGCTCCAGGACCACCCTGAGGCGCTTGAGCCCTTCGAGCACCTCGACGCGGAACGGGCCGATCTCGGTGTTCATCCGGTCGGTTCCCAGCTCGCGGGAGGCCCGTACGACGCGGTGCAGGTCTCCGTGGCGTACGCAGGCGAAGGCGTCGGTGACGCCCAGGTTGGGGTACTGGCCGAGGCCGACGATCAGCATGAGCTCGTCGGTGCCGGGATGGCAGTTGAAGTAGTAGCGGTCGTAGAAGTTGCGGTCGGAGGTGGCGACGTGCCGCATGACCTGGGCGGCCTGGTGGACGGGATAGTCGTCTAATGGAGACAGCGCCATGCCCGGGTTTGTAGCAAGCGCTTGGTGGACCGTCAATGGGCCCTGGAAAAGGGGAGCGCGCCCTCGGTGTCAACCGAGGACGCGCTCCCCTTCCGGCAGCACCGGATCAGGACATCTTGCGAGATGCCTCATCTGCCTTGTCGGACACCCGGCCCGCCATCCGGTCCGTGGACTCGGCGGTCCTGTCCGCCTTCTCGCTGACCCAGCGTGACGCGTCGGAGGCGGAATCCTTCATGTGCTCGGTCCACTGCTGGGCATTGCGGCGGTAGAACATGTAACCGATCGCCCCCACCGCGAGGCCGCTCAGCAGAACGAGCGTCGGCCATCGACGTGACCGCGTGGGCGTGGGGTCGATCTTGTTGGCCGCCGCGGTCAGCATGGAGCTGACCATGGGAGCGACCTGATCCTCGAACCCGTGCGCCGCGGAGTGGATCCGTGGCGCCGCCCAGTAGCGGGCGTCCTCGATGCGCTGGGCGGCGGCCATCTTGGCCTGGTCCGCCACGGGCGCCATCAGGTGGCCGGTTCGCACGGCCCGGGCCTTCATGCGGCCCGTCCACGTGGTGGGTACCTCTATGACCACGCGGCGTCTCTTCATTGTCAGGGACACGACAACCTCCCCTGTCGTTGGGGCCCCGAGCCTGACCTTCCCTGGACAAGGCGGCTCAATCATGGCCACCGTGGGAGGATGGCCCTGGAGGCCTAGCGGCCATAGTCCTCAAAACATCACAGAACCAACCCTGTACATAGAGGGGGCGGCTGTCTCGTGGCTGAGAAGCTGATCGCAAACCTGCAGACCAACCGTGGAAATATCAAGGTGGAGCTCTTCCCCAACAGAGCCCCGAAAACGGTGCGCAACTTCGTCGAGCTCGCGGAGGGCTCGAAAGAGTGGACGCACCCGGGCACCGGTGAGAAGAGCACCGCACGCTACTACGACGGGACGATCTTCCACCGGGTGATCTCCGGATTCATGATCCAGGGCGGCGACCCGCTCGGCCAGGGCATCGGCGGCCCGGGCTACGAGTTCGACGACGAGATCCACCCGGAGCTGTACTTCAACCGCCCGTACCTGCTGGCCATGGCCAACGCGGGCGTCCGCTTCGGCAAGGGGACCAACGGGTCCCAGTTCTTCATCACGGTCGTGCCGACGCCGCACCTGAACGGCCGGCACACGATCTTCGGTGAGGTGATCGAGGGCCAGGAGGTCGTGGACGCCATCGCCAAGACCCGCACCGACCGCCGGGACCGGCCGGCGGAGGACGTCGTCCTGGAGTCCGTCACCATCGACCGCGTCCCCGCCTGACCCACCACCCACCCCCGCCCCAGCCCACCCACAAGGCCCTGGGGCGGCCCCACCCATGCCCCATCGGCCCCCGGCTCGGGCCACACCACGCCGGGCGCTCCAGAAGCGACTCAGGGCCGCTCCCGCACCCGGGCACTCCGAAGCGGCTCGGGGTCGCCTCCCCACAGGGCCGCTTTCCGGGCGGCTCGGGGTCGCCTCCCCACCGGGCGCTCTGGAGCGGCTCAGAGTCGTCTCCACCACCGGGCCGCTTTCCGGGCGGCTCGGAGAGTCGCCCGTACCGGGTGCTCCCGGAGCGGCACGGGATCGCCGCCTGCGCGGGTGTCCTGGCGGGCGCCCCCACGACTTACGCGGCGCCATGACCGAGCCGGCCCGCTGGCCGCCGCACGAGGGCGCCGCTGCGTCCCACCGACCGCTCTCCACCGCCCGCCGGCCGTCGCCCGCGTTCCGTCGGCTTCGTTCGCCGCCCGCCGACAGTCGCCCGCGTTCCGTCGGCGGCCAGTCGCTGGCCGGCGCGCGTTTCGCCGTCGGTGGGTGCGGTTTCGAGGGGAGGGGTAGGGACACGCGGACAGGGCGTGCAAGCCATAGGCTTTCGGTCATGACCAGCCAGCCGCCCAGCCCGCCCCCGCAGCCCGAGCAGCCCGCTGAGGCGGTGCCCAGGTGCTACCGGCACCCCGAGAAGGAGACCTGGGTCCGGTGTCAGCGGTGTGAGCGCCCCATCTGCCCCGACTGCATGCGCGACGCCGCCGTAGGCTTCCAGTGCCCTGAGTGCGTGGCCGAGGGCAACAGGGACATCCGCCAGGCCAAGTCCACCTTCGGCGGAAGCGTCGTCCGCACGCCGATCGTGACGTACACCATCCTGGTCCTCAACGTCCTGGTCTTCGGCGCCCAGTACCTCACCGGCGAGCGCGTCACCGCGGAGCTGGAGATGTTCCCGGCGCGGGTGGCCGTGCTCGGCGAGTTCTACCGGCTGATCACCGCCGCGTTCGTGCACGGCGGCCTTTTCCACATCCTGTTCAACTGCTGGGCGCTCTACGTCGTCGGCCCCTACCTGGAGCGCGCCTTCGGCCATGTCCGCTACATCGCGATCTACGTCATCAGCGCGCTCGGCGGCTCGGTGCTGAGCCTGTGGGTCGACGCGCCCAACCAGACCACGGTCGGCGCGTCAGGGGCCATCTTCGGCCTGTTCGGCGCCGTGTTCGTGGTCGGGCGCAAGCTCAACATGGACGTGCGCGGCATCGCCGCGCTCATCGCGATCAACCTCGCGATCACCTTCATCGTGCCCGGCATCAGCTGGACGGGCCACATCGGCGGCCTGATCACGGGGTCGGTGCTGGCGGGCGCGCTGGCCTACGCCCCCAAGAACAGCAAGACCCTGTGGCAGGTGCTGGCGATCGCGGGAGCGCTGGCCGTGCTGGCCGTGCTCGTGATGGTCAGGGTGTCGGCCATCATGAGCGCGGTCTGACTTCCCCAGGCTGTGGAAAAGGCTGTGGAAAGAACTAACGCCAGCGGGTGGAAAGAACCACTCCGAAGATGATGAAAACAAACCCGATCAGCAGGTTCCAGTTCTGGAGGTCGCTGAAGAAGGGCGCCCGTGGCGCGACGTAGTAGATCGCGATCCACAGAATGCCGATGATCCATGCCGCGACCATCGTGGGGGCCAGCCAGCGTGGGCTGATCTTGACCTGCTGTGATCTCTGCGGCGGGGTGTAGACCGCCTTCTTGCGAGCCTTGGACTTGGGCACTGGTAACTCCTGCTCAGGGCCTGGGCTTCCGGATCGTCCACAGGCTCTTCGGTAAGCCTAATTGAAGTGTGGCCAAGGATAGCCGCCACGCGCGGGACATGGCGATCCCCGATTGCCGCATCTGACCCGAATACGCTGATCGCATGCGGGCCACGCTGCGGGCCGTGGGAGAGACGAGCATCACCGCGGGCCTGATCATGATGCTGTTCTGCGCGTACCTGCTCTGGGGCACCGGCGCGTACACCCAGAGCCAGCAGCGGCTGCTCCAGCGCGAGCTGGCGGCGCGGAAGGCGGTCAGGCCCGAGCCGGGCAGGCCGATGGCGCTGCTGCGCATCCCCAAGCTGGGCCGCGACTACGAGTACGCCGTGATCGAGGGCGTGGACACCGAGCACCTGAAGAAGGGCCCCGGACACTACCCGGACAGCGCCATGCCGGGCCAGGTCGGCAACTTCGTGGTGTCGGGGCACCGCACCACGTACGCGGCCCCGTTCAACGAGATCGACGAGCTCGAACGCGACGACGAGATCGTGGTGCAGGCCGGCGGCACCACGTACACGTACCGGGTGACCTCTCAGGACATCGTGAAGCCCGACGAGGTGGACGTGTTCGCCCCCGTGCCCGGCAAACCAGACATCCGCCCCATCCGGGCCTTCATCACGCTGTCCACCTGCCACCCCGAATACTCGGCCGCCGAGCGCCTGATCGTCTACGGGGTGCTCAAGGACGCCGTCAAGGACGAGGAGTGACATGTACGCCTGGCTCTGGAGCAAGCTGCCCGGCACCGCCCGGACCAAGCTGCTGACGGCCGCCGTGATGGTCGCCGTCGCGGGGGTCGTACTCTGGTATGTCGTGTTTCCGCTACTCGAGCCCATGGTGACGCTCGACGAGGTGAGCGTGAGGAAATGAGCCGCGTGCTGGTCGTGGACAACCACGACAGCTTCGTCCACACCATCGTGCAGTACCTGCGCGGGCTGGGCGCCGACTGTGACGTACGGCCGCGCGACGACGTACGCGTGAGCGACGCCGACGGCTTCGACGGCGTGCTCATCAGCCCGGGCCCGGGCACCCCCGAGGCGGCCGGGGTGAGCGTGCCCCTGGTCCACCACGCGGCCGAGAGCCGCCGGCCGCTGCTCGGCGTCTGTCTCGGCCACCAGGCCATCGCCGTCGCGTACGGCGCCACCGTGTCCCGCGCGCCCGAGCTCGTCCACGGCATGACCAGCCCTGTCACCCACGACGGCAAGGGCGTGTTCGAGACGCTGCCCTCGCCGGTGCGGATGACCCGCTACCACTCGCTCGCCGTGCTGCCCGAGACCGTCCCCGACGTGCTCGACGTGACGGCCCGCACCGGCGACGGCGTCATCATGGGCCTGCGCCACCGTGCGGCGCCCATCGAGGGCATCCAGTTCCATCCCGAGTCCGTGCTGTCGGAGCACGGTCACCGGCTGCTCCAGAATTGGCTGCGAGGAATCTTGTAACAAATGTCCCCCGGCGAGCGACTACCAAGTGAACGTCCCCGCCGTTGCCCCCGAGCGGCGGGGGCGTTCTCTGTCAGCGACGACATGAAGAAGGGCCGCCCGGGAACGGGCGGCCCTTCTTCATGTCTCAGTTGCCGGGGCCTCCGAGGCCGTCGTCGCCGATCGGGTTGTCGTCGGTCGGCGGGTCGTCGTCGGACGGGAAGTCCGTCTGGTCGTCCGACGGCGTGTCCGTCGGCACCTCCGTGGTGGGCTGCGGGTTGTTCGTTTCCAGGCCGGGACCCGTGGACACCACGATCGTGATGGTCGTGCCCGGTGCCTGCTTGGCGCCCTCACCCGGATTCTGCTGGATGACCGTGCCCTCGGGCTGCTCGTTCGCCTGCTCGACGACCTTGGGCCTGAAGCCGGCGGCCTTGATCTGGGCCGAGGCGTCCTCCTTGGTGAGCCCGATCACGCTGGGCACCTCACCGAGCTCCTTGGGCACGTAGAGGGTGACCGTGCCGCCCTTCTCGATCTCGTCGCCCGCCTTGGGCTTGGTCTCGATGACCGTGCCCTGCGACTTGCTGGAGATCTTGGTCTTGACCGTGCCGCGCAGGCCCGCGTCCTCCAGCGCCTTCATGGCGTCGGCCTGCGACTGGCCGACGAGGCCGTCGGGCACCTTGACCTTCTCCGGGCCCTTCGAGATGACCAGCTTGACCGGGGAGCCCTTGTCGACCTTGGTGCCCTCGGCGGGGTCGGTCTTGATGACGCTGCCCTTGTCGACGTCGTCGCTGGACTCCTGGACCACCTGGACGGTGAGCCCGAGGTTCTTGAGCTGCTCTTCCGCGTACGCGCGTTCCTGGCTGGCCAGCGACGGGATCGTGACCTGCGTGTTGGTCGGCGTGTTCTTCGACCCGAACACCGAGTAGCCGACCCCGACGAACGCACCGATGATCAGCAGCGGGACGATGATCCACAACGCGGTCTTGACGGCGTTGTTGCCGCCGCCGCCGCTCGCCCTGCGCCGCCCGCCGCGACCGCCGCCGTCACCGCCCTCGTACTCGTACGGGGGGACCGCCGTGGTGCGCTGCGTGGCCGGACCCTGCGCCGCCTGGGTCGCGGTCATCATCCGCGTGCCCTGGTTGAAGTTGCCGGTCATGGCCATCGTCTGGGCGTCGGTCGGCATCCCGGACATCGCCCGCTGGATGTCGGCCCGCATCTCGCCCGCGCTCTGGTAGCGGTGGGCCGGGTCCTTGGCCATGGCCTTGAGCACGATCGCGTCGGCCCACGGGGGGATGTCGCGGTCGATCTGCGACGGCGGGATCGGGTCCTCGCGGACGTGCTGGTAGGCGATCGCGACGGGAGAGTCGCCGGTGAAGGGCGGCTGCCCGGTCAGCAGCTCGTAGAGCAGGCAGCCGGTGGAGTAGATGTCGCTGCGCGCGTCGACCCGCTCGCCCCGGGCCTGCTCGGGGGACAGGTACTGGGCGGTGCCGATCACCTGCGCCGTCTGCGTCATCGTGGCCGCGGAGTCGGCCATCGCGCGCGCGATGCCGAAGTCCATCACCTTGACGTCGCCGGCGCGCGTGATCATCACGTTGGCCGGCTTGATGTCGCGGTGCACGATCCCGCCGCGGTGGCTGTAGTCGAGCGCCCGCAGGATGCCGTCGACCAGCTCGACCGCGCGCTCCGGCAGCAACCGCCGGTCCTGGCGCAGCAGGTCGCGCAGCGTCCGGCCGTCGACGTACTCCATCACGATGTACGGCACGGGGGTGCCTTCGGTACCGTCTTCGCCGGTGTCGTAGACAGCGACGACGGCCGGGTGGTTCAGGGAGGCGGCCGATTGCGCCTCGCGGCGGAAGCGGGCCTGGAAGGTGTGGTCGCGCGCCAGGTCGGACCGGAGGGTCTTGATCGCGACTATGCGGTCCAGCCGGATGTCTCGGGCACGATACACCTCGGCCATGCCGCCGCGCCCGACGACACCGTCGAGCTCGTAGCGACCTCCGAGTAGCCGAGGCTGAGTCATTTCCTGCACTGTCCCTTACCGTTCATCTTGGGTACCGGCCTGCTCGGGGGGCCGCCGGTGTCCATCATCGACCCCATGGCGCATCACGTCTCCTCCTTGGGCGGGTTTGTATCACCCGGGTCCGGCGAGGCGGTAGGTGTCGGAGTTTTGGGTGTAGTGGTGGGCGTTGGGGTCGGTGTGGGTGTAGGGGTACGGGTGGTCGGGGTCGGTTTCGGTGTCGGCTTCTTGGTGGGAGTTGCCGACTTGCTTACCGTAGCCGACCGTGAGGGTATAGGCCTCGGTGACTTGACCGGAACCACGGAAGGCCGCTTGGTGCGTCTCTTCGTGGGCGAGGGCGTCGCCCGGTCCGGCGGCGACACCGCCGACTTGGTCGGCTCGGCCACGTCCGGCGTCGGCTGCGTCGGCTGCCGATCGGCGAACGTGATGGCGCTGAGCCCCACCGCGGCCGCGCAGCCCGCGGTCGCGACCAGGGCCAGGGTCTTCCTGTGACGCTTTCGTACGGCCGGCTCCTGCGGCGTGGTGGCCGAGTGGAGGTGGTCCGTCTCCTGCTCGTCCTCCGGAGCCGGCTCGCGTACCCGGAAGCCTCCCGGGTCGGTGAGCATGCTGAGGTCGGCGCTCTGCTCGGCGCTGGCCAGCGACTCGCGCAGGAGGTAGGCCCGGTCGGCCACCTCCAGAGCCGAGGCCGGGCGCCGCTCGGGGTCCTTCGACAGCAGCGACATGACCAGCTCGCGCACCGGCGCGGGCACGTCCACCCCGAGGGGCGGCGGGTGCTCGTTGAGGTGCTGCAGCGCGATCGCCACCTGGCTGTCGCCGCGGAACGGCGTGCGCCCGGCCAGGCACTCGTAGGCCACCACGCCCAGCGAGTAGAGGTCGGTCGCGGGAGTGAGCGGGAATCCCTGGGCCTGCTCGGGGCTGACGTACTGGGCGGTGCCCAGCACGGTGCCCGTCTGCGTGACCGGAGCCGCCTCCAGGGCCCGCGCGATGCCGAAGTCCGTGACCTTGATGGTCCCCTCTGAGGTGACCAGCAGGTTTCCCGGCTTGATGTCGCGGTGGATGATCCCGGAGGTGTGCGCGGCGTGCAGCGCCTTGGCCGTCTGGCCCACCACGTCGAGCGTCACCTCGGGCCCGATGGAGCCGTTGCGCGCCAGGATCGCCGACAGCGGCTCGCCGTGCACCAGCTCCATCACGAGATAGGCCAGGTCGCTCTGCTCGCCGTAGTCGAAGATCTGCGCCACTCCCGGGTCGGCCAGGGCCGCGGTGATGCGCGCCTCGTTCCTGAACCGCTCACGGAAGGTGGGGTCGGCGTAGATGTGGCTGCGCAGGATCTTCACCGCCACCTCGCGCCCGAGCAACTCGTCACGGGCACGCCAGACCTCTCCCATACCGCCTGTGGCGATGCGGGAGATCAGGAGGTAGCGGTTACGGAGCCGCATGACCCAGCAGGTTACCGTCACTCACTTGTTCAGCACCGCCTCCAGCACGGCCTTTGCGATCGGCGCGGCGGTGTGGCCGCCGGTCGCCTCCGCGCCGACGTTGGCAGCACCGGACTCGACGATGACCGCGAGGGCCACCTTCGGGTCCTCGGCGGGCGCGAAGGAGATGAACCAGGCATGCGGGGGCTGGCCGTCGGCCGTCTCCGCGGTGCCCGTCTTACCCGCTACTTGGACGCCTGGGACCTGCGCCAGGTTTGCGGTGCCGTTCTGGACGACGCTGACCATCATCTCACGCAGCTTGCCCGCCGTCTCGGAGCTGACCGCTTCCGACAGCTCCTCGGGGTCGGCCTGCTTGAGTGCGTCGCCCTTGGCGTCGCTGATCTTGTTGACCAGGTACGGCTTCATCACCTTGCCGTCATTGGCGATGCCCGCGGCGATCATGGCCATCTGCATCGGGGTCATGCGGTTGCTGCGCTGCCCGATCGAGGCCATGGCCAGGGCCGCCTTGTCCTCTTCCGGGCCGAAGTCGCTGGCGGTGACCGACATCGGCACGGCGAGCGGCTGGCCCATGCCGAACTTCTCGGTCTGCTCCTTCATCTTGTCGTAGCCCAGCTCCATGCCCATCTTGCCGAACGGCGTGTTGCAGGACTTCTCCAGCGCGAACGTCAGTGTGACCGAGCCGGAGCCGCAGGCCGCGCCGCCGTAGTTGGGCAGGCTGATGTTGGTGTTGGGCAGCGGCAGCCGCTGCGGCGCGTCCACGGTGGTCTGCGGGCCGGCCGAGGAGTTGTCCTCGAGGTAGGCCGCCATGGTCACGACCTTGAACGTCGAGCCGGGCGGGTAGGTCTGCGCGATCGTACGGTTGAGCAGCGGCTGGCTCTTCTCCTTGGCCAGCTCCTCGTACCGGGGGAAGACCTTGCCCTTGTCGGTGGTGGACAGCTCGGTCGGGTCGTAGGTGGGCAGCGAGACCATCGCCAGGATCGCGCCCGTCTTCGGGTCGAGGGCGACGAGGGCGCCGCGCTTGCCGCTCTGCCGCAGCGCGTCGTAGGCCGCCTTCTGCGCCTTGGGGTTGATCGTGAGATCGACGTTGGCGCCCCTGGTCGGCTCGCCGGTGAACAGGTCGATGCTCCGCCGCAGCAGCAGGTCGGCACTGGAGCCGTTGAGCAGCTGGTTCTCGGACCTCTCGATGGCGCTCTCGCTCTCCGGCGAGAAGAAGCCGGTGACGTGAGCGTAGAGCTTGGCATCGGGGTATTGCCTGACGAACTTGAACCGGGGGTCCTTGGTCTCGACGGACTGCGCGAGCACCTTGCCGCCCGCCGTGATCCGGCCGCGCTCGATGGCGTAGCGCTCGTAGAAGTTGCGGGTGTTGCGGGAGTCGCCGCGCAGGCCCTCCGCTTTCACGGCCTGCAGGTAGTTCACGTTGATCATCAGGAGCGCGAACATGGCCAGGCAGGCCACCGCCACGCGCTTCAGAGTGCTGTTCATCGCTGGAACACCTGCGTCAGTCCTTCGTTCTGGATCGCCTGGGGCGGAGGCCGCCGCGCCGCGTCTGACATGCGTACCAATAGCGCGATAAGGATCCAGTTAGCCAGCAACGCCGAGCCACCCTGGGACATGAACGGGGTGACCAGGCCGGTCAGCGGGATGAGATTCGTCACACCGCCGACGATGATGAAGACCTGCCAGGCCAGGATGAACGACAGGCCGCCCGCCAGGAGCTTGGAGAACGGGTCGCGGGCCGCCAGCGAGGTGCGCAGGCCGCGCTCGACCAGCAGGGCGTACATCATGAGCAGTGCCATCAGGCCGGTCAGGCCCAGCTCCTCGCCGGTCGCGGCGAAGATGAAGTCGGAGAACGACAGCGGGATCAGCTGGGGGTTGCCCTCGCCGAGCCCCGTGCCCAGGATGCCCCCCGCGCCGAACCCGAACAGGCCCTGCATGATCTGGAAGCTCTTGCTGCACATCGAGTTGCCCGGCGGATCCTGCAGGCAGACGGGGTCGTTGCCGTAGTAGATCGGGTTGCTCGGATCGAGCCAGGCGTCGAAGCGGGCGCTGACGTGGTCGAAGACCTGCCCGGCGAGGAAGGCGCCGCCGACGAAGAGGAGCACGCCGATCAGCACCCACGAGGTGCGCTGGGTCGCGATGTAGAGCATCGCGATGAACGTGCCGAACAGCAGCAGCGAGGTGCCCAGGTCCTTCTCGAAGACCAGGACGAGCAGGCTGAACCCCCAGGTGATGAGGACGGGACCGAGGTCCCTGGCCCGGGGCAGGTCGATGAAGAGCAGCCGCCGCCCGGCCAGCGCGAGGACGTCGCGCTTGGCCACCAGATAGCCGGCGAAGAAGACGACCAGCGCCAGCTTGGCGAACTCGCCCGGCTGGATGGAGAAGCCGCCGATGCGGATCCAGATCTTGGCGCCCTGCACCTCGCTGAGGCTGCCGGGCAGCACCGCGGGGATGGCGAGCAGGACCAGGCCGACGGCGCCCGCGGTGTAGGTCAGGCGCTGGAGCATGCGGTGGTCACGCAGCACGATCAGCGTGATCGAGAACATGACCACGCCGAGACCCGTCCACATGATCTGGTTGGCGGCGGACGCGCCGCCCATCTTGGCGGCCTCCAGCCGGTAGATCATCACCAGGCCGAGACCGTTGATCAGAGTCACCAGCGGCAGGATCAGCGGGTCCGCCCAGGGGGCGAACTTCGCCAGAACGAGGTAGGCGGCCAGCATCAGGCCGCCCAGACCCAGTCCGTACGCCAGCATGCCCGCGGGGATCTCGCCGTTCACCGCGAGGCCCACGTTGGCGTAGGCGCCCATGATGATCACCACCGCGAGGGCCAGCATGACGAGCTGGGCCACGCGGCGCTTGGCCGGCATCGGGACGGGGGATTCTGCGACTTCGCTCATTTACCGTTGCTTCGTCTTGGTCGCGCTCACGGATGGCGTGGGCGACGAGCTGGCGGTCGTGGCGGGGGTGTCGCCGTCCTTCTCGTCCTCCTGAGCGAACTTCAAAGCGTTGATTTTCGTGATGCCTTCGTCGACGTTGGTGACCGGAATGCCGCTCTTGATCAGCGCCTGGTCGGCATCGGACAGTTTGGAGAGCTGCCGGCCCGTGGCTTTGGAGACCTTGAAGAGCTGGAAGGGACCCAGCTCTTTCTGGACCCCCTGGAACACGACCACTTCGTCGCCCCTAGCACCGACGAAGAACTGGTCCTGGGTCCACTGATATCCAAAATAACCGCCGACGCCGACGGCGACGACGCCTATGCCGAACACGGTGACCAGCACGGGCCACACCCGGCGACGCCTGCGCCGGGGCGCCTCGGCCACCGGCTCATCGAAGTCGTCGTCAGTGAGGACCGGCTGGGGCGCGGTCACCGCGTGGGCTCGCCCCGGCTGGGTGTCCTGGGGATTGCCGCGCAGCCGGTTCATGCCCGCGGCGCCGACGACGGCGGCCTCGGCGGGCACCTGCTGCCCATCGGTGATCTCCAGCACGTCGGCCAGCACACACGTGATGTTGTCCGGCCCGCCGCCTCTGTTCGCCAGGTCGATGAGCTGGCGAACGACCTCTTCCGGGTCGTCGATGTTGGTGAGCGTGGCGTGCAGCGTCTCCGCACTCACCACACCCGACAGGCCGTCGGAACACAGCAGGTAGCGGTCGCCGATCTGCGCCTCCCGGAGGGTCAGGTCGGGATCGACCTCACCGCTGCCGTCGAGCGCGCGCAGCAGGATCGAGCGCTGCGGATGCGTGGCCGCCTCTTCCGGCGTGATGCGCCCGTCGTCGACGAGCTGCTGCACCAGCGTGTGGTCATGGGTGATCTGGTAGAGCTCCCCGCGCCTGAGCAGGTAGGCGCGCGAGTCGCCGACGTGCACCAGAGCGACCTGGGTGCCGTGCCAGAGCATGGCCGTGAGAGTCGTGCCCATGCCTTTGAGGCTGGGATCCCGCCCCACCATTTCGTGCAGCTTGCGGTTGGCGTCGCGTACCGCTGCCTCGATGGTGTTGAGCAGGTCACCCCCCTGTTGGGCCTCTTCCAGAGAGGCCATGGCGGCGATGGCGACTGAGCTCGCCACCTCGCCGTGTGCGTGCCCGCCCATACCGTCTGCGACGGCGAGCAGGCGACCGCTAGCGTACGCCGAGTCCTCGTTCCCTTCGCGGAGGAGGCCGACGTCCGAGCGGGCGGCGTAGCGGAGTGCGATGGTCATTTGCGCAATTCAATGACTGTCTTGCCGACGCGGATCGGAACACCGAGCGGCACCGGGGTCGGGCGGGTGACTTTCGAGCGGTCGAGATACGTGCCGTTGGTGGACCCAAGATCTTCCACGATCCATTGACCGTCCTGGGGAAAGAGCCGGGCATGCCGGCTGGAAGCGTAGTCGTCGGTGACTACCAGCGTGGCGTCATTGGCCCGGCCAATGGTGATGGGCGTCTCCGTGAGATTAATGGTGGTGCCCTGCAAGGGGCCACCGGTAACGATGAGCTGGCGGGGCTCGCCCTTTTTGCTCTTGGGCTTGGCCACCGCTTTGGCGGGTTTCACGCCTTTGCGTGGACCCGCGGGAGCCGTGCGTGAACCGAACAAGTCAGTCCGGATCACGCCGACTGCGGCAATGACGAAGAACCACAGCACCGCCAGGAAGGCGAGCCGGATCAGCAGCAGCGTGAGCTCGGACATGGACCGTTTGTCTACCCCTAATCGCGCCGGAACACCAGGGTCGTACGCCCCAACGTCACTCGCGTGCCGTTCTGGAGCTCGATCCTGCGTACCGGCTGGCCGTTGACGAAAGTGCCGTTGGTGGATCCGAGATCGACGAGGACCACCAACTGGCCCTCGACCCGCAACTCCGCGTGGTGTCGCGAGACACCCGGATCGACCAGACGAAGATCGCAGTCGGTGCCCCTGCCGAGCAAGGTCACCGGAGTGGTGAGCTCGTAGGAACGGTCGCCCTGCGGGTCGTCCTGGGTGGAGACGAGCAGCCTGGGCCGCCCGTTGAACGCGTTCGGCCTCGACGGAGGCAGGTCGCTCGCCGGCTGGCGAATCTCGTCCTGCTCGACCGTCGCGCCGCGGATGACGCCGGACCTGATGCGGAACAGCCCCACAGCCAGATCGCCGGCGGTCTCGAAGCGGACCCGGACCGGTCCCACAAAGGAGTAGCCCTGTTCCTTGGCGTACTCCCTGGCGAGGTTGGCCAGCTCGTGACTGATGCTGTCGGCGTAGACCTCAAGCCGTTCGCTGTCGGTCGTGGACAGCTCAACCACGAAGTCGTTGGGCACGAGCGTGCGACCTTGAGCGACGATCGCCGCACGCTCATCCATCTCCCGCTGAACCGCGCTGGCGACCTCGACCGGCTGAAGGTCAGATTTGAACGCC
Source organism: Nonomuraea sp. JJY05 (assembly GCF_043496855.1). Lineage (NCBI taxonomy): Bacteria > Bacillati > Actinomycetota > Actinomycetes > Streptosporangiales > Streptosporangiaceae > Nonomuraea > Nonomuraea sp. JJY05. The sequence continues at coordinate 118,703 of NZ_JBIEIS010000010.1, forward strand.
CGCGCAAAGGCCCCCTCAACCAAGCCTTCGAGCCTTCGCTCGAAGCGCTGAAGGACTCCCACCGGGTACCTCCCTTCCTCCGTGCATATGATCGCGGCCCCCAGACGCGTCCGGCGCCCGGTTTCCGCTCGTTCCACGTGACGGCATCCCTGGCGCTCGTCGGCTGTCGCGCCCAGCTCCTCCGCTCCCGTGTCTTATGCGATCGTATCCGGGTTCAGTACCAGTGGCTGTTCCGTGCTAGTGTTCTTTCCGCACCCACAAGGGCGGGTGGCGGAACGGCAGACGCGCACGGTTCAGGTCCGTGTGTCCGAAAGGACGTGAGGGTTCAAATCCCTCCTCGCCCACCTCGGTGACTGGGGACTCCTGGTCGCAAGCCTTTCAGGCTTGCTCCCTCGGGTCCCCTCGTCATTTCTCCCGGGGGATGACCCCCAGACCCCCAGCGTTTTCCGGGGGAGGTCCCCCGGACCCCCCTATCCGGGAGTGGGCTCCCGGACCCTCCATCGTCGCGCCTGCGGTCTTCTGTCATGGCAGACCCACATTGGCGAAGTGTTTGCTGGATCGCAAGAGGGGCTGTCTCTCTTTTCAAGAACCTGTTGGTAACGGGCGTGCCGTGTTTTGACGGTACGCCCGTTTGGTTGCAACCTGCTTTCGGGTGGCTTGTCGGTGTGTTTTACGTCACAGTCGCCAAGGTTCTGGTGTCCAGGAGTTCGCCCAGGAGGTCTGTGAGGCTCACCATGCCGATGACCTCACCGGCCTGAGCAGTCACCAGGACCAGGTGGGCTCTGGCCTCCTGCAGGGCCGTCACCGCCTCTGGGACCTGGGTCACGCAGGGGAGCTTCGGCAGCGGGCGGCACAGGTCTTCCGCCTTGCTTGCCGGCCGCAGGAGGGCGTCTCTGGCGTGGAGGGCGCCTCTTACGTCGCCCGGGGTGCCTACCAGGAGTCTGAGGTGGCCGCTTCTTGCCGCTGCTTCCTTGATCTCTGCCGCGTTCGCCTGGGGTGGGACCATCACCGCCTTGCTTATCGGGATCATCAGGCGTTCTATGCCTTCGTCGTCCAGGCGGAGGGCGCGGGTCAGGAGGTCGTGTTCGTCGCGGTCCAGGAGGCCCATGCGGCCCGACTCTCCCACCAGCATGGCCAGCTGGCGGGGGGTTCGGGTCGTGGCCAGCTCGTCCCTGGGCTGGACGCCGAACAGGCGCAGGATGAGGTTGGTCAGGCCGTTCAGGGTCGACAGGAGCGGGCGCATGACCCAGGTGAAGGCGCGGAAGGGGACGGTCAGCAGCAGGGCCGAGCGTTCCGGGTGGGTCAGGGCCCACGACTTCGGCGCCATCTCGCCCACCACCATGTGGAGGAAGGTCACCAGGGCCAGGGCGATCGTCAGCGCGATGGGCATGCGCAGGCCCTCCGGGACGCCGAGGGCGGCGAAGACCGGCTCCAGGGTGTGCTCGATCGCGGGCTCCGTCACCTGGCCGAGGCCCAGCGTGCACAGCGTGATGCCCAGCTGGGCGCCCGCCAGCATGAGAGAAAGCTGCTTGGTGCCTCCGACCGCCGACCTGGCCGCCAGCCGGATGAGGCGGTTGTTGCGGGAGGCGATCTCCTCCAGGCGGTGGCGCCGGGCAGAGACGAAGGCGAATTCCGCGGCCACGAAGAGCGCGTTGAAGGCCAGCAGCGCGAGGCTGACGACGATCATGGTCATCGGGCCACCTCCGCGTGCTGGACGGGGGCCACACGGACCCACTCGGGCACTCTGCGGTTGAGAGATATCACGGTCAGTTCTGCCAGGTGTTCCTGTTCGTCCTCTGCGAAGGGGTCGGTGTCCTGTTCGATCGGCACCGTCACGGTGTCGCCCTCGTCGGGCATCCGGCCCAGCTTGGCCAGGACGAGGCCCGCGAGGGTGTCGTAGTCGTCGCTCTCCGGGAGCGCGACGCCCGTGGCGCGCTCGACCTCGTCCAGCCGAAGCCTGCCCGGGACCTCCCAGATGCCGCCCGGGTGCTCCACCACGCCGGCCGGCTCCGGGTCGTTCTCGTCGACCAGCTCGCCGACCAGCTCCTCGGCCAGGTCCTCGACCGTGATCACGCCGGCCAGGCCGCCGTACTCGTCGATGACGCAGGCGATGTCGTCCTTGGCCACGCGCATCCGGTCGAGCACGTTGGAAAGCGGGACCGAGTCCGGGACCAGCAGGGCCGGGCGGGTGATGCTCGCTATCTCGCCCTCCTGCAGACCCGATGAGAGGAACTCTCGTACGCCCGTCACGCCTGTGACGTCGCCGTCCTCGTTGATGACCGGGTAGCGGGAGTGGCCGCAGCTGCGCATGACCTCGATCAGGTCCGAGATGGGCTGTTCGGATCGCAGCACGACGACGCGCGGGCGGGGGACCATGATCTCCTCCGCCGTGCGGTCGCCGAACTCCAGGGCCCGTTCGAGCAGGTCGGAGAGTCTCGGCGGGAGTTCGCCCGCCATGGTGGACTCCTCGATGATGCGGGAGAGCTCCTCCGGAGTCGCGCCGTGCTCCACTTCCTCCACCGGCTCGATGCCCACGCGCCTGAGCAGGCCGGTCGCCGCCGAGTCGAACAGCTTGACCACCGGGCCCACCACGGCCAGGTAGACCAGGGTCGAGCCCGCCAGGAACTTGGCCACCGGCTCCGGTCTGGCGATGCCCAGGTTCTTGGGCGCGAGCTCGCCCAGGACCATCTGGACCACGGCCGCCACGAAGACGCCGATGGCGACCGAGAGTCCGGTGATCACGGTGTCGGACAGTCCGGTGTCCGCCAGCCATGGTCGTACGATCCTGGCGATCGCGGGCTCGGCCAGGAAGCCGACCAGCAGTGCGGTCACGGTGATGCCGAGCTGGGCGCCGGAGAGCATGAAGGAGAGGCGGGACGTCACCTGGAGCGCTTTTTCGGCGGCCTGGTCACCCGCCGCCGCCTGCTCGCGGAGCAGGGCGCGGTCGGCGGCTACGAAGGCGAACTCCTGAGCGACGAAGTAGCCGGTCGCCGCCGTGAGGAGGATGAGGGCCAGCAGGCCCAGATAGGCGCTCACCATGGTGAGCTCTCAGAGGAACCCGTGCCAGCGCACGGGCAAAGACTCCACGGGTCCGGAGCGGACACGATCTTCCCTTCGATAGAGGTCGTCCATAACCGTAACGATGCTGGTGGCATCTATGTTTCCGCGGTGACTCTTCCCTGGTTCCGCGTACTTTTCCATGGGAAAACCTTGGCCGAGTGTCTTCACTGGTGGGGGGTTCGACGTAGCGTTTATGACAAATCGAAGGGAAGAAGGCGAAGTGTCTGAGGACAACCGGACGCGGGCCATGCGCTCGCCGGGCGACGGCCGCCCGCTGCCGCCGAGGCCAGGTGACGGCCTGCGCGCCGGGGGTGCGCCCGCTCACCAGGTCCCGTCCGCGCCCGCCGGGGGGCCGGGTGCGCCCACGCACAAGCTGCCTGTGGCCCCGCAGTACCCCGAGCAGGGGTCAGGCGCCGCCTCTCCCGGGTCCGCCCCCGGCGAGCCGCCCCAGGGCCGTTCGCGCGTGTACGGCCGGGCTCGCTCCGGCAGCAGCCCGGCGGAGCCGCTGCGGTCGAGGCGCGGGCCCTCCGACCCGGACAAGCCCCGCAGGCGGGTGTCCGGCAGGACGATTCTGAAGATCGTCGCCGGGCTCCTGGTCGTGCTGCTGGTGGCGGCCGTGGGCATGTTCTTCTGGATCAACTCCCGGATCGCCGGCATCGACGGCGTGCTCGAGGACTATCAGGGCCGTCCCGCCGACACTCCCGGCACCAACTGGCTGCTCGTCGGCTCCGACAGCCGCAAGGGCCTGTCGGCCGCCGAGCGCAAGAAGCTCGCCACGGGCAGGGCGACCGGCGGGAACCGTACGGACTCGATGATGCTGCTGCACATCCCCGAGGGCAGCGACAAGCCGACGCTGGTCAGCCTTCCCCGCGACCTGGCCGTCGACATCCCGGGCAAGAAGCGCGACAAGCTCAACGCCGCCTACAACGGCGGGCCGCAGCTGCTGGCCCGCACCGTGGAGTCGGTCACGGGCGTGCACATCGACCACTACATGGAGATCGGGTTCGCCGGGTTCGTCGGCATCGTGGACGCCATCGGAGGCGTCGAGATCAACGTACGGGCCGCCGTGGACGACCCGAAGGCCGGGCTCAAGCTGAAGAAGGGCACGCAGGTGCTCAACGGCGCCCAGGCCCTGGGTTACGTACGGACCAGAAAGGGCGGCGCGCTGCCCGACTTCGAGCGGACCAAGCGGCAGCGGCAGTTCCTGGGCGCGGTCGTGAAGAAGGCGGCCAGCCCCGGAGTGCTGATCAACCCGTTCACGTCGATCCCGCTGGCGATGAGCGCCACCGACGCGGTCTCCGTCGACGGCGGCACGGGCGCCTTCGACCTGCTGTCGCTGGGGCTGGCGATGGGCGACAGCCCCGTGACGACGGTGGTGCCGTTCGGCGGCACCGAACGGCTCTCGGACGGCGGCGAGGCGATCAAGTCGGACCGGCCCAAGGCGCTGGCCCTCTTCAACGCCCTGAAGGAGGACAAGCCGGTGCCGAAGGACGTCATCGACACCGGCAACTAGGAGCGGCTCACCCGGTCGTGGAGGTCGTCGCGGCGACGGTCGCCGCGGTGACCGCCGCGATCATGGCCGAGTTGATGGCGGCGATGGTCTGGGCGACCGCGTCGGCCGTCCAGGCGCCCTCCGCGATCTCCTTGACGCGCTGCTTGCTCGCCTCGGGGAAGGCCTTGCGGTCGAGCTTGGCCGCGTGCGCGATGGCGATCAGGACGGCCGTGCGGGCGTCGGGGTCGGCGCCCGCCAGCGCGCTGATCACCCGGTCCCTGACCTCGGCCTCCACGTCAGGGTCGGCCTCCGGCCAGCGCGTCGTGGGGAAGATGCCGAGCACCTTGCCGCGCTGCTCGGTCAGCACGCCCGACTCCGCCAGCCTCGTGAGCAGGCGCTTGCGCAGCTTGGCCGACTGCAGCCGCTGGACCCACCAGGCCGGCTTGCGCTCCTTGCCCTCCTCTGCGATGCGGGCCAGCGTGGCGTCCAGCTCGGCGTCGCCGAGCGGGGACGCGTCCTTGACCGTCACCTTCTTGTCCGACAGCTCCAGCCGGTCGTTGACGGCCAGTTCGGCGAGGAGCGCGCCGGCGAGGGCCGGGTCCAGCTGGGTTCCGGCGACGAGCTGCGTGCCCTTCTCGTCGTTGTAGGCGAGCAGGAGGAGCTCCTCGGCGATCGTCACAGTCATGCTTCGACACTAACCTCCCAGCCATGACTGTCTCGGAGAAGTTGCACGCCGTCGGCCGCCCGCTGCTGCGGGCGCAGCTCGACCATCCGACCGTGGCCGGCATCGCGCGTGGCGACCTGCCCGAGCCGGTGTTCAGGTCGTGGCTGGAGCAGGACTACCTGTTCCTGCTCGACTACGTACGGGTGTTCGCGCGGCTGGCTTGGCAGGCGCCCGACGGGCATCTGGGTGACCTGGTGGACCTGGCGCACACCACGTACCACGACGAGTTGAGCCTGCACAGGTCGCTGTCGGCCGAGTTCGGCGCCGATCTGGAGGGGGCGGTGAAAGGGCCGGCGTGCGCGGCTTACACGGCGTTCCTGCTGGAGTCGGCGGCGTCGTATGGGGAGGGGTTGGCGGCGCTTTATCCGTGTATGTGGGGATATTCGAGTCTCGGGCAGATATTGGCGGAGAATCCGCCCGCTGAGCCGAGATATCGGGCGTGGGTGGACACGTACGCGGATCCGGCGTTCGCGGCGCTCACCGCCCGGATCGGACAGATGATCGACGAGGTCGGACCGGACCCGGCGCGGGCCGAGGAGCTGTTCGCCGAGGGGATGGCGCACGAGCTGGCCTTCTGGAGCGTGCCGTAGCCGTCCACAGGCTGTGGACGGCCGGACGCGCACGTACCCTGGGGACATGCCGGAACTTCCCGAAGTGGAGTCGCTCACCCATTTCCTGCGCGAGCGGGCCGTGGGCCGCACGGTCCTGGGGGTCGACGTGGTGGCCATCCAGGCGCTCAAGACGTTCGATCCGCCGGTGACCGCGCTCGGCGGGCTGACCATCACCGCCGTGGCGCGCCACGGCAAGTTCCTCGACCTCGACTGCGACGGCCTCCACCTGGTCATCCACCTGGCCCGGGCGGGGTGGCTGCGCTGGCGCGACGACCTGTCGGGAGCCAAGCCCGTACGTCCGGGCAAGAGCCCGCTCGCGGTACGGGTCCGGCTGGCGCCCGACGAGGAGGGGCTGGCGCCCGGCTTCGAGCTGACGGAGGCGGGGACGCAGAAGCGCCTGGCCGTCTATGTCACCAAAAATCCGGACGAGGTCCCCGGCATCGCCGCCCTCGGCCCCGACCCCCTCGACGAGTCCTTCACCGTCGAGGCGCTCAAGCGCATCGTGGGCGGCAACCGCATCCAGATCAAGGGGCTGCTGCGCGACCAGAAGATCGTCGCCGGCATCGGGAACGCGTACTCGGACGAGGTGCTGCACGCGGCGAAGATGTCCCCGTTCAAGATCGCGGCCACGCTGACGGACGCGCAGATCGCCGACCTGCACGAGGCCATCGTCACCACCCTGCAGGAGGCAGTGGAGCGGGCGCACGGGCTGGCGGCCAAGGACCTCAAGGCGGAGAAGAAGTCGGGACTGCGGGTCCACAACCGGGCCGGGCAGCCGTGCGACGTCTGCGGCGACACCATCCGCGAGGTGTCCTTCGCGGACTCCTCGCTGCAGTACTGCCCCACCTGCCAGACCGGCGGCAAGCCCCTCGCCGACCGCCGGCTGTCCCGCCTTCTCAAATGAGCCCGATGGAAGAAGACACCGTGGAACCGCTCGACGACTACGACGTGCGCCAGTGGGACACGCGCGAGGACTGCGAAGTGCGCCAGATCCTCGACCGCATCGCCGACAAGTGGTCGCTGCTCGTGATCGCCCTGCTCGACTGCCAGAGCCTGCGCTTCACCCAGCTCCGCCGTGAGATCGACGGTGTCAGCCAGCGCATGCTCAGCGTGACCCTGCGCCAGCTGGAGCGCGACGGCCTGGTCAGCCGCACGGTCCACCCCGTCGTGCCGCCCAGGGTGGACTACGCGCTCACGCCGCTCGGCCGTACTCTGCACGAGACCATCAAGTCCCTGGTCACCTGGACGGAGGCGCACCAGGAGGAGATCGCCGCGGCGCGTGCGGCCTACGACGCCAGGCGCGAGATGATGGAGTCATGACCGTTCCTGAGATAGAGGCCAGTGCCGTTCCCGCAGACGCTTACCTGCTCGACGTCCGCGAGCAGGACGAATGGGTCGCAGGGCACGCCCCGGAGGCCGTGCACATCCCCATGACGCAGATCCAGGGGCGGGTCGACGAGGTGCCCGGCGACCGCACGGTCTACGTCGTCTGCCGGGTGGGCGGCCGGTCCCTGCAGGTCGCGGCCTGGCTCAACCAGCTCGGGCGCGACGCCGTCAACGTGGGCGGCGGCATGCAGTCGTGGGAGTTCGCGCGCCGCCCGATGGTCAGCGAGACCGGGCAGCAGCCGTTCGTGGCGTAGCGGCCGGGCGCGCGACCGGTTGGGGGATGCTTCCGCTACTGCGTTCGGGAACGCACATCGCCCTGTGGGCAGACCTGTGGACAGCCTGTGTGAACTTGCGCCGGGGACCTGCCCGTGCTGTGGATGACGTGTGGACAAGCTGTGGATACAGCGCGGCGACATCTCACGTGCTGGAATGCGGCTCGGGAAGAAGCTGCAGGTCAGGGCGTCGGGTGAGGAGATTCCCGTAAGACACAGGCTGTGGACGGCGAGAAGCCTGATGTCGTGGACGCCCGCGAACGCCTCTCGTCCTCCGTGGTCGCGCCGGCCGGTCTGGCAATTTGGCGTGGGAGTAGGGCATCATGGGGTCGCAAGCTGGGTTGATCCCAGCTTTGCCATACCTGTCAACGCGGGAGCTTGGGGCAACCAGGCTGAGAGGGCGACTGAGGCCGTCGCCGACCGCACGAACCTGTCCGGGTAATGCCGGCGTAGGGAGTGTGCGATGACGCATGTCGTCGACGAAGTTCCGCTGACCCTCGAAGGCAGGCCGCCGAAGACCCTGGGCGTGCTCGACCAGGGTGCGCTCTGGGCGAACCTCGGAGTCAGCCTCCTGGGCTTCTCCGGAGCGTTGCTCCTGCTCAATCCCCTGGGCAACGCTCCGCTCAGCCTGACCGCCGCGCTCCTGGCCACCGTGGTCGGCAGCCTGATCGGCACCGCCATGGTGGGCCTGTCGGCCGTCCCGGGCACCCAGACGGGACAGCCCGCGATGGTGCTGCTGCGGGGCCTGTTCGGGGCGCGGATCTCGTACGTTCCCACGGTGCTGAACATCGTCCAGATGCTCGGCTGGGCCGCGTTCGAGCTGTGGGTGATCGCCAAGGCGGCCAGCGCGATCTTCGGCGCCGTGCCGTACCAGGTGTGGGTGATCGCGGCGGGGGTGCTGACCACCGCGCTCACGATCTGGCCGCTCGGGTCGGTCAGGTTGCTGCGGCGGTACGTCACCATCGGCGTGATCGTGTCGATGGTGTGGTTCGCCTGGTTCTTCCTGACCAGGGCGCCCGCGCACACCGGGGGGTCCTGGACGGCGTTCGCCCCGGCGGTGGACTACGTGATCGCGCTGTCGGTGTCGTGGGTGCCGATGGCGGCCGACTTCGCCCGGCACTCCAGGTCGAGCAGGGCCGCGTTCACCGGCGTGGTCGGGGGCTACACGCTGGCGCAGGTGGCCTGCCTGGGCCTGGGCGTGTTCGCGGTGGCCATGGCGGGGGCGGACAGGGTGGCGGCCGACGGGACGTCGGTGTTCGGCCCGTTCGTGGCGGTGCCGCTGGGCGCGCTGTTCTTCGCGATCCTGGTGCTGCGCGAGACCGACCAGTCGTTCGCCAACGTCTACTCCACCACGGTCTCGCTGCAGAACCTGATGCCGCGGGTCGACCGGCGCCTGTTCTCCGTCGCCATCGGCGTGCTGAGCGTGACGATCGCCCTGGTCGTGGACGTCAACTCGTACGGGGCGTTCCTGGGGGTGATCGGGGCGGTGTTCGTGCCGATGTTCGCGGTGCTGGCCGTGGACTACTTCGTGCTCGGCGGCTCGCGGAGCTGGAACACCGCGGAGAACGCGCCCTCGCGCTGGTCGAGGCTGGTGCCGTGGGCCCTCGGCTTCGTGGCGTACTGGCTGACGACCTCCACGCCCACGGTCAAGCCATGGGACGACTTCTGGCAGGGGATCCGCGACGCCATCGGCTTCACCCGGCAGCCGTGGATGAACGGAGCGCTCGGCGCGGCCATCGCCGCCGCGCTGATCACCCTGCTGATCGGCTGGTCGACGCGCGCTTTTCGACGTTGAGCAGGTGCTGCTTGGCGAGCGCGCCGCCCGCGTAGTCGCCGAGCGCGCCGTCCTCACGCACCACCCGGTGGCACGGCACGATCACGCACACGGGGTTGGAGGCCAGCGCGTTGCCGATCGCCCGCAGCGCGCGCGGCCTGCCGATGCTCGCGCCGATCTCCTCCAGCGTCGTGGTGGTGCCGTACTGGACCGCCATCGTCTTCTGCAGCACCGTGCGGGCGAAGGAGGTCGCCAGGGTCAGGTCGACGGGCGTGGTGAACGCGCGCAGGCGGCCGGAGAAGTAGGCGTCCAGCTCCCTGCGCACCGGGTCGAGCCGGCGCGGGTCCGGCCCGATGAACGTGCCCACGTGCCTCGTGACCAGCTCGAACACGGCGTTTTCCGGCTCGAAGCTGCACGCCGCGATGCCCTTGCCGGTGACCGCGAGCACCAGCCGGCCGACGGCCCCGTCATAGGTGCCGAACGCGATGTCAGGATGGGTTTCACCTCGATAGGTGCTGGAGGTCACGCGCAACAGGGCATCGAGGTCGCCGCTCGACATGCCACCAGCCTCCCGCAGCCGAGAATCACCGTGCCCGCAGCGTATCGGACGGATCGCCCGACGCACTCACCACGCCACGTGCACTATGGAGGAGTGGGGGACGAATGGGCCGGTAGTGACGACGAGATAGCTCGCGCTGCCCTCGCCGGTTCGCCCAACGCCGTCGTGGTCGTCGACCGTGATCAGAGCGTTCTGGTCTGGAACGAGGCGGCAGAGCGGCTGTTCGGGTGGACGGCGGAGGAGATGCTCGGGCGCCGGGCGCCGATCGTGCCGGGCGAGCTGACCGCTGAGCACAACGCCGTGCTCGAACGCGTGCGCACCGGCGGCCAGGTGTCGGTCCGCACCAAGCGCTTACGCGACGACGGGACCCTGCTCGACGTGCGCGTCGACATCAGCGCGCTGCGCCTGGGCAGCGCCGTGGCCGGATATGTCTGCGTGCACCACCTCGCGCGGGCCGACCAGGTGGCCAAGGACCGCATGGCGCGCCGGGCCAGGCTGGTGCGCCGGCTCACCGACGTGGTCGGCGACATCAACTCCGAGCTGGAGCTGTCGGCCGTGCTCGACCGGATCTCGGCCAGCCTCACGGAGCTCACCGGGGCGGACGCGGGCGGGTTCGTGCTGATCGAGGGTGACCGGTTACGGCTGGTCAGCACGTACCAGCTGCCGGAGGCCATCAGGGGCACCACCACGGACCTGCGCACGAGCCTCGTCGACAAGCTCTTACGCACCGGCAAGACCGTCATGCTGGAGTCGAATGGGCTCGAGGACCTGGTGTGGGCCCGGCTGAAGGGGCTGCACACGATCGCGCTGGGCCTGGCCGCCGTCGGAGGGCGCCCGTACGGGGCCCTGTACGCGCTGTTCGCCCAGAGCACACCCGGACACCTCGAACTGGAGCTGCTGGAGCTCCTGGCGGGCCACGCGGGCATCGCCGTCGGCAACGCGGTTGCCTACCAGGAGGCGGTGCGGCAGCGGGCGCACGAGCAGGCCGTCTTCGACGCCAGCGCCGACGGCATCGCCGTGCTCGACGGGTCGGGGCGGGTCGTCCGCTGGAACCCCGCCGCCGCCGAGCTCACCGCGTTCCCGGCCGAGGCCGTCATCGGCGGGCCGCCGCCGTTCCCGCTGCCCAAGCCGGGCGAGAAGGTCACGTTCCAGATGGAGACCGGGCGGTGGCTGGACGTGGTGAGCGCGCAGATCGAGGAGACCGGCGAGGTGGTCATCGACTTCCGCGACGTGACCACGGCCAAGGAACTCGAGGAGGCCAAGGACCTGTTCCTGGCCACGACCAGCCACGAACTGCGGACGCCGATCACGATCGTGCGCGGGTTCGCCAGCACGCTCGACCGGCGTTGGGACAAGATGAGCGACCCCGAACGCCGCTCTGCCGTGCACACGATCGCCGAGCGGTCCAGGTCGCTGGGCGAGCTCATGGACCACCTGCTGCTCGGGGCCAGGGCGGGCGCCGACGAGCTCAAGGTGCGGATCGAGGAGTTCGACCTGGCGGAGCGGATCGACGCGGCCACGCTCGGGCTGCCGGCGCTGTCGGACAAGCACCGGGTCGAGGTGGTCATCCAGGACGGGCTGCCGAACGTCCTGGGGGACGCGCTGGCCACGGACATCGTGCTGGGGCAGCTGCTGGAGAACGCGTTCAAGTACTCGCCCAAGGGCGGCTTGATCAGCGTGGAGGCCTGGCCCGAGGCCGACAACGTCGTCGTGGTGGTGGACGATGAAGGGGTCGGTATCGCACCGACTGACCGAGAACGGATCTTTGAGAGGTTCGTCCAGGTGGACAGCGGCGACCGGAGACGGTTTGGTGGAGTGGGGCTCGGTCTCTACATAGTCCGCAGCCTCGCCAGAGCCCAAGGCGGAGACGTGAGCGCGCATCCGAGACCCGGAGGCGGCACACGAATGCGCCTCGAGTTGAGAGCATCCGGGGGCTAGTTTCACTATCGGATCCGACACACCGAGGCGGTAACGAGGTGGTCACAGTTGAGCTGATCTATCGTCCAATGTGTACAAGCTGTGATCGAGATGCGGTTTCTGGGATCGAGTAACGGGGCATTTCGGTCGTACCGGGGAGTGTTCCCGCGGGGGGCACAGGGAACGGGGAGGTGGGTGTGTCAAGCGTGGTGCTGCTGCCGTACGCGCCGTCCAGCGTCGCCGTCGCCCGCCAGCGCCTCAGCACTGAGCTGCAGGACAGCGGGGTTTTTTCGGCGGCGATCGACGACGCGGTGCTCGTGGTGAGCGAGCTGCTGAGCAACGCGCTGAGGCACGCGCATCCCCTTCCGTCGGGGATGGTGAGAGTGGCGTGGCTGCGGAGTGACGATCACATCGAAGTGGCGGTGAGCGACGGGGGTGCGGCGACCGAGCCGCGCGCGGGCCGCCCGACCCTGTCGTCGCTCGGGGGCCGGGGACTCGGCATCGTGGAGTATGTGGCGGAGAGCTGGGGGGTCCGGCACGACGGCGACACGACCACGGTGTGGGCCATCCTGCCCGCCCCTCGTGCGTCGATGAACGGGCAGGTCACAGCCCTCAGAGAGGCCGGCTAGCCAGCACCGCCCGCTCGGTCGTGGCCCATGCCGTCGACACGAGCAGGTAGAGCCCGGCCGCGAGCGGCATCACCAGCGTGGCCAGCACGGAGCCGTACGGCATCAACGGCAGGAGCCGTCTCATCCAGTCCGGCTGGTCGTCGGTCACCTTGACGTTCCTGGCGGAGAACCAGGCCACCACCACGGCCAGCGCGATGACCAATACAAAGACCAAAACCGGCACGCTGACCAGACCGAAATTGGCCACTACCCCGGCGACCTGCTGGCCCAGCGGAGCGCCGAAAAGGGTCTGGCCGGCCAGGGCGGTCGGATGCGTGGCCACCCGGAACATCAGCCACATGAACGGAAGCTGCGCCAGCATCGGCAAGAACCCGGCGAACGGCGAAGTGCCCTCCTTGGCGAAGAGCGCGGAGGTCTCCCTGGCCAGGCGCTCGGGGTTGCGCGCGTGGCGCTTCTGCAACTCCTGCAGCTTGGGGGCGAGCCGCTGGCGGATCTTCATGGTCCGGGACTGGCGGACGTTCAGGGGCAGCAGCAGGAGGCGTACGGCCAGGGTGAACAGCACGATGCCCAGCGCGGCGCTGCCCCCGGACATGCTGACGACGAACGTGACAAGAGAATCGATCATGAGCCCTACTTGGAGTGAGATGAGGGAAAGGGCTCACTCGTACGAGGAGCCCCGCTTGACGATGAAGCGGGGCTTGCCTAAGGGGCTCGTGGACGCGAGCGACCCGCCGCGTCAGGGTCGCGCTGCCGCTGGAAGGCCGTACGGCGCGCATAACTCAGCGGAAAGCTCGGCGGCTCCCCACTGAGGATGGGCAGGAGCGTGGCTGCCCACGTGGCCAGCAGCAGGATCGCCAGCATGGTGATCCCGACCAGCCACGGGTCGAACAGGAAGAACGTCAATGCGATCGGGAGGACTTGCCCACCACGGCGACCGCGACGAAGACGAGCAGAGCGATCACCCCGATGATCAGAGCGATCTTGATCAGGCCGACCAGCATCGGCAACAGGAAATTGAACAGCACGAAGAGACCCAGCAGGGTCCCCAGCACGAGCATCACAACTCTACCCATGCAGCCACCGTACGTCCTCCGGACATGATCCGCGAGGCTTACGAAGCAATGACGTACATGACACTTACCTGTTCCTCGGCCGTACCGTGAAGTCGTGAACACGCGCATCCTGGTGGTCGATGATGATCCGACCGTTTCCGAGGTCGTCGCTCGCTATCTGGAGCGCGACGGTCACGAGGTCGAGTGCGTCGGCGACGGGGTGGAGGCGCTGCGCCGGGCGCTGGCCCATCCGCCCGACCTCATGGTGCTGGACCTGATGCTGCCCAAGCTCGACGGGCTGCAGGTGTGCAGGAAGCTCAGGGAGCGCTGGCCCGTACCGGTGATCATGCTGACCGCACTCGGTGAGGAGATCGACCGGGTGGTCGGGTTGGAGACGGGGGCCGACGACTACGTCACCAAGCCGTTCAGCCCGCGGGAGCTCGCGCTGCGCGTGCAGTCGGTGCTGCGGCGGGCGCGGGGGGCGTCCGTGACCGGCGGCACCGGGGTGCTGCGCGACGGGGATCTGGTGGTGGACGTGGGGGCTCACGAGGTTCGGTTGCGGGGGGACGAGGTGCTGCTGACGGCGCGGGAGTTCGATCTGCTGGCGCACCTCATGCGCAATCCGCGGCAGGCCTTCAGCCGCTCCGCGCTGCTGAACCAGGTGTGGGGGTGGTCGTTCGGCGACTCCTCCACCGTGACCGTGCATGTCAGGCGGCTGCGGGAGAAGATCGAACCGGATCCGACCGAGCCCCGGAGGATTGTCACGGTGTGGGGGGTCGGATACCGGTATGAGCCGATGGAGGGCGGTTCCTGATGCCACAGCCCGGTGATCTGCCCATGGTCGTGGCGGTGGCGGCCGGGCTCGGGCTCGTGGCGGCGCTGCTGGGCATCGGGGCGATGTGGCGGCTGCGCACCAGGTCCATCGGAGTGATGATGGCCGTGGTCGTGGTGGTCGCCGTGGCGGCCACGCTGGCCGGGGTCGTGGCGATCATCATGAAGATGATCATCGAGGGTCCGGTCAAGGACTTCGTCCTGAGTGTGGTGGCCGTGGGCGGGCTGGTGGGGCTCGGGGTGGCGTTCGTGCTGGCCAGGCGGGTGGTCGCGGAGAGCCGGCGGCTGGTGGCCGCCGTGCGCGCCGTGCCGTTCACCGCGCCCCGGGGGCTGCCGGCCGAGCTCCAGACCATCGCGAACACCCTGGAGGAGGCGTACGCGCGGGAACGGGCCCTCGAAGGGGCGCGGCGGGAGCTCGTCGCCTGGGTGAGCCACGATCTCCGTACGCCGCTGGCCGGGATGCGGGCCATGGTCGAGGCGCTGGAGGACGGGGTGGTGGCCGATCCGGTCACGGTCGCGCGCTACCACGGGCAGATCAAGCTGGAGGTGGAGCGGCTCTCGGCGATGGTGGACGACCTGTTCGAGCTGTCACGGATCCACGCGGGGGCGCTGCGGCTGTCGCGTTCGCGCATCGGGCTGGCCGACCTCGTGGCCGACACCGTCGCCGGGGCCGAGCCGCTCGCCCGGGCCAAGGGGGTGGTCCTCACGGCCGAGGCGTCGGCGTCCCTGCCGGTGGAGGCCGACGCGGGGGCGCTGGGGCGGGCCCTGCGCAACCTCGTGGTCAACGCCATCCGGCACACGCCGTCGGACCGGACCGTGGTGCTGCGGGCCGGGGTGGATGAGGAGGGGATGGCTTGTCTGTCGGTCGCGGACTGCTGCGGGGGCATTCCTGAGGAGGACCTGCCCCGGGTGTTCGAGGTCGCCTTCCGGGGGGAGGCCGCTCGTACGCCCACTGCTGACGGCGGGGCCGGCCTGGGGCTCGCCATCGCGCAAGGGATCGTGGAGGCGCACGACGGCATGATCGGGGTGGTCAACGACGGGCCGGGGTGCCGGTTCGAGATCCGGCTCCCCCTGGTCACCAGCTGACCGCCCCCTCGACGCCGCTCAGGCGCTTTCGGGGAGCTCCGGCTCCGCCGTATCCCTGGAGGTGCCGAACGACTCCGACATCGCGCGAAATGTCGGGCAGGGCCAGCGCCACATGCAGCTCCGGCACCGCAGGATCGGATGGGCGGCGTCGCTGGTGATGCCTCCCGCGTCCCTGGGCTGATGAAGATCGAGCAACCTCAGCCCGAGCTCCAGGAACCTGAGCAGATCCGCCCGGGCACCGCCCAGGAAGTCGAGATCCTCGATCGCGAGCCGGGTGCGGATGGGGACGTAGCCTTCGCGGTTCACCAGGCTGCGGAGGCGTTCTGCTTCGTCATGCCATGACGTGGCCTTCTCCGTGCGGATGAGGATGTTCTCCAGGCGCTCTCGGAGCCCTTGACGCTGAGGGTCTTCAGGTTTTTCTGCTTTCATCGTCGCGGGACCCGTCTGTCGTGCCCCAGCCCCTCCTTCGCCATGAAGCCGTGCTGTGTCCGGTGTCACGCTGTCAAGCTTCGCGTACTCTCCGTTTCCATGGAGCCCAAACGGAGGACAAAAACCTGTGGTTGCCCTATCGGCGTGACAACGTGACCGGAAGCCTCCGCGCCGCTAGCCTGCCCATGTGGAGCTCAAGGTCTCGACTCGATCACATGCCGGGTGCGCACTGGTTGCCATCACCGGGGAAATCGACCTCTATACGGCGCCTCACCTGCAGTCCGAGTTCACTCGGCTGCTGCAGGAAGGGCCCAGCCGAGTGGTCATCGACATGTCCGCCGTGGATTTCTGCGACTCCACGGGGATGAACGTCCTGCTGTCTGCGCTCAAGCGGATGAAGGAGCAGGGAGGGGCGCTCGACGTGGCCGCCCCACGCCCTGCGGTCCGCAAGATTCTGCAGGTCACCGGGCTCGACTCGGTGTTCACCGTGTACGACGAGGTGCCGCAGGAGTTCCTCATAACCGAGGGCTCATGACGGGATCCGTGCTCGGATCCGAGGACGTACAGAGCGGGGTCGCCTCGACCCTGGCCGCAGGGGCGGCGCGCTGGACGGCGGCGCCGCTACTCGCGCATGCAGCACACCGGACGCGTGCGCCGCACTCTGAGGCCGGGTCAGGCAGGATCGCGGCAACGCGACCCGAGGACCCGCCACCGGGCACGACCTCGCGACCTGCGGACATGCGGCGCAGGACTCTGGCAGCGCGACCTGAGGGCGGGTCATGCCGGACCTCGGCAACGCGACCTGAGGACCCACCGCGCAGCGCCGCAGCACCGCCTCCTGAGGACGCGTCACCGTCGCGCGGGACACCAGCGCCGCGGCCTGCCGAGACGTCCTGCGTGACGGCAATGCTTCGGTCCGCACATGGGACATGGACGCGCAGGACGGCAGCGCCCCAGCCCGCGCATGAGACGTCAAGCGCGGCAGCGGTGCCGCAGTGGTCCCTGCATGCGCCCCGGCATCAGGTCTCGCATGAGGTCGTGAACGCGACTCTGCTTGCTGCACGAGGGGTGAACGCCACCTTGCGCGGCACATTGCAGTCGCCTGACAACGTGCGGTGCTGCCGCTGCCGTACCGACCGTGGCTGGAACGTCGGCTACGGTGGCAATAACGGCCCGAGCCGGGTTGCGGGCCACGGCCCGAGTCGGGTCACGGGCCACGGCGCGAGTCGGGTTGCGGGTCACGGCCCGGGTCGAGTCGCGGGCCACGGCCCGAACCCTGACCCTGAGGCTGATCCTGGCCTCGACCTCGGCACTCGGCTGAGGAGGAACGGAAGCGTCGTGTGCGGAGGTGACGCTCGGTGAGCAGCAGCGGCGACACAGCGGTCATCATCCCGGCCGCCAACGAAGCCGACCGCATCGCGGCCACCGTCAAGGCTGCCGCGGCCCTGCCCGGCGTGGACCTGGTCGTGGTCGTGGACGACGGTTCGAGGGACCAGACCGGCAGGGTGGCCCGCGCGGCCGGCGCCAGGGTGGTGCGCCACAGCCGCAACAGGGGCAAGGCCGCCGCGATGGAGACCGGCGCGGAGGCCGTCCGTCTCCTCGACGAGGACGTCGCCACCCCCCGCCACCTGCTCTTCCTCGACGCCGACCTGGGCGAGACGGCTCACGCCGCCGCACCCCTCATCGAGCCCGT
This sequence comes from Nonomuraea sp. JJY05, assembly GCF_043496855.1. Classification (NCBI taxonomy): domain Bacteria; kingdom Bacillati; phylum Actinomycetota; class Actinomycetes; order Streptosporangiales; family Streptosporangiaceae; genus Nonomuraea; species Nonomuraea sp. JJY05. Next base: position 136,218 of record NZ_JBIEIS010000010.1, read on the forward strand.
ACGCGAGGCCAAGGCCGACATGACCATCGCGGTCTTCACGACGAGGGTGAAGCTGGGCGGCCACGGCCTGGTCGTACGCCTGTCGAAGGAAGGCATCCGCCGGGCCACCGGCTTCGATCCCGCCCAGCCGCTCAACGGCCAGCGCTGCCTCACCAGAGCTGCTTTCGAGGCGGCCCGTCCGCTGGCGCACGGGTTCGGGGTGGAGACGGCGCTGACGATCGACCTGCTCCACAAGGGTTACCGGATCGTGGAGGTCGAGGTCGACATGGCCCACCGTGCCACGGGGACGGACTGGCGAGCCCAGCTTCATCGAGCGATCCAACTCCGGGACGTGGCCCTCGCCCTCGCCACTCGAGAGCCGCTTATCGCCCAAAACCTCAACAAAATCCGCCCCAATCGCTGACCATCTCCACACCTGGCAACGACCACAAGGCCGCTTCCCCCTTCAGACCGGGTAGCGGCCTTCCTCATCCACAGGCACCCCCGCCCGACCCCCGGTTATCCACAGGCAGGTCCCGTCCGGCGGAAGCCCCCTCGCGAGTGTGCTGGAATTTGCCGGTGACTTCGGAGAAGCGGCACGAAAAGGCACGGGGCAGGCTCGCAGGGCTGGCCACGGCGGCGATCGGCGCCTCGATCCTGCTGACGATCACCATAGGCCTCCTCGGCCCATCCCCGATGGTGCCCGCGCTGACCGGCCCCAGCTGGCAGCCGCCGTACTCTCTCGACGTCCACCCGAACCCTTACCTGGTGATCGCCCTCGCCGCCGCCGCGATCACCCTGGGCGGCCTCGGCCTCCTGACCGCCCTCATCCTGACCCGCCCCCCAAACCTCCCCCAAGCCCCCACCGCCACCCCTGATGCCATCTACACCCCCAATGCCACCACCCCCTATGCCACCACTACCCGCGCCGCCACCATCACTGCCGACTCCACCACCGCCCAGGACTCCACCACCACCCCCACTGCCACCCCCGATAGCCGACCATCCACCAGCCCGCAGCACACCACCTCCCAACAGACAACTCCGACGCAGCCAGATGGGCCGCAGCCACCCGCGGCAGGGGAAGACCGACCTCGGACCAACACGACGGGGCCGGATGTGCCGCCAACGGCCGCGCCCAGCAAGCGTGGGCCGGTGCCGAGCAAGCGTTGGGCACTGCCGAACGCCCGACTCCTCGTCCTGATCGGCTGCGCAGCCGCCGCGATCCTGGCGTTCCTGCCGCCATCCGGCTCCGGCGACCACCTCAACTACGCCGCCTACGGCCGCATGGTGACACTGGGCCTCAGCCCGTACACCCATGGCGCGGTGGACCTGCCGGGCGACCCCATCGCGGACGCGGTCGAGGAGCCGTGGCGCGAGGAGCCGAGCGTGTACGGCCCGGTGGCCACGGCTGTACAAGCGGCGGCGAGCTGGATCGGCGGCGACTCTCTCCGCCTGACGATATTCGTGCTGGCCCTGTTGAATGCCGCCGCGTTCATAGCGACGGGCCTCCTCATCGACCGTTTCACCAGACACGACCCGACCAGGCGCCTGCGCGCCGCACTCCTGTGGACGGCCAACCCCCTCCTGCTCTACCAGCTGGTGGCAGGAATGCACGTGGACACCCTCGCCATCGCCTGCATGGTCGCCGCCCTCCTGGCCAGAAGCCGCCCTACAGGTTCCGGCGTCCTGCTCGGGCTGGGAGTGGCGATCAAGGTCAATGCCGGCCTGGTGGCTCTCGGCCCCGCCTGGGAGCTACGACGCCGCCCCGCCCGCCTGGCCCTCATGGCGGGCTGCGCACTCGCCGTAGTGGTCATCGGGTACGCGATCGTCGGACCGGAAGCGATCGCCCCCATGACGCGCACCAGCAAGTCGATCTCCCACGCTTCTTTCTGGAAGCTCGTCCAGGGCTGGCTCCAGTCCATCGTCGGCACAGGCAGTGCCTACCGAGGGGAGATCCAGATCGGCTCACTCCTGGTGCTCGCACTCATCGCCTGGTCCCTACTCCGCCTGGCCTCCCGCTCCCGCCAACCCGGCCTCCCTCCAGCACCCACACCGAGCAACGAGCCACCCCCCTTCCGCCCGAACGGGCCTGGCCGCCCCTCGACCACCGCCCCGGAGAGCGGAACGAGCAACGGTCCGGGAAGTGGGACAAGTAACGGCGGAGAACACTGGGCAGCTGGGACAGGCGGCTCCGGCCGGGCCTGCCCGAGGCCAGATAACCGCCGCCGAGCACAGTCACGGTTGAGCCGCTGGGCGGCGTCGCGTGGCGACGGCGGGCTTGAGGCACCGGTTGTGGCGGTCGGGCTGGTGGTCGCTTACGTGTTCGCCACGCCATACATCCTGCCTTGGTATGACGGACTGGCCCTCGGATTGCTGGCGCTGGTGACGGCCTCCGCAGTGGACGGGTTCGTGGTCGCCCACCTGCTGGTCCTGTCGTTGGCGTACCTCCCGGCCAGGGTGAACGGGCAGCCAGAGGATCTCGATTGGCTCAGGGAGGTGGTCCGGCCTCAACTCGCGTGGGCGCTGCTGGCCCTGACGGTGGCATTGGTCCTTTGGGCGTGGCGAACTGCCCGACGCGAACGCCTCCCATCAACGTCGGCTCGGGCCCGGCGCGTCGTGGCGTGAGCGCTGATCGTGCGGGCCTCGAGGGCCAGATTGAGCGCGCCTCCCTGCTCATTCATCCGCCGCAGTGGGATTGCGATTATCGACGTCGACCGGGCCTCCACCTCCCGGTGAGGCGCCGAGCACTGGCAAGCCCCGTTGACAGCAAACCCCCAGGACCACCCGCTACGACACAGCCGCCGTGGCGATCAGCAGACGAGCCCAAGGGCATCCGATCCGGCGTCGGACAGCACCGCCCCCTGCTCACCGGAGCGATGAGCAGGGCATCAGACCGTCCAGGCCGCACGGAAAGCCTGCGGGCGTGAGAAATCCCCGCCTTCGCATCCCCGATCCGGCATCCGCGACCCGGCATCCCGCGACCCGGCATCCCGCGACCCGGCATCCCGCGACCCGGCATCCCCGACCGCCGATCACGGATATGGATCACGGATCACGGACACGATCCATTGGCACCGGACGGGCGTGTACGCGGGCGACCGGAACGCTCAACACCGTTCGGGGCGTTCGGCTGAGCATGTGCCGCTCGCGCTCAGTCCGTAGGAACGGTGGTGAGTTGAAGGGCGCGGACGCAGGCGGCCAGGGTTAGCGGAACGGCCACTGTTAGGGCCATGGCGGGGATGGCGATGCCGGAGTCGTTCATGAGGAAGCCGACGAAAGCGCAGGTGAGTGCGCCGAACAGGCCGGCTCGGAGGGTGGGGGCCAGGCGGTAGGCCTGGCCGAGAGCGGAGGCGCCCCATCGCGAGGGGCGGTCGAGTACCAGGAACAAGAAGGCCAGTGCGACCAGCGAGAGGAGGGTCAGTGACCAGTTCCCGACGGTTACGCCGATCATGGCGCTGAACTTGCGCCCGACGACGGTCCACGCCTGGCCGTCGATGATCTGCTGGACGAAGTTGCCCAGGTGGGTGCGCTGGGTGTCGGGGCGCAGCCAGTCGAACACCGAGAGAGCGCCCACGAGCGCGGCCCCCACAAGGCCGACGAGCAGAAGTCTCAACAGCGATACGCGCTTGCCGGAAAGCAGGATGAGGAAGACCGCCAAGCCGATCACGAATGCCGGTACACCGCCGAAGTCGGCTCCCCACGAAGGCCACCCGTCCGCGAAGACCGCGAGTCCGCCGTACAAGGCGCACACCGCCACGACCACGACCCTGGACACACCTCTGCCGAGCAACCACTGGGCCACGCCCGCGAGTCCGAGGATGGTGCCTGTGGCGTAGACGGCGAAGGCGATGTTGCTGAAGCCGTAGAAGCGGCCCCCGGTCACGGGCTCGTAGCCGGTTACTGCGTTCACCTGGAGCTTGGAGCCGGTCATGACGTCGATGAGGAGTGCGAGAGAGGTGACGGCGGCGACCACGGTGAGGGGGCCCAGCACATGCGCCCGCCACGGACCGGCGAAGGCGAGGGCGGTGATCAGACCGGCGATGGCCACGATCGTCACGATCACCGACAGCATCGGTACGGGCAGGGTCCACCAGGACACCAGTTGGGCCAGGAACGTGGAGACCGGGATGGCTCCGCTGATCACCGCGACGATCTGGACAGATCTGAGGAGCTTGGAGGTGCTCGCGAAATCGCCACCCGGGGTGCCGAGGGCTGAGGCGCCTTCCTGGGTGATGGGTGAGGACTGGATGGGCCGGGGCTCGCTGGACGGGTGTTCGGCGGATGGGTCTTCGGTGGCCGAGGTGCCGCTGGGCGAGGGTTTGGCGGATGCAGGTTCAGTGATCGAAGGGTCGCCGGGCGAGAGTCTGGCCGACGGGTGTCCGGTGGGCGAGGGGTCGCTGGGCGAAGGTCCGGCGGACGGGTGGTGGGTGGGCGAGGGGTCGCTGGGTGACGGCTCGGCGGAGGGGAGTTGGGTGGCCGAGGGATCCGTGGGTGGGAGGTTGGTGGTGGCGGGTTCGGTGGGCGGGAAGTCGGTGGAGGAGGGCTGGGTGCCGGGAGGAGTGGGGGAAGCGGTGTCTCGGCGGCGGCGGAGGGCCAGGGCGGCGAAGGCGTAGAAGAGGAGCTGGACTGTCACGAGTACGGCGAAGAACGGGCCGCGCACTTCCCGGAGCACCTGGCTGGCCAGGTCACCGTCCGCCAGTTCCGCCACCGTTTCGGCCGGTGTGGTGGTGGTCGGACCGTTGGGTTGCCAGGAGCGGCCGACCACTTGGCGTGGGGCGGGGAGGCCCAGGAGCTGGACGGCGGTGGCGGTGAGGTCGGTGATGGTGACCAGGGCGTCCTGGCGGGTGGAGGTGGCCGTGAGGTAGCCGTGGTCGTAAGGCCGGCCGTCCGGCGACGGCCCCTTGGCGATCGCCACGTGGAGGTGGGCGGTCGGGGATACGTCCGAGACGCCTGCCACGAGGGTGGTGGTGTTGGAAGGCAGTTTGGCGATCAGGGCGCCGATCTGCTGGTCCGCCTTGGCCACGGCCGCCTGGCGGGCCGCGACCGGCAGCGGGGTGGGGACGCCGTACTCGTCCAGCGGCTGCGCGGTCCAGGCGGTTGCCAGGTCGGCGGCCTCCATGATGATCAGGTTGTACGGGGTCAGGTCGCCGGCGGCGTCAAGAGTGGGAGTGTATTTGGCGATATTTCCGGACTTGTCGGCACCGGCGAGTGCGGCGCCTGGGCCTATCGCGGCGACCTTGCCTCCGTTGTCCGTCACCAGCTGGCCCAGCGTGCCGAGTTGGGCGTCGAACCCGGTTTCGGACTGGTACGCGGTCAGGGTGGGCCAGTCCGGGATCTTGGCGGCTTCCCCGGTGAGCTGGGGGGCGGGGGGTTGGAGACAGCCCTTGCCTGCCGTACCGGCTCGCTGGCCTGCCGAGATGGTCAGCCAGCCAGCTGCGGGGCAGGTGATGCCGCGGTCCGGGGGTGGGACGGCTCGCGTGGAGAGGGAGGCGGAGGCGCCCTGGCTGATTAGGGCCCACAGGTTGGGGGTTCGGGATGGGTTGAGGTCGCTCCATTCCAGACCTGGCACGCCGATGAGGGCCACGCGGGCTTGATCGAGCCCTCGGGTTGATCGGTGGTCCTGCCGTGCAGCGGTGGTGGATGGGCTTTTGGCTGCTGCTCTGGTCTGCGCGCCCGGTGATGTGGTCGTGGCGGAGGCAGAGGACGGGGTCAGGCAAAGGCCGGCTGCGGCGGCCAGGCTGAGGGCGAGGCTTAGGGCGAGGGCGCGGAGAGTGCCCTTGTTCGCTCGGGTGGCGCGGACGCGCTTGGGTGCTCGTGCCTCGGGGGTGGGCTGGAGCACAGATCTGGCGGAGACGTGCACTGGCATGAGCCTGGTGGCCGCATAGGTGGCTGGGGTGTGGTGATTCGGCGTTGGCGCGTCGGGGTGCGTGGTGGCATGCCGGGCGGCGGTCGCGGCTGTGGTGGGAGTGGCGGCGTGCTGGACGGCGTCTGCGGCGGCATGCCGGGCGGCGTCTGCGGCTGCGTGAGTGGCAGCGTGGGCGGCCGTGCCCGTGGGGGGTTTTGAGCCGAGGGCTGGGGCGGCGTAATCGGCCGTGGGTGTGGTGGTGGGGGTGGGGTGTACGGGGTGGGCGCCGTCCCGACTGGGCGTGGCGTGTGGCATGTACGGACCCCCATTGTTTGCCCTCGATCAACAACAGCCACGGTAACGTGCCACATCGTGACAAGTGGCGAGGTGCGGGTGGTACGGCGGCAGTGGTGGGCGTGGGCGGTCGTGGTGCTCGTGGTCGCGGCGGCCGTGGCGCCCCTGGTGGTCATGTGGCTCACCAATGCGGACGACCAGCGGCTGGTTGACCTGGACGTTTACCGTACCGGGGGCCAGATGCTGCTCGAGGGCCGGCCGGTGTACGACTTTGTCACACCCGCCCCCCAGTTGTTGCCGTTCACGTATCCGCCCGTCGCGGCGATGTTGGCCGTGGCGCTGGCCGAGATGTCGTGGGGGACGGCCCAGTGGGTCTGGACGGCCGGGATATTCGCGGCGCTGGCCGTGACCGTGTGGCTGTCGTTCAGGCAGGCGCTCAGGAAGTACGTGCCCTGGGTGTTCTCGGTGCTCTTGGTGGCCTGCACCTACCTGATGCCGATCAGGGACCAGGTGCGGTTCGGGCAGGTGGACATTCTGCTGGTCGCATTGTGCCTGGCCGACTGCGTGGTGAAGCGGCCCTGGTGGCCCCGGGGGTTCCTGATCGGGCTGGCCACGGCCGTGAAGCTGACGCCGGGCGTCTTCCTGATTTATCTGCTGGTCACGCGGCAGTGGCGGACGTTCTTCATGGCGGCGTTCACGACGGCGGTGCTCACGCTGCTGCCGTTCGCGGTGATCCCGCGGGACGCGTCGCAGTTCTGGTTCTCGGCGCTGCTCGATCCGAACCGCCTCGGCTCGAACGCGGGCACCACCAACCAGTCGATCCGCGGCATGCTGATCCGGCTTTATCTGCCCGAGACGGCGACGTCCGCGATCTGGCTGGTGATCGTGGCGGTGGTCGGGTGGTACGGGTTCCGCGGCGCGCGGGACGCGTACCGGGCGAATGACCATCTCACCGCGGTCGCCCTCGTCGGGCTCATGGCCGTGCTGCTCTCGCCCGTCGCCTGGATCCACCACCTCGCCTGGGTGGTCGTGGTGCTCGGCGCGATCGTGGGCGACGGGCGCGATCCGGTCAGGCTGCGGGTGGCGGCTGGCGTGTGGCTCTATTACGTGCTGCCGATCCCCTGGTGGGGCGTCTCGTTGAAGGCGGCCGACATCCCGGGGGTCAGCCTGGTGCTGGGGAAGATCGTCCAGAACGGGTTCGGGCTCGGGGCGCTGGCCCTCGTGTGGTTGTTGGCGTCCTGGTTGCCGAAACGGCGTCGGATCGCATGACCGAGCCGTTACCCTCTGTGCCGTGCTCGTTACCACATGGGTCATCGTGGGCGTCGTCGCCGGAGTCAGCGGCGTATTCATCGGGTATCTGTCGCTCCGGCAGGCCAGAGCGGCGGTGGAGGAGTGCCAGCGGATGCTCGCCCGGCAGACCAGCGAGGGCATGGGCGATCTCAAGGCCATCAGGGACGTGGCCGTCTGCCGATACGACGCGCTCTCCGAGATGACCGGGCGGCTGTCGTTCTCGGTCGCGATGATCAACGGGCTGGGTGACGGCATCGTGCTCACCTCGATCAACGGGCGCAGCGAGACCCGTACGTACGTGCGGCCCGTGGTGGGCGGGAAAGGGCGGGAGCCGCTGTCGCCCGAGGAGGAGGAGGCGGTGCGGGCGGCCAGGCTGGGGCTCGGGCCGATGATCCTGTCCCGGGCGTCGGGACCGCTGTAAGCGGACACGTCGCGGGCGCGGACGGGCTCGTGCTCGTGCTGGTTCTCGTGCTCGTGCAACAGTCGGGACCGCTGTCAGCGGCCCGGCCCTGGGCGGAGGAGACGCGGGTCCGTGGTGCCGGGAGGCGGGGTGTCCCGTTGGCGCGTTGCTGCGTGAAAGGGGGCGCGGGTTCGTGGCGCTGGGAGGCATCCTCCGATGCGCGTCCCTTGGTGGAAGGGGGCGCGGGTCTGTGGTGCGGGGAGGCGGGGTGTTCCGTCGGCGCGTCCCTGGAGGGAAGGGGCGTGGTGCTGGGAGGCGTTCTCCGATGTACGTCCCTGGCTGAAAGGGGGGCGGGGGCGTCCACCTGCGGATACTCTGGATGCATGCCCAGACTCGCCTATCTCGGACCGGAAGGCACCTTCACCGAAGAGGCCCTGCGGCTCCTCGACCCCACGGCCGAGCGCCTGCCCTGCGCCAACGTGCCCGCCGCGCTCAACGCCGCCCGCAGCGGCGAGGCCGACGGCGCCGTCGTGCCGCTGGAGAACTCCATCGAGGGCGCGATCACCACGACGCTCGACGAGTTCGCGTGGGGCGAGCCGCTGCTGATCACGGCCGAGCTGCTGCTGCCGGTGCAGTTCTCGCTGCTGGCCCGGCCCGGCACCGAGATCCCCCACATCAAGCGGGTCTACACGCATCCCGCGGCCATCACCCAGTGCCGCGCCTTCATCGCGCGCGAGCTGCCCGACGCCGTCGTGGTGGCCGCGCCCTCGACCGCGGCGGCGGCCCAGGAGGTCTCGCTGCCCGGCTCGCCGTACGACGCCGCCATCGCCGCCCGCATCGCCGGCGAGCACTACGGGCTGGTGGAGCTGGCCACGGACATCGGCGACAGGTCCGACACCGTGACGAGGTTCGTGCGGGTGGGCCGGCCCGGTCCGCTGCCCGAGCCGACCGGCTCCGACCGCACCACGCTGGTCGTCTTCCTCGCCGACGACCACCCGGGCGCGCTGCTGGAGATGCTGACGGAGTTCTCCGTACGCGGGGTCAACCTGACGCGCATCGAGTCGCGGCCGACCGGTGACGGCATCGGGCGCTACTTCTTCCACTTCGACTTCGAGGGGCACGTGGCCGACGCCCGGGTCGGGGAGGCCCTCGCCGGGCTCCACCGCATCTGCGGCGAGGTGCGCTTCCTCGGCAGCTACCCGCGTGCCGACGGCATCGCGCCGCAGATCAAGCGGGGTACGTCGGATCCCGAGTTCGCCGAGGCGGGCGGCTGGCTCGCCCGGGTCCGCGCGGGCCAGGTCTGAGGCGACGGCGGGCCGAGCCGGGGTGTTGGTCTGGGGCGGTGACGGATCGAGTCAGCGTGTACGCGGTAATACGGGGGCGGGCTGCTACCCAGCGCCGGTAGCCTTTGGCTTGTGATTGACCTGCGTACTCTTCGTGAGGATCCCGACCGGCTACGGGCGTCGCAGCGTGCCCGCGGTGAGGACGACTCCGTCGTCGACACGCTGCTCGACCTGGACGAGCGCCGCCGATCCGCGCTGACCTCGTTCGAGTCTCTGCGCGCCGAGCAGAAGAGCATGGGCAAGTCGGTCTCCAAGGCGCAGGGCGAGGAGAAGGCCGCGCTGCTCCAGCGGGCCAAGGACCTCGCCGGCCAGGTCAAGGCCGCCGAGGCCGAGGCGGAGAAGCTGACGGGCGAGCTCGACGAGCTCGTCCAGGCGGTGCCCAACATCGTCGAGGAGGGCGCGCCGGAGGGCGGCGAGGACGACTACGTGGTCCTCGAGACCCATGGCGAGCCGCGCCAGTTCGACTTCGAGCCCAAGGACCACCTGGAGCTCGGCGAGGCCCTCGGCGCCATCGACATGGAGCGGGGCGCCAAGGTGTCCGGCTCGCGGTTCTTCTTCCTCAAGGGCGTCGGCGCCCGCCTGCAGCTCGGCCTGCTCAACATGGCCATGCAGCAGGCCATCGAGGCCGGGTTCACCCCGATGATCACGCCGGTGCTCGTCAAGCCGGAGACCATGCAGGGCACCGGCTTCCACGTGGCCCACGACAAGGAGATCTACCGCCTCCCCGAGGACGACCTCTACCTCGTCGGCACCTCGGAGGTCTCGCTGGCCGGCTACCACGCCCAGGAGATCCTCGACGGAGGCGACCTGCCGCTGCGCTACGCGGGCTGGTCGTCGTGCTTCCGCCGCGAGGCCGGCTCGTACGGCAAGGACACCAGGGGCATCATCCGCGTCCACCAGTTCGACAAGGTCGAGATGTTCTCGTACGTGCGCCCTGAAGAGGCCCACGAGGAGCACCTGCGCCTGCTCGCCTGGGAGAAGGAGATGATGGCCAAGATCGAGGTGCCCTACCGGATCATCGACACGGCGGCGGGAGACCTCGGCATGTCGGCGGCCCGCAAGTTCGACTGCGAGGCGTGGATCCCGACCCAGGGCCGCTACCGCGAGCTGACCTCGACCTCCAACTGCACGGAGTTCCAGGCCCGCCGGCTCGCCGTCCGCTACCGCGACAAGGACGGCAAGCCGCAGCACCTGGCCACGCTCAACGGCACGCTCGCCACGACCCGGTGGATCGTGGCGATCCTGGAGAACCACCAGCAGGCCGACGGCTCCGTGGTGGTTCCCAAGGCGCTGCGGCCCTACGTGGGCCTCGACGTGCTGGAGCCGTCCAAGTAGGCGCGGCGGGCGTCGTACCTGACGAGGACGGCGCCCGCGAGCACGACCAGGCCGGTCAGCAGCACGGCCAGGGCGACGGCGGCCCAGTACGCGCCCGGGGCGCCCTTCGACCAGCCGTAGAAGGGCGTGTAGACGGTCATGTACACGAGTGGGGCCGCCAGCACCCCGATGGCCGCGGGAGTGGGCCGCGCCCGGCCGGCCACCGCCAGCACGAGGCACACCACCGCGCCCGCCAGGGTCGCGAGCACCCCGAGCAGGGTCAGGACCACCGCGAGCTCGCTGGAGATCGTATCGGGGGTGCTGAGCGCGGTGAAGAGACCGAGGCCGGCGGCCGCGGCGGAGCCGATGTACCCGCGCTGGTAGCGGTGCAGCCCCGCTGCGGCTCCGCCGAACAGCATGCACACGGCCAGGAAGATCGCCACGTTGCGCTCCGGCGTCAGGTCCACGGCGCCGGCCTCCGGCGAGCCGGGCAGGTCGACGCGCCGCCACTTGCCGGACACGTCGCGGACCAGGATGCCGTCCAGGCCGTTCGCGACGACCACGACGTGCCCGCCCGGCCGGGCCTGCACGGCCAGCGCCATCGAGTGCCGGCCGGCCCAGGACGGGTAGCGCCGGGTGAGCCGCTCGCGGTCGTCCGCGGTGAGCGCCCAGGACGGGCCCCAGGTCTTGCCGCCGTCGTCGGACTGCTCGACGGCCACCCGGTCGGGCACCACCCGATAGCACCGGGTCGCCTGCATGGGGACGCAGGCGGCGCTCTGCAGCGGTCTGCTCTCCCACGCGCCGCCGTCCTCCTCCCAGGTGACCCCGCCGTCGTCGGAGATCTGGGTGAGGCCGTCCCGCACGTGGACGACGATCGAGTCCCCTTCCACGTTGACGGAGCTGGCGGTGGGCCTGGGCGCGGCCGCCGTGGCCGTCACCGCCAGTACGGCCAGCGGCATCGTGACGATCACGCGCCAGCGCGCGGAGTACGACTCCAGGCTGCGGCGGCGTACCCACCAGGCCAGGGCGAGCGCGGGCAGGGCGAGGAGGTCCGTGGGATCGGCCAGGACGCGCGATGGGCCCGCCACGAGGGTCCAGACATGGGAAGCCAGCTCAGCGCCCGTCTCCGTGGCTTTCACGAGCGTGAAGAGCACCCCGGTCAGCACGGTGGCCGCCAGATCGGCCCGCCGCCAGAAGAGCAGGGCCACCAGCGCGGGGGCGACGACCAGTCCCGCGACGTCGCTGAGCTTGCCCGTGACCGGCCCGGGCCAGACCTGTTTGAGCAGGTGGTCGTTGATGAAGAGCACGAACACCCCGGCAACGGTCACGGGGTGACATAACCAGGCGTACCTCATGTAGAGGTGGATGGCCGCGAAGCCCAGAAGGTTCGCGGCCGTGACCAACCCGGAACAAGCAAAAGACCGAGGCCCGCTGGAAGCGAACCCCGGCCTGTCTCGCTGCTACAAGGTCAGATGGCGCGGACCTGGGAGGCCTGCGGCCCCTTCTGGCCCTGCGTGATCTCGAACTCGACCCGCTGACCGTCTTCAAGGCTGCGGTAGCCACTGCCTTGAATCTCGGAGAAGTGCACGAACACGTCCGGCGCACCGCCGTCCGGGGCGATGAAGCCGAAGCCCTTCTCGGCGTTGAACCACTTGACGGTTCCCTGAGCCATAAAAGCTCTCCCTCAGGATGTGAATCTATGGGACCCACACCTCGTGGGTCCCGGTGTGTCGTACAGCAAGCACCCGGGGTGGCTCAGACAAAGTCATGCTGGTTTTCACTACGGGATCAGCTAATACAACGCCATCACATCTAACACCATTCTGGCGCGTTGGTGTTCCCGTAGCTACGAAGATTTCTGTCAGGCGGCATCACCGGGCAAACTGGAACCTGTTATGCAGAGCCTTCCCGCGCCCCGTCTTGTGGCCACCGACCTCGACGGCACCGCGTTGCGTACTGACGGAACGGTGTCTCCCCGCACAGTGGCGGCCTTCGGCAGAGTCGAGGAATCCGGCGCTGTGCTCGTGTTCGTGACGGGGCGGCCGCCCCGGTGGATGGGCGGGGTCGCGGGTGCCGTACGTCACCGTGGGCTCGCAATCTGTGCGAACGGAGCACTGATCTACGACCTCCATACCGAACAGATAGTTGAATCTCACCTGATCACGGTCGATGTGCTCGAGGAAGTCGTGGATCAGCTAAGAGCGAACGTGTCGGATCTCGTATTTTCGGTCGAGTATGAAGCGGGTTTTGCGCATGAGTCCGAATTCCTCCTGGGCGGCCTGGACAGGGGGGCCCTAACGGCATGCGTCGACTCCGTGACGGCGCGTCCGTGCGCCAAGCTGCTGGCCCTGCACCCCGGGATGAACGCGGACGAGCTGCAGGCCACCGTGGAGGCGCTGGTGGGCCATCTGGTGACCGCGACCCACTCCAGTCGCAGGGGCCTGATCGAGATGAGCGCCCAGGGTGTGACGAAGGCCACGGCCCTGGCGGCGCTCGCCGGGCAGCACGAGATCAAGCCCTCGGAGGTGGTCGCGTTCGGTGACATGCCGAACGACCTGCCCATGCTGAGCTGGGCAGGCACGTCGTACGCGGTCGCCAACGCACATCCGGACGTGCTCGCGGCCGTCGACCACGTGACCGCGGCCAACGACGACGACGGCGTCGCCCAGGTGATCGAGCGGCTCTACGGATAGCCGCGGCTGGCGGCTATCCGGAACCACTACAGGTAGGGGCCGGAGCCGCCGGGCGGCCGGTGCTGGTCGTCCCCCTGCGGCACGCCGGGCAGCGCCCTGCGCATCTGCTCCAGCTGGGCCCGCGCCGCCATCTGCTGCGCGAACAGCGTGGTCTGGATGCCGTGGAACAACCCTTCGAGCCAGCCGACCAACTGGGCGTGCGCGATGCGCAGCTCCGCCTCGCTCGGCGGCGCGCCGTTCTCCTCGGTGAACGGCAGGGACAGCCGCTCCAGCTCGTCGACCAGCTCGGGAGCCAGGCCGTCCTCGAGCTCCTTGATGGAGGACGCGTGGATGTCCTTCAGCCGCTTGCGGCTGGCCTCGTCGAGGGGCGCGGCCCTGACCTCGTCGAGGAGCTGCCGGATCATGCTGCCGATGCGCATCACCTTGGCGGGCTGCTCGACCAGGTTGGTGACCGATCGATCCTCTTCGCCGCTATCGCCCTGACCTTGGAAGTCAGGGCCCACCACCACGATGTGAGGGGTGTTGTTGTCCTCAGCATTCATAACACTCACCGTACTAGCAGGATCTTGCCGACGTGCTCCCCCGAATCCAACATTCGGTGGGCTTCGGCGGCCTCGGACATCGGCAGTTTCGCGTGCACCACAGGCCCCACGGCCCCGGCGCTGACCAGGGGCCAGACGTTGTCCACAACACTACGGACGATCGCCCCCTTCTCGTCCACCGGACGGGAGCGGAGCGCGGTCGCGTGCACCGAGGCGCGCTTGGCGAGCAGGGCCCCCAGGTCGATCTCGCCCTTGCGGCCGCCCTGCAGCCCGATGATCACCAGCCGGCCGCCGGTGCGGAGCGCCCGGACGTTTCCGGCCAGGTATTTGGCGCCCATGATGTCGAGGATGACATCCGCGCGTACTTTGTCGGCGAAGTCTTCCTCGCGATAGTTGATGACCTCGTCCGCGCCCAGCTCCCTGACCCGCTCGCCCTTGGCCGCCGAGCCGACCGTCGCGGCGACCTGCGAGCCGAGCGCCTTGGCCAGCTGCACGGCGAACGTGCCGATCCCGCTGGCCCCACCGTGCACCAGCAGCGTCTCGCCCCTGCGCAGTCGCCCGATCATGAACACGTTGGACCACACCGTGCACGCCACCTCCGGCAGACCGGCGGCCTCCACCAGCGGCACACCGTCCGGCACCGGCATGACCTGCTCCCACGGAACCGCTACGCGCTCAGCGTAACCGCCGCCCGCGAGCAGCGCGCACACCTGGTCACCAGGTTTGAACTGCTCGACGTCCGCGCCGACCTCGGCCACCACGCCGGAGACCTCCAGCCCCGGATAGGGCGACGCGCCGGGCGGAGGCTCGTAGAACCCCTGCCGTTGCAGGACATCGGCCCTGTTGACCGCCGAAGCGGCCACGTCGATGAGGACCTCTCCCCGCTCGACCCGGGGGTCGGGCACCTCACGCCACTGAAGCACCTCTGGTCCGCCCGGCTCGGCGATCTCAATGGCTCGCATGCGAACTACGGTAGCCGGGCAAAGAAGTTGTGGGTTGCCGAGCTGTGTGGTTGCCCATGGCGTTAATCTGCAAGGTATTTGCTGCCCCTTTAGACCCACCCGAGGGGGAACACGGTGGCAAGACACGATCGAGAGGAATCGCTCGAGGAGCAGCTGGCGTGGCTCGACGCGATCAAGGAGACGGAAGAGGCTCCCGTCTCTGTCAGCGCCTCGACCGCGGCTGCCGACGAGCCGGTCGCCTCGCCGTACCCCCAGGACCCGTGGCGGATGGTCCCCACGCAGCCCGACACGCCGACGCCGCCGCTGTTCCGCGCGGCCGTCGACTCCGTGTACGGCGCCGCGGCGGCCGAGGACCTGCCCGACGGTGAGATGGAGGCCGCAGAGTGGCTCGGCACGGCCAGCGCGGCCACGAAGGAGCCACCGGCCACTCCACCGAGCTCCGTGCGCGAGGACGACCCGTTCCACGCTCCGTTGAAGCCGCTGCCGCGGCCCGACGACACCGACACGTACGCGCTGTCGTTCACCCCGCCCGAGACGTCGGAGCAGGAGACGCAGGACACGTCCTGGACGTCCGTGCCCGAGTGGGCACGGGCGCCCGAGCCGCCTCGCGACGAGCCGGAGAAGGAGAGCGCCCGGGCGGAGGCGGTGGAAGCCGAGCCTGCCGAGGAGAAGAAGGACGACGAGTCCGTTTCGGCGGCCACCTCTCCGAAGAACGAGCGCCCGCAGTGGCCGGAGCCGTCCGACACCCTCCCGACGATCCAGCCTCCCAAGTGGTCGGAGCCGGCCACCACGCAGGAGCCCGAGCGCCCCGAGCCCCCACGGCCGAAGGACGAGCCCGCGGAGCCCTCGTGGGCGAAGGACGAGCAGGCGGAGCCGTCGTGGTCCAAGGGCGAGCACGCGGAGCCGGCGTGGCTGAAGGACGCGGAGCCGTCGTGGCCGAAGGCCGAGCCCGCGGAGCCTGAGGAGCGGCGTGGGGAACGGACTTCGTGGTCGGAGCCGGTCCAACAGGAGCGCCCTTCGTGGTCCGAGCCGGCCCCGCAGGAACGGTCCTCCTGGTCCGAGCCGGCCCAGCAGGAGCGTCCCCCGTGGTCGGAGCCCGCTCAGCAGGAGCGTCCCTCCTGGTCCGAGCCGGCCCAGCAGGAGGAGCCCGCGCAGTGGAGCGAGCAGCCCGAGTGGCGACCCGCGGAGCGCGAGATCCCGCCGCCCGCGGAGCGGCGGCGCCGCCCTGCCCCGATCCCCGTGTTCACCGCCCCGCCCCGGCCGCCGGTCACCGGCCGCCCGACCGCCGACAGCCTCGACCCGGAGTCCCTGCTACGCGGACGGCGTAACGCCCCCTCCAAGGGCTGGCGCCGCCTGATCTACAAGGCGTCGGGAGGCTGGATCAAGCCGGGCGAGCCCCCGGAGGTCCGCCGCCGCCGCGAACTGGTCAGCAGGGCCCGCACCCCGGTCACCGCCGGCCACCACCGCGTGGCCGTGCTGAGCCTGAAGGGCGGCGTGGGCAAGACCACGACCACGGTCGGCCTCGGCGCCACCCTGGCCCAGGTCCGCGGCGACCGGGTCATCGCCGTGGACGCCAACCCCGATCGCGGCACCCTGTCCGACAAGCTCGTCCTGGAGACCTCGGCCACCGTGCGTGACCTGCTCAACGAGCGTGACCAGGTCAAGCGCTACGTGGACATCAGGGCGTTCACGTCGCAGGCGCCCTCACGGCTGGAGGTGCTCGCCTCCGACCGCGACCCGTCGGTGTCCGAGGCGTTCAGCGGCGCCGACTACCAGGCCGTCTCCCAGGTGCTGGAGAACTTCTACTCGATCTGCATCACCGACTGCGGCACCGGCCTGCTCCATTCCGCGATGGGCGGCGTGCTCGGGCTGGCCGACCAGATCGTGCTGGTCAGCTCCCCGTCCGTGGACGGTGCCAGGGCGGCCTCCGCGACGCTCGACTGGCTGGAGGCGCACCACTACGCCGACCTGGTGAAGAACGCGACCGTGGTGCTGTGCAGCGTGCGGCCGCGCTCGAAGTCGGCGGTGGACATCAAGAAGCTGGAGGCCCACTTCGCCGCCAGGTGCCGCGCGGTGGTCCGGGTGCCGTACGACCCGCATCTGGAGGAGGGCGCGGAGATCGACCTCGACCGGCTGCAGGAGCCGACCAGGGACGCCTATCTGCAGCTCGCCGCCTGCGTGGGCGACGGTTTCGCCGGACAGTGAGCGGAGGGTGTGGGATTCGAACCCACGAGGCCATCGCTGACCTGGCCGCTTTCAAGGCGGCTGCACTCGTCCACTATGCGAACCCTCCTGTGCGGAAACCACGATAGCGGCTGCAGTGACAGGGGTGTACGTTCAGGAGGTGGCGGATCTCAACGTTGAGGTGGAGCGCGGCCGGTCGGCAGCGCTCGTCCGCCTCGACGGTGACCTCGACAAGCTCACCGCGCCGCAGCTCAAGGAGTGTCTGGGCAAGCTGCTCGCCGAGGGTCTCGTGCGGGTCGACATCGACGCGAAGGCGCTGGAGTTCTGCGACTCCAGCGGCCTGTGGGTGCTCGTGGAGCACCAGCGCCGCATTTCCGCCCAGGCCGGTACGTTACGCCTGGTCGGGGTGCACGGCGTGCTTCAGCGCGTGCTCGACGTGACGGGCCTGAAGGCCGCCTTCGACGTCGTGCTCGCCGCCGAACGCTGAAGTCACTGTCAGTCGGTGGGTCAAACCCTGGTCGGAAGCGTTCATCTCCATCATCACTGTCAGTCGGTCAGCTGCGAGAGCAGCCACTTCGGGCCCACGCTCTCGGCGCCCAGCTCGTGCACGCGTTCCTTCAGCGCCCGGTCCGCGGTGACGACGAGCACCCGTTCCCACGGCTTGGCCCCGCGCACCACGTCGACGATCGCGTCGTCGCCGCTCCCGGTGGCCGCGACCACCTGGACCCCCGGCAGCTCCGGCGCGCTCCTGGCGGCGCCCTCCACGACCGCCACGACGCGCGGATACCACTGCGCCAGCACCGGATGCGTGAGCCTGAGCCTCGAGACGGCCTCCAGCAGCCGGGTCGCCGCGCCGAGCCGGTCGCGCCACCAGCCGTGCTCGGCCCGCGCGCCCACGATGTTGGCCACGTCGAGCACGAGGGTCTCCGGACTGATCTCCCCCTGGACCTCGTCCCAGGTGGCGGCGAAACCGGGATGCAGCTTCCGGCCGGTCACCTCCGGTAGCGGGAGCCAGCGCATCTCGCTGCTCTCCCCGTTGGCGGGGGCGGCGGCCAGCAGCTCGGGCGAGGCGGCGATCACCGTCTCGAATGCCCACCCGCCGTGATCGTCGCGGTAGACGCCCTGCACCCGCAGCCCGTCGCCGGCGAGCGCCGCCTCCTCGCGGGCCTCTCGCAAGGCGGAGGCGACGGCGTCCTCGTGGCTGTCGCGCGCCCCGCCGGGCAGCCCCCAGGTGCCGCCGTGGTGGCTCCACCAGGAGCGTTTCTGCATGAGCACGTACGGCGTGCCGAGTTCGTCGTGGTGCACGACGAGCAGCCCCGAGGCGCCGTGCAGCCCCCAGTGCCTGTGGCCTTGGGAGCACTCGATCCAGCCGTCGCCGTCCTTAGCCGCCATGGGGGGATTCTCTCAGCCTCCGCTCTTGCTGAAATGCTGCAGGTCTCTGGCTCCTGACCAGTAGCCGCCCCACTCCCAACCAACCTGGTCAAAGGCCTTAACTACCTTGTCACCAGGATTTATTACTCCCTTTCCCTTCATGGGGCGTTTGGTGAACTTTTTGGATGCTTGGTGCGCTGTGCTACCACTTGCGGTGACATATGGGTTCTGGATGGGATTGACGTCTATCGCCTGCCCGTAGGCGTGCTTGGACCAATGGGTGGATCCGGTCGCTTGACGGCAATTGAAGGCCGAGGTGTTGTTGGCCTCGATCGAGTCGAAGTCGTCACCCTTGTACGCGTCCACCAGCTTCATCCGCTCGATGGGCCAGCGCCAGCCGTACAACTTCCTGAAGACCGTCACGATGTCGTCGGTGACCGCCTTGTTCACCACCAGCTGCCCGGTGTGCGGCCTGTCGTCGAAGCCCCAGTACGTCATCGTGATCAGCCGCAGGTCGCGGTAGTGGACCGGGCAGCCGGGCCGCCACGAGTACGGCAGCTGCTGGCGGGACGGCCGCGAGATCTCGGCGCTGAAGGCCGGCGGCGCGGCCGAGCCGGGCGCGCCCGTGGTGGGCGAGGGCGAGGGCGTGGGCGAGTCGAGGCTCTCGAAAGCCGGAGCGCTCTCCTTGGGGACGGAGCCCGTGGCGGCAGGCTTGCCCGTCCCGCACGAAACGGAAGCGAGCACCACGAACGCCATGGCGGCAGCACGTTTCATCTCGCCACCATATGCGACGTCCGACCAGCTCAGGGCACTATCAGCACAGTACGGCGAGCCCGTTTCGCCAGCCCGACCGCCACCGAGCCGTGCCAGGACGAACGCGAGCGGCCCACCACGATGGCGTCGGCCATGTAGGTGCTGGCCAGCGTCTCCAGCTCGCGCACCGCGTCCCCGCGCATGCTGACGAACTGCCAGGGAACGCCCGCGCCCCTCAGCTCGTCCCGCAGGTCCTCGGTCAGGTCGGCCGCCGCGTCGGGGATGATCGGCGACCCGGCGAAGAACCACAGCGCGGCGCTGTTGAGCGATTCAACGAAGGCGATGAGCAGCGCCGCGTTGTCCCGCCGGGCGAGCCCGGCCGCGTACGCGAGCGCGTTGCGGCTCGGGCCCGATCCGTCGAAGCCCACCACGAGCAGGCCGGCGCCGTCCTTGCCGATCTCGAACTGCCCGGCCGGGAGCCTGCCGGTCAGTGGCTCCCGTCCGGGGTCTGTGTCACCGCCGAACACGGCACTTCTCGCGTTATGAGTCGGCGTGCTTGCCGCGCTGCGCCAGCTCGCGCAGGGCGTCGGCCGCGTAGATCACCAGGGACACGAACGAGACCGCGGCGATCGAGCCGCCGAGCCACAGGTCGTTGACCGTCGCGTCGACGTAGGCCGCGCCCCTCGCCTGGTAGCCGACCGCGAACGGCGCGGCGACCAGCCACAGGCCGGCGAGGAACAGCAGGACGAGGGCGCAGACGCCCAGCTTGGCCTTCATCGGTTGTCCTCCACTCCGACCAGGGGAGCCTTGCCGTTGCGGCGGTGCTCACCCGAGTTGTTCATGTCCTCGCGCAGCGCCTCGACGAGGGGGGCCAGCAGGCTCGCCAGCTCGGCGGACGACGCCTGGGGCGCCGCCGGCACGGGCTCCGGCTCCGGCTCGGGCTGCCGCCGGCGGACGACCACGAGGCCCCGCACCACGAGCTCCTCGTAGATGGCCAGCACGAAGCAGATCGCGCCGATGAGCCCCACGACGGCCACGCCGAGGCCGGTGAAGAACTCCGACTGGGTGGTGTTCGTCCAGTCGGCGTCCTCCGGCTGGGTGCCCAGGGCGAAGGGGGCGATCATCAGCCACAGCCCGGCCAGGACGGCCAGGGCGGCCGCGACGGCGCCCACGAACTTGCGAATCACTGTGAGATTCCTCCTGATACGAGGTCTTTCTGCGGGGGCGCGGCCTGCGCGATGAGGGCTCGCGAGGTCGGCCGCAGCACGTTCTTGGCGACGGACCGGGCCCGCTCGCGTTCCGGGCGGTCGTCCGGTGGCGCCATCTTGGCGACCGCGGTGAGCAGGGCGGACGGCTGGCCGTTGGTCCGCTCGATGCGCTGGGCGATCAGCTCGAGCAGCAGCCCGGCCAGGACCAGGTCGTCCTTGCTCAGCGGATTCGGCGCCGGGGCCGGCGTCGAGGAGCCGCGCAGCGGCAGCTCCTTGAGGAAGATCGTCGCCACGAACCCGAGCAGCGCGATGGGCACGCCCACCATGAACACGGTCTCCAGGCCCCTGGTGAACGCCTCCAGCACGATGTTCTTGATCGGCGCGGGCAGCTGCTGGATGGCGCTCGGGCTGCCGAGCTTGACGTTCGAGCCGCCGGGCAGCACGATGTGCGCCGCCCTGAGCATGTCGGCTATCTCGTCCTTGAGGCGGTTCGTCAGAATCGCGCCGAAGGCCGCCACACCGACGGCGCCGCCCAGCGAGCGGAAGAACGACACGCCGGACGTGGTGGAGGCCATGTCACGCAGTTCGGAGCCGTTCTGGGCGGCCAGGATGAGCATCTGCATGGACAGGCCGAGCCCGGTGCCCAGCACCGCCACGTCGAAGCCGATGAGCCACTCGCTGGAGTCCACGTGCAGCCGGGACAGCAGGAACAGCCCGACCGCCACGACCAGCAGGCCCACGACCGGGAAGATCTTCCACCGGCCGGTCTGGGTGACGATCTTCCCCGAGATCACGCCGGCCAGGAACAGCGCCACCACCATGGGCAGCGTCATCAGGCCGGACTCGGTGGGGCTGAGGCCCTTGACGATCTGCAGGTACTGCGGCAGATAGATCATCGCGCCGAACATCGCCATGCCGACGAACAGCGAGGCGAGGCCGGTGAGCACGAACGTACGGTTGCGGAACAGCCGCGGCGGCAGGATCGGGTTGCGCGCGGTCCGCTCCGACAGCACCGCCAGGGCCAGCATCAGCAGGCTGAGCGCCGCCAGGAGGTACGTCCAGACCGAGTTCCACTCGAACTCGACGCCGCCCAGCGTCAGCAGCAGCATGAGCGCGCTCGCGCTGGCCGTGATCGTCGTCGCGCCCCAGATGTCGATCGAGGTGCTCCGCTTGATCTTCGGCAGCTTCAGCACCTTCTGGATCACGATGAAGGACACCAGGGCGAACGGCACCACGACGTAGAAGCACCAGCGCCATCCGAGCCAGTCGGTGTCCACCAGGAATCCGCCGAGCAGCGGCCCCGCGACCGTGGAGATCCCGAAGACCGCCCCCATGTAGCCGGAGTAGCGGCCGCGCTCGCGCGGGGACACGATGTCTCCCAGGATCACCTGCGCGAGCGCCGACAAACCGCCCACGCCAAGACCCTGTACGGCCCGAGCCGCGATGAGCTGTCCCATGTTCTGCGACAGACCGGCCACCAGAGAGGCCGCGACGAACAGCCCGAGCGCGGTCTGGAAGAGCAGCTTCCGCCCGAACAGGTCGGACAGCTTGCCCCACAACGGCGTGGACACCGTCATGGTCAGCATGGTCGCGGAGGCGACCCATGAGTACTGATCCTGACCGCCCAGCTCGCCCACGATCGTCGGCAGCGCCGTGCCCACCACCGAGGTCGAGATCATCGACGTGAGCATGGCGAGCATGAGCCCGGACATGACCTCGAGGATTTCGCGGTGGGTGTACTGCCGCCTCGCGGGGGCTGCGGCCTGAGCGTGCGCTACCAAGACACCACATCCCCTTACTACAGTTTTGCGAACTTGAGTATACGCCTGTTTACTAGCCGCGCGGCAAGTGGGGGTGTGTTCAGTAGAGTTCAGGGTGTGGAAGCTCAGGTGTCTGAGGCCCGGCCCCGCGACCGCGAGGCCACCCGCGAGCGGATCCTTCGTGCGGCCCGCACGCTCTTCGGCGAGCAGGGATACGAACGGGTGACCGTACGCATGATCGCCGCTGCCGCGGACGCCAACATCGCCCTGGTGGGCCGCTACTTCGGCTCCAAGGCCGGTCTCTTCGGCGCGGTCCTGGACGGGGAGCCGACCATAAGAGACCTGTTCGGCGGCGACCGCGAGAGCCTGCCGCGGCGCCTGGCGGAATACGCGGCAGAGCGCATGGAGCACCCGCCGGAGAGCCCGATCCTGCGCACCCTCGAACGCTCCGCCGGCGATCCGGAGATCCAGGCCGTGGCCCGGGAGCGGCTGATCACGGCGCTGCTCGACCCTCTTGAGGAGCAACTGGGCGGCCCGGACGCCCACGCCAGAGCGCGGATGGCCACGGCGGTCTTCCTCGGCATCGGCGCCATGCGCCGCCGCCTCGGTCCCGAGCCGGCCACCCCGGCCGACGTCGACCGCCTGACCGCGGTCTTCGAGGCCTGCCTGCGCTGAAAGTTTCACCCCCTGTCACGGGTCTGGCCTGCGAAGACGTGGGCGGCAGCGATCGGATGTCTTTGAACGGGCACTGACGGTTACCTACGATCCGAAGAGCCGGTGGGAGCGCTCCCACACGACGGACGGAGTGAAATTCATGTCTCGCAAAAGGCCCGTCTTGGCGGTGCTCCTCTCGACGGCCGCCATGGCCGCGGCGGGGGCGATCGTCCTGTCCTCGTCCACCGCCGAGGCCGCCGACTCCGCTTTCTATGTGGATCCGCAGACGAACGCGGCCAAGTGGGTCGCCGCGAACCCCAACGACAGCCGCACCCCGGTGATCAGGGACCGGATCGCCGCCGTGCCCCAGGGCCGGTGGTTCGCCACGTACAACCCCGCCACCGTGCGCAGCCAGGTCGACGCGTACGTCGGCGCCGCCGCGTCGGCGGGCAAGATCCCGATCATGGTCGTGTACGACATGCCGAACCGCGACTGCGGCGGCGCGAGCGCGGGCGGCGCGCCGGACCACGCGTCGTACCGGGCCTGGATCGACCAGATCGCGGCCGGTCTCGGCGGCCGGCCCGCCACGGTCGTGCTGGAGCCCGACGCGCTGGCCATCATGTCGAACTGCATGAACGCCTCGCAGCAGGCCGAGGTCAAGGCGTCCATGGCGTACGCCGGGAAGAAGCTCAAGGGGACGTTGTCGCGGGTAAAGGTCTATTTCGACATCGGGCACGACGCCTGGCTGTCCGCCTCGGAGGCCGCGTCCAGGCTGAACGGCTCGGACGTGGCCAACAGCGCCGACGGCATCGCCGTCAACACCTCCAACTACCGCTCCACCCCCGGTCTGGTGTCGTACGCGAAGAGCGTCATCGCGGCGACCGGCGTGTCCAGGCTGAAGGCGGTCGTCGACACCAGCCGCAACGGCAACGGGCCGCAGGGCAGCGAGTGGTGCGACCCGGCGGGCCGCGCCACCGGCACCTGGAGCACCACGAACACGGGCGACTCGGCCATTGACGCCTACCTCTGGGTCAAGCCGCCCGGCGAGTCGGACGGGTGCATCGCGACCGCGGGACAGTTCGTGCCGCAGCGGGCCTACGACCTGGCCATCGCCGCCCCGCCGCCCACCGTCACCCCGACCGTGACGCCCACGGTCACCCCCACCGTGACACCCACCACGGGTCCTGCGGGTTGCACGGCTACCTACAAGGTGACCAGCCAGTGGCAGGGCAGCTTCCAGGGTGAGGTCACCGTGAAGAACACGGGCTCGTCCGCCATCGCCGGCTGGAGGGTCGGCTGGACGTTCCCGAACGGGCAGACGATCACGCAGCTCTGGAACGGCAACCTCTCGGGCAGCGGCACCGTCACCGTGACCAACCTCAACTGGAACGGCGCCCTCGGAGCCGGGGCGAGCGCCACGTTCGGCTTCGTCGCCAACTGGAGCGGCCAGAACGGCGTCCCGTCACCGGTGACCTGTTCGACCTCATGAGACTCGATGGGCCCCTGTGCCCGCCCAGGGGCCCATCGGTGAAATAACGGCGCCTTCGCGGCTGTTGTCCACAGCCAGGTCGAACCGCTCTGCGAAAGGCGCGTACTCATGGCTCTGCCGCTGTCCATCCTTGATCTGGCGATCATCGGCGAGGGCGAGACGGCGGCGGAAAGCTTCGCCGCCAGCGTGGCCCTGGCCCAGCGGGCCGAGGAACTGGGCTACCGGCGGATCTGGTACGCCGAGCACCACAACATGGCGAGCATCGCCTCCTCGGCGACCAGCGTGCTCATCGCCCACGTCGCCGCCCACACCCGGACGATCCGTCTCGGGGCGGGCGGCGTCATGCTGCCGAACCATGCCCCGCTCACCATCGCCGAACAGTTCGGCACCCTCGAAACCCTGCATCCGGGCCGTATCGACCTGGGCCTCGGCCGGGCGCCCGGCAGCGACCAGCAGACCCTGCGCGCCCTGCGCCGCACCCCGTCGGTTGCCGACACGTTCCCGCAGGACGTCCTGGAGCTGCAGGGCTACCTCTCGGATGAGTCCCGGATCCCGGGCGTGGAGGCCACGCCGGGCAAGGGCACGAACGTGCCGCTCTACATCCTCGGCTCCTCGCTGTTCGGCGCCCAGCTCGCCGCGGCGCTGGGGCTCCCGTACGCGTTCGCCTCGCACTTCGCCCCGACCGCGCTGGAGGAGGCCGTGGCGCTCTACCGGCGCGACTTCCAGCCGTCGGCGCAGCTCGACCGGCCCCATGTCATCGCCGCGCTCAACGTGATCGCGGCGGACACGTCGGAGGAGGCGCAGGAGCAGTTCCTGGCCTCGAAGCGGCTGAGGGTGAGCAGGTTCCTGGGGCGGGGGCGCACGTTCACGACCGAGGAGGCGGACATGATCCTCGAGTCGCCGGCCGGGCAGCAGATCGTGCAGATGGCCAAGTATTCGGCGGTCGGGGACGCGGCGGAGGTCAAGGAGTATGTGGACCGGTTCGCCAAGCTCGCCGATGCCGACGAGTTGATCGTGGCCTTCTCGGCCACCGACAGGAAGGTGTGGCTGCGCTCGGCCGAGCTGCTGGCCGAGGCACACGGGCTCTGATCGGTCAGGCGGGGCGGGGGGAGCCCGGGCAGCGTCGAGGGTTCTATCCTTCGCCCAGCAGGCGCCTGCGCAAGTAGGGGCCGGTGGCCTCGGACGGGGGCACGGGAGCCATCCCCGCGGCGATGAGCTGGGCGCGCAGGGCGACGACGGTGCGTTCGAGCGCGCGGATCTGGGCCTGGAGCTGGCCGATCTGGTCGCGCATCGCCGTGGCCGTGCTCTGCTCGCTGATCAGGTCGGTGCCGAGCTGGGAGGCTTGATTCTGCACCCTGGTCAGCTGTTTCTCCATCTGGCTGAGCGCGTCCTCGTAGATCGTCTTCGCTCTGAGGAAGGCCTCGGCGTCCACTTTGGAGCGTTCTAACTCGGCTTGGCGCTCGGCCTGGAGGATCGCGGTCTGCTGGGTCTTCTTGTTGGCGTCGGTGGCCGAGCGGAAGGCGAGGTATGCCACGCCGAGCGGGACGATCCCGAGGGCGACCTGGATGAGGATGTCAGTCAGCGTGGCCTCCTTCCACTGGGCGTATCACGCCGGTGTACGTGATGCCGTCGTCGCTGTGCCAGGCGTTGACGGTCAGCGCGATGGCGAACTCCGTGCCGTCGCGACGCAGGCCGACCAGCGGGATGATCCGACCGGCCAGGTCGGAGTGGCCGTTGACGCGGACCTTGGTCAGCCCCATGTCGTGCCTGTCGCGAAAGCGCGCCGGCATGAGCATCGTCAACGGCCGCCCGACCGCCTCGTCGGTGCTCCAGCCGAACATGGTGGCGGCCTGCGGATTCCACGACTGGATGATCCCGGCGGCGTTGGCCACGATCACTGCCGAGCCGGAGCCCGGGAGCCGGTCGAGCGTGACGGCCTCCGGCCAGGTCGCGATCAGCGTGATCCAGCCGCCGAACGCCAGCCACACCGCACCCCCGACCCAGCCGCGCGGATTGTCTCCGGTGAACGTCGAGACCAGGAACACCAGCCCGTACAGGAGGACCAGCGCGGTGGCGGCGGCGAAGGCCATCCGGTCGGAGCGCAGGAACATCTGCACCAGGCACAGCACGCCGGTGGCGAGCCAGAGCACCGCCCAGACGTCCAGCGGCGCGATGGAGGCCAGCACGGCGTAGGAGGGGGTGGCACGCTGGCTCGCCGGCGCGAAGGCCAGCGAGGCGGCGATGGCCAGAGATAACAGGCCGACGAAAGCCAGGGAGGCGCCGCGCCGCCCGATCCGCCGGAGCACTCTGTTACTCACGGTGGCAAGACTAGTGCAGAGGGTTAATCTTTCGCGGGATTGTCAGCCGAGAGCCGAAGCGCGGGCACAATGAGGCCATGCCAGGCTTCGAGCGGCTCACCATCGAAGAAGCACGCGCTCTCACCCGCGCCGAGCTCCTGCCGCGGATCGAGGCGGAGCAGAAGTACTGGTACGAGCGCATCCACCGCTGCCGGATGCAGCCGGGGGACGACGAGGCGTTCAGGACCTTCAACCGGATCCTGCACGTCACCGCCGACCTCGGCCGCACCCGGGACGACACCGAGGCCCTCATCCAGAGCAGGTCCCTCGACGCGGACTACTGGCGCAAACCCCTCGGCGAGCTGGGCCTGCTCTGAGGCTCACGCCGGAGGGCGGCAGACGGTGCCCCGCGCGGGCAGGCGCAGGCTGGTCAGATAGCGGTTGACGTGGGCGATGACGCACGGGACGCCGCTGTTGTAGAGCCCGTGGCCGTACCACTGGTATTGGACCGCCGCCGAGCCCGGCACGCGCCGTACGATGTCCGCGACCCCGTCGAAGTCCGTCCACGAGCCGACGCCCAGATAGGGCGGCAGCCCCTTGGCGGGCAGCGGCGCGGGCGGGTTGGTGACCGGGGCCGGCCAGCCGACGCAGGCGAGCGGGGTCCGCAGCTCGATCCCGGCGAGGTTCGGCAGCAGGCGCTCACCCTCGCGGCGCTTCTCCCGGTACTCCGCGTAGTCGCGGTATCCCAGGCCGTCGGGGCAGTGGGTCATGTTCATCCCGGTGAACGAGGGGACCTTCAGGCTCTTCGTGCTCTGCCTGACATAGTCGGCGAACCCGGAGGCGTCACCGGCGGCGGCCCGCTTGATCGCTTCGGCGAGCTCCTTCCACCGGGGGAACTCGGGCTCCGGACCCGGTGAGATGACGCTGGGGGCGGCGGCCTGCTTGATGTCGAACCCGCTGTAGGCGGCCCGTTCTCCTCTGACCGGCACAGGGGAGCGGTCGGCCCGCGCCACCAGCGCCCGCCAGACCTCGCCGACGTCCTGACCGTGCAGCGCGCAGGTAGTGGTCGCCGCGCACCAGGCGGCGAAGCGGGTGAAGGACTGCTCATGGGTGAGCCTGCCCCGCGCGCGGTCCGCGTACGGGTTGACCGCGCCGTCGAACACCATCGCGCGCACCCGGCCGGGGAACAGCCGGGAGTAGGCGATCGCGGGCATGCCGCCGTAGGAGTTGGCGACGAAGCTCAGCCGCTCCTCTCCCAGCGCGACGCGGATCGCCTCCATGTCCCGCGCCACGGAGGCCGAATCGAGGTGGTCGAAGAACTCGGGATCGGCGGCGCGGCACCGCTCCGCCGCCGCCCGGTTGCGCCTGCCCAGCTCGGCGTACTCGGCGCGGGTGTCGGGCAAGGTGATCCACGGGCCGGAGACGAGGCAGTCGTACGGCAGCACGCCCTTGTCGACGGTGTTGCGGGGCTCGACGCTGACGACGTCGAAACGGTTCCGCAGCTCGGCGAAGCTGCCCGCGGCATTGCTCAGATCCTTGACGCCCGAGCCGCCGGGGCCGCCGGGGACCGCGAACACCGTGCCGATCCGGCGTTCGGCGCCGGTCGCGGGAAGCATGCCGAGGGTCAGCCGGATCTTCCGCCCGGCCGGCCTGGCCCAGTCCAGCGGCACCTCGATCGAGGCGCACCGCATGTCCTTGGCGCCGTCCTTACAGGCCGCCCAGGCCAGCGAGGACGGTCCGGAGCCCGGCGAACCGGACGCGGCGGCGGGCACCGCCGACACCAGGACGGCGGCGGCCGTTCCCACCGCCAGCGCCTTGATCCGGCCTCCCTTGAGCGCGATCGTCACCGCGCCCGCCGTCAGCGCGGCGACCACGTACGCGACCAGCAGTCCCGCCGCCGCGGCAGGCGGCAGGATCCCGCCGCCGACCCCCGCGATCTGGAGCGGCAGGTTCTCGATCATGAACGAGCCGGCCTGGGCGCGCAGCGGCATGGGCAGGGTCCTGGCCACCACCGGCAGCACCACGATGATCACGATCAGCGCGACCAGGGCGCCGGGGGTGGAGCGGACGGCGGCCCCGACACCGAGCCCGATCAGCGCGACCGCCGCCATCGACAGCCCGGCGAGCACCACCGAGGCGAGCACGCCCGGCTCCGACAGCGGCGTGCCCAGCGTCTGCCCGTCGCGGAGCAGCTGCCCGGCCCGGTCGCCGAGCACCACCATGGCCGCCGCGTGCATGCCGAACGCCAGGACCTGACCCGCCACCAGCGCGACCGCGGCCAGCCCCGGGACCTTGGCCAGCAGCAGCACCTGCCGGCGCGGCACGGCCACCAGGCTCGTCTGGATCATCCCGGTGCTGTACTCCGAGGTGATCGCGAGGGCGCCCAGCGCGGCGAACACGAAGTAGGCGACCGCGATCCCGTTGCCCAGGCCGTCCCCGTTACCGGTGAAGGCCACCCGCTCCTGGAGCGGCTGCTGGTCGAAGCCGCGCCCGATCATGAACGCCACCCCGGCGCAGGCCAGGACGGCCGCTACGGAGCAGGCCAGCAGGTAGAGGTTCGAGCGGAGCGAGCGGAGTTTCTGCCACTCGGAAGCGATCACGTCGATCATCGGACGCCTGCCTTGTACTCGGCGCTGTCCTCGGTGAGCCGTACGAACGCCTCCTCCAGGGACGCGGCACGCGGGGACAGCTCCGCGAGCGCGATCCCCGCGGAGAGCGCGAGCACGCCGATCCGGGCCGCGTCCAGGTCCCGCACCGACAGGGCGCCGTTGTCCTCGGGCGACACCGCCGCCCCGTGCGCGCGCAGGACGCCGGCGAGCCGCTCCGGGTCAGGCGTACGCACCAGCACGTCGCGCTGGAAGTGCCCGGCCAGGGCGGCCATGGCGGTGTCGGCGATCAGCCGTCCCCGCCCGATGACGACGACGTGATCGGCGGTGAGCGCCATCTCGTTCATCAGGTGGCTGGACAGCAGCACGGTACGGCCTTCTGCCGCCAGGGAGCGCAGCAGGTCGCGGAGCCAGCGGATGCCCTCCGGGTCCAGCCCGTTCAGCGGCTCGTCGAGCATCAGCACCCCCGGGTCCCCGAGGAGCGCCGTGCCGATCCCCAGGCGCTGCCGCATGCCGAGCGAGAAGCCGCTGATCCGCTTGCCGGCGACGCCGTTCAGGCCGACCTGATCGAGGACGGCGGTCACCCGGGCGCGGCCGATGCCGTTGCTGCGGGCCAGGCAGGCGAGGTGCGCGTACGCGCTGCGGCCCCCGTGCACCGCTCCGGCGTCGAGCAGGGCCCCCATCGAGCGCATGGGCCGGGGCAGCGACGCGTACGGGTGACCGTTCACCAGCGCCTTGCCGGCGGTGGGGACCTCCAGACCGAGGACGGCGCGCATGGTGGTGGACTTGCCCGCGCCGTTCGGGCCGAGGAAGCCGGTCACCAGCCCCGGTTTCACGGTGAACGTCAGGTCGTCGACGGCGAGCTTGGCGCCGTATCTCATGGTCAGCCCGTTCACTTCGATCATGGTCTCCCCCCGCTCGTCCAGTTGACGGCCGACAGCCTTCCGGCCCGGCGGGCGGATCTCGATGGGGATGCGCCCACTACGGAGGTAGGTCTGGACCTACCGCCTGCGCGCCGCGCGTCGGGCAGACTGCAGGCGTGAACGGGATCCGCCGAGCGTTGGCCGCCGGCGGCGGGCTGCTGCTGAACGCCGCCACGGGCGTGGCCGCGCTGGCGCTGATCGCCGTGCTGCTGGTGAGCGCCGCGCTGGTCCCGGTGGCCGGCCTCGGCGTGCCGCTGCTGGTCCGCGTGCTCGCGCTCGTCCGGTCCCTGGCCGGGGTGCAGCGGGCCTGGGCGGGACGCGTGCTCGACCCGGATCCGCGGCCCGCTCCGCACGAGGGCGGACCCCGGTGGCGGGATCTGGCCTGGCTGGCCGTGCACGCCGTCACGTGGCCGGTCCCCGCGCTCGTCATGTGGGGGCTGGTGGCCGCCTTCGACTACATCTTCTTCCGGGTGAACGTGGTCGAGGTCAGCGCGCTGAACACGTTCTCCCTCAGTGTCTCCGCCGCGGCCATCGCGGCGATCATCCTGGTGGCGCTGCCCCTGCTCAGGACCGGGCAGGCCCGGCTGTCGGCGCTGCTGCTCCTTCCGGAGGCGAGCGCGGCCGCGCGGATCAGGCAGCTGACCGAGTCGCGGGCCGTGGTGGTCGACGCGCAGGCGGCCGAGCTGCGCCGGATCGAACGCGACCTGCACGACGGCGCGCAGGCCAAGCTGATCGCGATCCGGATGAACCTGGGGCTGGCCCGCGACCTCCGCGATCCGGCCCAGGCCCGGATGATGATCGACGAGGCCCGGGAGGTCGCCGGCCAGGCCCTGACCGAGCTGCGGGACCTGGTGCGCGGCGTTCATCCTCCGGTGCTGACCGACCGCGGTCTGGCCGGGGCGGTCGAGGCCGCCGCGCTGCTGTGCCCGGTGCCGGTCGAGGTCGAGATCGACCTGCCGGGCCGCCTGGAGGCGCCGGTCGAGTCCGCGGTCTACTTCGCCACCGCCGAGGCGCTGACCAACGTGGCCAAGCACAGCGGCGCGTCGCGTGCGTGGCTGCGGGTGTCCCACACGGGCGGGCTGCTCCGGGTGGCGGTCCGCGACGACGGGCGCGGCGGGGCCGACCGAGCCGCCGGCACCGGCCTGCGCGGCATCGACAGACGCCTGTCCGCCTTCGACGGCCGGCTCGTCCTGCGGAGCCCGTCCGGCGGCCCGACCGAACTCACCATGGAGCTCCCGTGCGCGTTGTCATAGCCGAAGACCTCGCCCTCCTCCGCGACGGCCTGATCCGCCTGCTGGAGGCGAACGGCTTCGAGGTGTCCGCGGCGGTCGACAACGGCCCGATGCTGCTGGACGCGCTCACCCGCAACCGCCCCGACGTGGCCGTGGTCGACGTACGGCTGCCGCCCGGCTACACCGACGAGGGGCTGCGCACCGCGCTGGAGGCCCGCCGCCTGGTGCCGGGGCTGCCGGTGCTGATCCTCTCCCAGTACGTGGAGCAGCTGTACGCCCGCGAGCTGCTCTCCGACCGGTCCGGCGGCGTGGGCTACCTGCTCAAGGACCGGGTCGGCGACGTCGACCGGTTCGTGGACGCGGTACGCCAGGTCGCCGCGGGCGGCACCGTCATGGACCCCGAGGTGGTCTCGCAGCTGCTGACCCGCCGCAGCCGGGACGAGCCGCTGGCCGGGCTCACGCCGCGGGAGCGGGAGGTGCTGGCGCTGATGGCCGAGGGCCTGTCCAACCTCGCGATCGCCGCCCGTTTCCAGGTCACGGACAAGGCGATCGGCAAGCACACGAACAACATCTTCGCCAAGCTGGGCCTCCCGCCGTGCGACGACCACAACCGCCGGGTGATGGCGGTCCTCACCTACCTGCAGGTCACCCCGGCCTCGCCGGAGTGAGGGGCCCTGTCACGGCCGGCCCTGATCCGGTGCTCAACGCCCGCAGGCGCATCAAGGCCCAGGCGGTGTGAGCGATACTGAGCTGGTGGCCATCCTCACCGTTGGCCGGGCGGCCGCGCTCGTCGGGGTCAGCGTGAAGACGCTGCACCACTGGGACACGATCGGCCTCGTACGCCCGAGCGGGCGCACCTGGTCCGGATACCGGGTTTACTCCGACGACGACGTCGCCCGGATCCACAGGGTCCTCGTCTACCGGGAGCTGGGGTTCCCGCTCGCCGAGATCGGCCGGGTCCTCGACGACCCGGACGCCGACGCGCGCGACCACCTGCGCCGGCAGCGGTCAGAGCTCGTGGAGCGCATCTCCCGGCTGCAGAAGATGGTCAGCGCGGTCGATCGCATGCTGGAGGCGTCGAAGGCCGGGATGCGGTTGACCCCGGAGGAGCAGGTCGAGATCTTCGGCGACGACTGGCAGCCCGCCTGGGCCGAGGAGGCCGAGGACCGTTGGGGCGGCAGCGCGCAGTGGGCGCAGTACGCCGAGCGGGCCGCCGGGATGACCGCGGAGGACTGGAAGGGTGTCGTGGCCACGGCAGAAGCTCTCAACGCCGACCTCGCGGCCGCGATGCGCGCCGGCGTCGTGCCCGGCTCCGACGGCGCCAACGCCCTCGCCGAGCGCCACCGCACGCTGATCTCGACGTACTTCGACTGCACGCACTCGATGCAGGCGTGCATGGGGCGGATGTACGTCGCCGATCCCCGGTTCGCCGAGAACTTCGAGGCGGTCGCACCGGGCCTGACCGCCTGGCTGCGCGACGTGATCTTCGCGAACGCGAAGGCGCACGGCGTCGACCCGGAGTCCGCGGTGTGGGAGTGACCGCGCCGCGGCGTCAGCCGCGGGGCCCGTCGGAGGGCGGCTTGATCCGCACCCGCTCCTCAGGGCGGCTGTCGATGTCGTCGAGCTGCTCACGGATCGTCTTGCGCAGGTCGTCGTAGTCGCGGAACCGGTAGTCGTTGAACAGCGTGTAGCCGGTCCACATCAGGTTCGCGCACACCCGCGGCGGCACCTGGCCCGTCGCCGCGCCCATGCCGACCAGCGCGACCGACTTGATGCTGTCCGGCTCCTCGTCGTTCTGCATGTGGATGGCCTGGAAGGCGGCGGCGCAGGCCAGGGCCACGTTCAGCGTCTCGCTCACGTCCTGCGCCGACTGCACCATCGTGGGCGTCGAGATCAGGAACCTCGGGTTGGTCGCCCCGGACGGCACGCACACGGCACTGCCCACCGGCAGCGTCCCGTCGAACTGCTCGCGGATCGCCCGCTGGACGCGCAGCTGGATCCCGGCCCCGAGGTGCCGCTTGATGACGGCGTCGCCGGGCGCGGCAATCGGCGCAGGGGGTGGAGCGGAGCACCCTCGAGCTCGGCCCCGGCGCCGGCCTGATCACCACTTCGCTGACCGGTACGGAGTCCGCGTTCGACCCCGGACCGGCTCGTTGATCACCTCAAGATCCGCACAGTAGAGTCCGCTCATGGCCAACCTGCACACCGCAGTGGTTCCGCCGAGCGCTTCCAGACCTCGATCTCTGGTTCCAGCGATTGCCGGCGTGGCCTTTGTCTCTGTCGTCCTGTGGGCGATGGACTTCTTCGCATGGATGGCAGTGGCCGTCCTGGAGAACAAGGCGTGCGGTCTCGATCCACTGACGGAATACGAGACCAGGGAATGT
This sequence comes from Nonomuraea sp. JJY05, assembly GCF_043496855.1. Classification (NCBI taxonomy): domain Bacteria; kingdom Bacillati; phylum Actinomycetota; class Actinomycetes; order Streptosporangiales; family Streptosporangiaceae; genus Nonomuraea; species Nonomuraea sp. JJY05. Next base: position 169,744 of record NZ_JBIEIS010000010.1, read on the forward strand.
GCTCCTGTCGGCACATTGGGCACCGTCCTCGTTGACGCATGGTTCTTCGCGCCGATCGGATGCGCCCTGCTGGGTGCGATGATCTCGTTCATTCCGCGACGGCGGCGGGGCGCTCGCCTGGCGGCGCTCTGGCTCATCCCGCTCTGGCCGCTGTCGATCGCGGTAGGAGCGGTGCTGGCCTATGCGCTCTACCGGCCGTTGTCCGAGTGACCGCTTCTGACGCAGCCCGAGCGGCGGGGCCTGACGGATCAAAGAGCCACCCGGTGGTTCCGGGTGGCTCGGAGAACGGATGGGCCGGTCAGAACACCGTCTCGGCGTTGGCGGAGCGTACGGTCCACGGCGGCCCGCACGTGCCGCGCCCGGTGAACCGGTTGCCCGCGAAGATGATCGGGCTGGCGAACTGGTACCCGTCGGAGCAGGTCACCAGGATCCTGATCGCCCCGGTGAACACCGTGCAGTCGATGTCGATGTAGTACGCCGGGATCGGGACGCTCCGGGAGCACGAGTAGGTGGCGGCCAGCGCGGCCCCATCCTTGCCCGGGACGTCCTTGAGCGCCGTGGTCGACTGGTCGGTGAACCCGCGTTCGGGCGCCGCGGCGGCCGAACCCGTGTGAAGCGCGACAGAGAACAGCAGCGCCGCGATCGCGGCCAGCACGCCGACGAGCATTCTTCTCGCATGTACTGCCATGTGATCGAACCTTTCGCTGGATTTCCCTTCCGGCCCGGCCGAGCCTTACCAGAGATACTTTCGCCGAGCCAGGAGCGCCGGTCATCGTCACTTCACGAGAATCCCCCCCATGACACCGATCAGGCGTTTGTCACTAATGTCAAAACGGGCCCCGGAAAGGAAACGAAGATGGTCAGACAAAGCCGTGCTCGTTCCAGGCGCCCGCCAGCAGCCGGGTGACGGTGGTGCTCAGCACCCGGACGCCGTGCGTGGAGCCCGGCTCGATCCCCACCAGCTCCCGCACCCGCCGCAGCCGATAGTCGAGCGTGCGCGGATGGATGTGCAGGGACTCGGCCGTACGCAGCCGGTTCATGTCGTTGCGGTAGTAGGCGTCCAGCGTCGGGACCAGGTCGGGCCCGTCGCCGAGCCGCCGCGCCGTCTCGCGCAACCACTGGTCCACCTGCGGCGTCTCCACCGCACCCAGCTCCGCGAACACGTCGGCCACCCCGTACGGCCGGCGCGGCACCCGCTCGATCGGCGCCACCCGGCTGACCTTCCGCGCCAGCGAGGCCGCCTGGACTAGCGCGCGGCGGCGCCCGTGGGCGGTGCCGACCGAGCACGGCCGCCCCACGACGTCGGCGACCGCCCGCGCCAGCGCCAGCCCGGACCTCTCGGCCGCCGACCGGTGCTCCGGCAGCGTCCCGTGATACGGCACCAGCGCCACGAACTCGTCCGGTTCCTGCCACCCGAACGGCATGCGGTGCCGCTTCAGCAGGGCGTCCACGACCTCCTCCCGGCACTTCTTCGGCGGCTCCGTGGCCACCCGTACCACCGTGACCAGATAGTGCTCGGTCACCGGCATCCCGAGGCTGCCGGCCAGCTCGCCGGCCATCGGGTCGTCGTGCAGCACCATGGTGGCCAGCAGGTGGACGCGCGAGGCCGCCGGCAGGAACCGTTCATACCCCCGGAGATAGCCGCGGGTGTAGCCGGCCTGCGCCGCCGGGCCCTGCGCGGCCAGCCAGTCGATCATGCGCATCGTCTCGGCCAGATCGCCGGGTCCGGCCGCCTCGGAGATCTCCCGCAGCGTGAAGGCGGCGTGCAGCGCGAGCGCGCCCCGCTGGCAGCCCGGTGCCACGCCCTGCTCGCCGCGCTGCTCGCCGACCGACTCGATGAAGGCCAGGTCGCTTTCCAGCAGCGGCTCACCGGAGGCGGCCAGCTCGGCCGTCCGACGCCGTACGACGACCGCGAACTCCATCATCGACGCCCGCGCTCTGGACTCGATCGCCCGGAAACCGGCGATCTCGCCGACGCAGGCGTCCACCACTCTCCTCGCATTGTCGTCGGCCCGGCGTTTGAGCATGCCGAAGAGGTCCCCCATGTCGAATTCTCCCCGTGACGTCGCCTTCGTTCATGTCTCCCTGAAACGCGCAGTGCGATATTCGCCGGCCGGGTGCTTCCGTATCAGTGGGCTCTTCCGATGCTTTTCGGCCACCTGCAGAAAGGGGAACGCGGCCAGGTCCTGAATTTCGGACCGCCGAGGCCCGGTGAAAGTTTCATTTCGCCGAGGCGGCGGTTCTCCGGCCGGTCCTGAGGCGCACCCGATCGAGCCCGGCGCCCACCGTCCTCCTGCGGAGACGTGCGCACCTCGTATTCTTGACCGGGTCGCCGACCGCGCGGCCGTGAAGGGAACGGATGTGCCGCGTTATTCACGGGTCGTAGTCAAACTGAGCGGCGAGGCGCTCGCGGGAGACGCCGGATGGGGTACGGATCCCGCCAGCCTCGCCCAGCTGGCGGACGAGATCCTTTCGGTCCACGAGCTCGGCGTCCAGGTGGCGGTGGTCATCGGCGGCGGCAATTACTTCCGGGGCAGGATGGCCGAGGGATGGGGCATCGGCCGGGCCGAGGCTGACAACATCGGCATGCTCGGCACGGTCATGAACGCGCTGATGCTGCGCGGAGTGCTCACCGCACGCTCCAGAACGGACGTGCGGGTGATGACCGCGATGCCCATGCAGAGCGTGGCGGAGCCCTTTATCCGGCTCCGCGCCGACCGGCATCTTCGTCGCGGGCTGATCGTGCTGCTCGCCGGCGGCATCGGTCAGCCGTACGTCACGACGGACTATCCCGCGGTCCAGCGGGCGCTGGAGCTCGAGGCGGACGCGCTGCTGGTGGCCAAGCGCGGTGTCGACGGCGTGTACGACAGCGACCCCAACGTCAACCCGGACGCGAAGCGGTACACCGGCCTCACCTACCGGGAAGCGCTGGCCGCCGGGGTGAGAGTCATGGATGAGAGCGCCTTCGTGCTCGCCAACGAGCAGAAGCTTCTCATGCACGTGTTCGATGTGGCGGCAACGGGCGTCATGAAGGCGATCTGCCAGGGCGAGGACGTGGGGACGCGGATCACCCCGCAGGGGTGACGAGAGCGGTCCGACACTCAGACGGGCGAGCGGTCTGCCAGGATGCGGTCCAGAGTGCGCCGGCCCATCCGGCTCATGGCCGGGTTGGATTCGAGGTAGTACCAGACGAGGCCCATCGCCTGCTGGAAGGCCCACGCCTTGCCTCGCTCCCATTCAAGGTCGTCGCACCCGAGGTCGAGGCGGAGCGCCTGCCGCGGCCCCGCCTCAAGCAGATGCCAGGCGCTCACGAGATCCAGAGCAGGGTCGGCCGGTCCGAAGCCGCCGACGTCGAGAATCCCGGCCAGCCGGCCATCGGACACGAGCACGTTGCCCGGGATGAGATCAGCGTGGGTCATCACGTCGGCGGCTTTGTGCGGCAGACTTCGGAGGTCTTCCCACATCTGGCGAAGCCGGCGAACGTCGAGGAGTTGTTCGCTGTGCTCGAAACAGGTCTCCATCCACGCGTCATGGGATTGAAGGTCGCCTCCCCGGCCTTCGCCGGCGAACGTGCGGCCACGCGTGTCGATCGCGCGCAGGTCCCTGATGAGATCGGCCAGGTCGTGGGCGAAGGCGACCGATCCGCCCGGGTCCTCGTCGGTGGCCACGGCGCCGGGCAGCCACGTCTGCACCGACCATGGAAGGGGGTATCCCGCGCCGGGCTCACCGAGCGCGACGGGCTCGGGCGTGGGAAACCGCGTGCGACCTGCCAGCTCGCGGGCGGCTTCCGCTTCGGACTCCAGCCGGCGTCGAATCGAGCCGACGTGTCCGGCCTGCAGAGGGAACCGAGCGGTGAAGCGGCCACCGATGCGAAAGATGGCATTGACCGTCCCATGGGACGCGACACCGGTGATCGGCAGGCGCCGCCACTCAGGGAACTGTTCGTCCACCAACGTGCGCACCGTCTCCGGTGACACCGTCAGCTGGTCGGCGTGCATCTTCACGCTGGAAGCGTTCCGTGTCTCAGCGTTCTCCCGCAACGTCTTTTCGGCTCGAGCGGGCGAATGTGTCACACCTGACTGCGATGATCACGGCACTGTTCTCCGAGAAAGGCAGCAGATGAGCTACTGGTTCGACAGCGAAGCCGTGTCCGTCACCTACGTCCGTGATCTGTCCGCGGAGCAGGCCCTTCTCCGCATGGGTGCCACGATCAGCCCCGAAGGCGAGGAAGAAGAGGACGAAGGCGAGATCGCCGCCTTCGAAGTCGATGGCGGAGTCGTGCTGGCCGAGCCGAACGGCTTCGCCGCGACCTTGGACGAGGTGATCGCACGCCTGTCCAAAGACACCACGGTGGCCACCGTGTTCTACAACGTCAACCTGGATCAGCAGTTCGTGTACGCCGAGAACGGCGTGGTCGTCACCGCGTTCGAGCCCGACCGGCCGGACAGCCGCTCCGGCGGCGACCCTGATCGCCTGCTGGAGCGCATGCGCGAACTGGGCATGGAGACGGAGAGTGACCTGGTCAAGGCCGCCGAGCTCGCCCAGATCGTCACCGGCCTGCAATTACCCGACGATGACGCCGATCCCACCTTGATCGGCATCATGCCGGAATACTACTGACGGCCCGCGACCCGGCCTCTCACCCTGCGGCCGAATCCGGACCGTTAGCGGAGCTTGATGTCCGTATGGGACGCTCGCGCCCGTGACCGAACCGGAAGAGGGATCCAAGACCGACTGGCGCCGCTTCGAAACCTCCGAGAACCTCGGACTGGCGGGCCTCATCGCCATCGTTCTGGGCGTGCTGCTCGCCATCGTCCAGGCGAATGCCGACTCGAGAAATTCCTCCTTGTGGGTGATCATCTTCATCGGGGTCGCCCTGGTAGGCGTCGGCCTTCGCATCGAGGCCGCGATCCGCGACCGCTCGCGACGCTGAACCCGGTGGCTCCCGGCGCCGTGGCCGTCAGGCCCTAGAGGGCGATCAGATGCGGTGTCGTGTCAGCGGCCGCGTCAGTACGGCATCGGTCCGATATCAGAGTGCTCGGCGATGGTTGACGCCATGAACGGTTCAGCCATTGCGGCCTCGGGGCTGCGGAAGGCGTACAAAGACAAGGTCGTGCTCGACGGCATCGACCTGAACGTCCGGAGCGGCACGATCTTCGCCCTCCTCGGGCCCAACGGCGCCGGGAAGACCACGACGGTGAACGTGCTGACCACGCTGCTGACCCCCGACGCGGGGAAGGTGGTCGTCGCCGGGCACGACGTGGTCACGGAGACCAAGGCGGTGCGCGCGGCGATCGGGGTCACCGGGCAGTTCGCTTCGGTGGACGACCTGCTCACCGGCGAGGAGAACCTGCTGCTGATGGCGGATCTCCTCCACTTGCCCAAGGGCAGACGCATCGCCGGCCGGCTGCTCGACCGGTTCGATCTGGTCGAAGCGGCGAGCAAACCGGCGGCGTCCTACTCCGGCGGCATGCGCCGCAAGCTGGACCTCGCCATGACGCTGGTCGGCAACCCGCAGATCATCTTCCTGGACGAGCCCACGACGGGACTCGATCCGCGCAGCCGCCGCACCATGTGGGAGATCATCCGGGAACTGGTCGCCGACGGCACGACCATCTTCCTCACCACCCAGTATCTCGAGGAGGCCGATCAGCTCGCCGACCGTATCGCCGTGCTCGACCAGGGCCGGCTGGTCGCCGAGGGCACCGCGGACGAGCTCAAGAGGCAGGTTCCCGGCAGCCACGTCCGACTGCGGTTCACCAGCCGGCACGCGCTCGACCTCGCGGCACAGGTCCTGCACGCGTCCACGAGGGACGACGAAGAGCTGACCCTGCGGGTGCCCGGCGACGGCGGGGTGAGGTCATTGCGCGCGCTGCTCGACCGGCTCGACGCGCATTCCGTAGAGGTCGAGGAACTGTCAGTGCATACACCGGACCTGGACGACGTCTTCCTCGCCCTCACCGGTCACGGCAACAAGGAGGTCAGCGCACGATGAACGTCATCTCAGATTCCGCGACCATGCTGCGGCGCAACTTCCGCCACACGATGCGAAATCCCCTGGCGCTGTTCAACGGCATCGTCATGCCGATCGTCCTGATGTTCCTGATGGTCTACGTGCTCGGCGACGCGTTCAGCGTCGGCGTCAACTACGCCGATTACGCCACGCCAGGGCTGATCCTGACGACCATCTGCTACGGCATCAGCCCCACCGCGATCGCGGTGAATTCCGATATGACGACCGGATTCATCAACCGGCTTCGCGTCATGAGCGTGTCCCGGGCCGCGGTGCTGAACGCGCACGTGATCGGGACCGTGCTACGGGGCCTGTTGGCCATCGCGCTCGTCACCGGCGTCGCGTTTCTGATGGGATTCCGGCCGTCGGCGAGTTTCTCGCAGTGGCTCGGCGTGATCGGCATCGTCGTGCTGACGGTGCTGGCGATCGGCTGGCTGACCGTCGCGTTCGGTCTCGCCGCGAAGTCACCGGAAAGCGCGGGCCTCGTCGGCGTGCCGCTGATGCTCCTGCCCTTCTTGAGCAGCGCATTCGTGCCGGCCGACAAGATGGGGCCGGGTGCGCGGCAATTCGCCGAGTACCAGCCGTTCACCTCGATCATCGAAACCCTGCGCGGGCTGCTGACCGGCGCGCCGTCGACGGGCTCGGCCATCACGGCGATCGCCTGGTGCGTGGCAACCATGTTGATCGGCTACTTCTGGGCGCGCGCGTCCTTCACGAAGCGAGCGTGATCTCGGCCAGCTCCCGCCAATCCCGCCGCTGTCCGTCGCGGGTCGCCTCGGCGAAGACACTTTCGCCGAGGCGATTGCGCGTCTCCGCGGTGATCCTGGAAGCGTCCGGCTGCGAACGATCCGGCGTACCGCGTACGCCGTCGCTTGCCGCGAGCAATCGTACGGCCTGCTCGTAGTGTCCCTGGCGCAGCGCGAGATCCGCGATCCCGATCAACACCTCGGCGGTCGCCGGTGGGAACGCGTGCTCCACGGCCACGTGGAACGCCTCGGTCCGATACGCGCGGGCCTGCTCGAGGTCCTCGGTGAGGTAGCCGTACAGATCCAAGGTCTTGGCATGGATGGAGCCGACCCGTTCCGCGTCGCCCAGCACCGCCCGCACCGTGGCCAGGTGCTCGTGTACCTGGTCCGGCTCGCCGCGCCAGCGCGCCAGCTCCGCCTTCGAAAGCGCCAGCTCGGCAAGCGCGTCCGGCCATGTGATCCCGCCCGCGCACCGCTGCGCCTCTGCCATGGCGGACGTGCTGGATCGCTCATCGCCGAGCAGCCAGTACAGCCGAGCCTGCCGCGCCCGCAGGCCGATCACGTCCTCGGTCGCGCCTATCTCGGTCAGCGCCACAGCCGCCTCTTCGTAGTGCTCACACGCGCGTGCGAACTCGCCGCGCATGGCGAGCCGATCGGCCAGGAAGGACAGCGCCAAAGAGATCCCCCACCGGTCACCCAGCGTGCGGAACTCGGCGAGGGCGCTCTCGGCGTCGATGTCCACGTCGGTCTCGTCGCCGCCGAGCATGAGCCGGAACCGGCCACGAGTGAGCCTGGCCTGGGCGCGCACCCACGGATCGTCGTCGGCGATGAGCGGCTCGATCGCGGGCAGGAACTCCATCGGACCCTGCAGCATCCGCTCCAGCAGCGCGACGAACCCGAGCAGCGGGTGGCGATACCCGCTGCGCTGGGACAGCCGGTGCGCCTCCTCGATCCACTCCCGCGCCTGATACTGATCGCCGCCGACCCCGGAGCTCAAGAAGATCGCCACGACGAACCACGCCAACGCCCGCACCTCGTCGGACACCTCACCGGGCAGCGAGGCCGCCGCGATGCTCAACTCGATGCCCTCGGCCCTGTGCCGACTGAAGTAGTACCAGCCTGCGGCCCCGACCAGCCGCATCGCCTCCTCGGCCCATCCCTCGGCGATCGCCCCGCGCAGGGCAGCGCTGATGTTGTCGTACTCGGCCTCGAGCCTGGACAGCCATTCCAGCTGCTCGGCGCGGCGCAGGTGCGGATCGGCCGTCTCGGCCAGCTCGGTGAAGTACGCGAGGTGCGCCCGGCGCGCCGACTCGCTCTCCCCGGCTTCGGCGAGCCGGTGCGCCGCGTACTCCCTGATGGTGTTGAGCATCCGGTAGCGCGGCGTGTCCTCGCCGTCGGTGAGCAGCAGCGACTTCTCGATCAACGCGGTGAGCACGTCGAACACCTGCTCCCCGGCGAACGACTCGGCCCCGCACACCCGTTCGGCCGCTTCCAGGCTCGCCCCGCCGGAGAACACCGAGAGCCGTCGCAGCACGCCACGTTCGGTCTCGGTCAACAGGTCCCAGCTGTAGTCCACGACCGCGCGCAGCGTCTTGTGCCGGGGAAGCGCCGTACGGCTGCCGCCGGTCAACAGCCGAAAACGGTCATCGAGCCCGCGCGCCAGCTGATCGACGGACATGGTGCGCAGCCGTGCCGCGGCCAGTTCGATCGCCAGCGGCATCCCGTCCAGTGCCCGGCAGATCCGCGCCATGGTCGACACGGTGTGCGCGTCGGAGCCGATGTCCTTGCGCACCAGACCCGCGCGGTCCCGCAGCAGCCGCACCGCGGACGAGGACGCGACCTCGGCGGGGTCGGCTCCCTCCGCGGGCAGCGCGAGTGGCTCGACCCCCCACAGCACTTCCCCGAAGATACCGAGCGGCTCCCTGCTCGTGGCCAGGATCCGCAGCCTTCGGCACTCCCCCAGAAGGCGATCCGCGAAAGCCGCGGCCGCCTCGATCACGTGCTCGCAGTTGTCCAGGATCAGCAGCATCGTGCGCTCCCGGAGCGCGTCGATGAGCCGATCCATCGGGTCCCCACTCCGCGTGCCACCGAGCAGCGCCTGGTCACGCAGGCCGATCGCGGTAAGGACGGCCTGCGCCAGCTCACCGCCTGCCCCCACCGAGGCCAGCTCGACCAGCCACGCCCCGTCCGGCAGCTCGGTGAGCATCGTGCGCGCGGTCTCCGTGGCCAGCCTGGTCTTTCCGGAGCCACCCGCCCCCGTCAAGGTGACCAGCCGGTGCCCGATGGCCAGAACGGCGACCGCGGAGATGTCGTTGTCCTTGCCGACGAAGCTCGTCAGCTCGGCGCGCAGGTTCGTCCTGCGGTTCTCCGCCCGCTCGCCCAGCTCGCCACGGAGCAACGCGGTGTGCAGCGCGGAGAGCTCGGCCGACGGATCGGCGCCCAGCTCCTCGGCGAGCCGCTCGCGCGTCCGCTGGTACAGGGTCAACGCCTCGTTCCCGCGCCCCGCCTCGGCGAGCGCGCGCATCAAGGCTGCCACGAACCCCTCCCGCAGCGGGTACGTGGCGACCAGCTCGGTCAGCTCGGAGAGCAACTCCGAGCCATGGCCGAGGCGGATGTCGGCATCCACCCGATCCCCGAGGGCGGCAACGTAGAGTTCGTTCAGACGCGCGACCGCGGCGTCGAACGCATCGCTGCCCTGCAGCGCGATGTCCGCCATGGCCGTACCGCGCCACAAGGCCAGGGCCGAGCGCAGCAGATCCGCCCGCGCCGCAGGCTCGGCGGCACGGGCCTGACCGACCAGGTGCTCGAACCGGCACACGTCCACGGCCTCAGGAGCCACGGCCAGCCGGTATCCGCCGGAATCCGCCTCGATCACACCGTTCGGCAACACCCTGCGCAGCCGGGACACCAACGCCTGCAAGGCATTCACTTCGTCCGCGGGCGGCTGTTCGCCCCAGATCCAGTCCACCAGCCTCGCCCGGGTGACGATCCGGCCAGGATCGAGGGCGAGCGCGGCCAGCAGCGCGCGCAGCCGAACCCCGGGAACCTCCACCACGGCCCCGTCACCGTTGCGGACCTCGAAGGGTCCGAGCAATTCGACTCGCACATCAGCAATTGTGCCGAACCGTGGCGACGACTATCGCCACTGCCCGCAATCCGCGAACCCCGCCGAACCTCCATCGGACCGTTGCCGCAGGTCGGGCGAGCGTGTTGGATGCCCCTGCGGCGCCACGGACCCGTGACGGCCAGGCTCTCACAGGCTGCCCGTACGGCTGACGCCGCGGGTTGGTGGAGCCGACCTTTGCCTGGTGCACTGGGTGGATGATCGGGATGACACTGTGGGAGCGGCAGCTCCACCAAAGGGGTTCCGCGTACACGTTCGCAGTGGCTGAAGACTGTGTGGTGGTTCATGAGCGGCATACCCGGCTGGTCTGTCTGAATCGCCATGACGGCTCCGTCCGATGGGACATTCCGCTAGGAACTTGGCCGCGTGGCCTCGTCATCGCCGGCGATCGCTGTCTGGCGCTGGCACAGGACAGCGATCAACTGTCCTGCGTCGAGCTCACGACGGGATCCACGGTGTGGCGCGCTGGTTTGCGCCCATTCTCGGGGCATGTCGTAGCCGCCGCGGAGACGGTCATCGTGGGCGGATGGCGAGATTTCACACCCATTGCCGCCTTCAATGTGGAAGACGGACAGCCTCTGTGGAGGACACAGCGGCGTACGCACACGGTGCTTCCTCTGCCGTGGGGCGGCGGTGTGCTGCTGGGGAGCGGCACGAAAGCGTGGCTGATCGATCCACGAAGTGGAAGGGAACTGAACAGCTGGCGACTGCCGGAGCCACTGACTGGCACCGATGATCGCCCGGCGTTCACCATGATTGACCCCGACCGTTGCCTGGCTTCGTGCGGGCCGCGATCCGTTGCGACCCTTCGACTCTCGGGTCTTGTCGACCGGTTCTTCGATCATCATGCCGATCTTCGGCCCTCGGCCGCGGAGTTCGTCGGCGGCGTGCTGTGGCTTCTCGAGCGGCAGGGGGGTTATCTCGCTGTTGACCCCGAAGACGGATCGGCATTGTGGAAGTTCGACATTGGGCAGCCGTTCGCCGATGGGGTGGGGCGAGGCCGCGAGGGGTTCGTGATGGCCAGCCAGGGCGGCGTACTCTTTCACCTCCGGTCCGACGGGCACGTCCTGGAGCGGTCCTCGTCGGTCGCCAGGGTTACCGCACTGCGAGACGTGGGAGCGGGAGAGATGATCATGGTCACCAAGGGCACGTTGAAGATGATCGTCCTCGGCCCGCACCCGAAATCATGAGGTCCGCTGCCGCCCATGCCCTGGGACTGGACACGACTCGACAGCGGGGTGCCGCAGCCCGCCGTCCTGCCACTACGTCAACTTCCTGTGCTTCGCTCTCTTCTTCGTCAACTTCTCGGGCGGCCCGCTTGTGACGTTCTGAGCCGTCAGCCCCGGCGGGTGGACCAGGCTCAGGAGGACGCCGATCTGGGCGGACGACAGCGGCATGCCGCTGAGCAGCTCTTTCATGGGGATCATGGGTCCAGCCTGATGGAGATCGCGACGCGGGGTCCAACACCGGAAAGGCCGGGATCAACGCGGATCTGTTGTTAATGTTGCCGCGTGGACCTGCATCCCCGGCTGCTCAGGGTGTTCGTCACCGTCGCAGAGGAGCTGCACTTCGGCCGCGCCGCCGCCCGCCTGTACGTGGCCCAGCAGGCAATCAGTCGCGACGTGCGGCGGCTGGAGGAGCAACTCGGGGAGGCGCTGTTCGTCAGGTCCACCCGGCGGGTGGAGCTGACTCCGGCGGGAGTGCGGCTGCTGTCCGGGGCCAGGAGGCTGCTCGCGCTGCATGACGAGCTGGTCGCGGAGGTCTCCGGCGCTCGGGGGCCGCTGCTCGTGGACGTCAACATGCAGGGGCACGAGCTGCCACTGCCGCTGGTCAGGGCCAGGGAGCTGGCGCCGGGAGCGGAGATACTCGCCCGTTTCCACGGCGGGCTGGCCTCCGGGGCGGCCGCCATGCGGGAGGGGCGTCTCGACGTGTCGTTCGGCCGGTTCGCCGGACTGCCCGCTCACGTGCGCAAGGGGCTGGCCCAGGTGCCCGTACGGCTGGATCCGCTCGCCGTACTGGTGCCCGAGGACCATCCGCTGGCCGCGCTGGAGGAGGTGCCGCTCGGCGTGCTGGCCGATTTCCCGCTGGACGCGATGGCGGGCAATCCCGCCACCACCGAGTGGGCCGACCTGGGTGAGCGCCTGGCGGAGGAGTTCGGGCTCACCCTGGCCACGCCACACGTGCCACCGGTCGGATCCCACGAGATGGGCCTCTACCTGCAACGGCACCGAGAGCCCGTGCTGGCCACGGCGAAGGTCGGCGGGATCCCCGGCGCCGTGGTGCGGCCGCTGGTCGATCCGGTGCCGCTCGCCCTGGAGAACCTCGTCTTTCCCGAGAGCCTGCGGCACCCGGGCCGGGACGCCCTGCTCCAGGCCGTTACGGAGCTCCGAAGCGTAGGGCACTGGCTGCGCCGGCCGCTGCACTCCTGGTTGCCTGAGGCTGACGAGGCGCTGCTGAGGCGGTCGGGACATGGTGCCGGGAATGACCGTCTTCAGGGCGGGCTCCTGCCAGCCAGAGGGAGGTAGAAGACAGCCGCGTTGACTGCTCGCTGCGGCTTCTTCACACAGCACCTCAATCAAGGCCGCCACCTCGTCGTACACGACGCCGCCGGTCGGGCCTCGCGCTTGGCCGGCGTGTTCCCGCCGCGCCTGTCGGGCCCTCAGCCGTTGGGCTGATCGCCGATCACATAGCGGGTATGGGATCCGTTCATCCACTCCCTGTCGATCTCCCTGCCCGTCACCCTGCCGACCAGGGTCAGGGCCGACGCGAGGCAGGACGCCATAGGCGGGCTGTATCCGCCGGTGGACAGGGCTATGAAGTCCTGCCACTCCTCGGGGATGTCCTCCTCCCCGTAGTCCTCCTGCCCGCTCTCGAGCCGGGCCTCCTCCCACGCGCAGTACTCGAGCCAGCCCGGCGGCAGATCGGGGTCGCTCTTCCAACTGGAGTCGTCCAGGTCGAACTGCAACCCCAGCGCGTAGCGGTCGAGCGCCCGAGGATCGCTGCCCCAGCGCCGGCCGGGGACAGTGACGCTGAAGCCCGTGACGTACTCGCCGTCGACCGCATATTTCAGATCACGCGGCCCGTTCAGGTCCCAGCCCACCAGCAGGGCCCGCCCGCCGTACGAGAGATCCCGCAGAGCCCGGTCGCAATCGAATCCCTGCACCTGAACGATCTGCGTCCAATCCGCCGTCAACCGGCCCGCCCAGACGACCCCCGTATCACCATGAGAGGGCTGCCCGCGCAGGACATCCGCCCAGGTGCACGGGATCGCATCGTCCACCTCCGCGACCGATGCGCCCATTCGCCGGGCGGCCTCCCACACCTCCAGACCCTCCACCCACGCGGCCATGAACCACTCGCCCATGCCGTAGGACCGGACGAGGCGCCAAAGATGCTCAGACCGCCGCATTCCTGCTCCCTGCCCACTCAGCGCTCAGCGCTCGCTCCCGAGGCGACTCGGGCGGCCACCCGAGCAGTCCATGATCGGTGCCGCACCGCGGCTGTAATGTGACACGCGAACTGGCCGCGTGCCCAAAGAGCCGCCCAGTGTGAGATCGCCGTAGCGACGATACTGGCACCGTTGTGAGGCCGAGCAGGCACAGGCGAAGGAGCCGCCGATGATCACCGACCCAACGATCGCCCGGATCGGCGAGGGGGTGACGCTGCACCACCACCAAGGCCAGCGTGAGGCCGCTCGCGACGTGTTCGCGCAGATCTGGGACGACATCGGCGGCGAGCAAGGCGACCCGCTGCACGTCTGCGTCCTCGCCCACGCCATGGCCGACGTGCAGGACGACGCGCACCAAGAGCTGATGTGGGACCTGCGAGCGCTCGCCGCCGCCGATCTGATCACCGATGAGCGGGTGGCGGAAGCCGGGGTGACGCTGTCGGTGGCCGGCCTGTACCCGTCGTTGCACCTCAACCTGAGCGAGTGCTATCGCAAGCTGGACGATCTCGGCCGCGCCCGCGAGCACCTCCAGCAGGCGCAGGCCACGATCGGCGCGCTTGGCGACGACGAGTATGGGCAGCTCATCAAGAGCGGCATGGAGCGGATAGCCGAACAGCTGGGAGGCGAGCCTCTACCGGAAAACGGCCACCTCGAATGACGGCAGGCGACCTGGCATCTGACCGAGGAGAGCGGTGTGCATTCTGCCGTGGAACAGTTGTCCACCGAAACCACACCATCAAGGCAGGTCGTCTCCGCGTGTTCGCCGTACCGGTCCCGATTCCCAAGTGATGAGTGGTACGAGGACGTCGTGCCACTGGGCGACGAGCCCAGCGGCCAGTTCGCGAACATCCTCGACATACCGGGGTGGTGTGCCCGATGCCGCGGTGGCTTCTCATGCCGGGGCTGCCGCACCACCATCGCGTGACGCAGAGGGACCCGATCTTGATAACGATGTCCGGCCCCGCCCCTCAAGGCGGGTCACAGCCGGATCAGGTCGGCCACCTCCTCGGGCAGTCCGGGTGAAGTCATGACATGGCCCATTCCGGGCACGACGTGCAGTACCGCGCCCGGAATCGCGGCAGCCAGGGCCTTGCCGTGACCGATCGGATAGAGCGGATCCTGGTCGCCGTGCACGATCGAGGTCGGCGCGGTGATCGACGACAGCGGGGCGAGCAGGTCAGGGGCGTCCATCCACACGGCCCGGTGATGGTTGGCCGCGGCCGCCGGGTCGGCAGCCCGCGACAGCGCCAGCTCGAGCATCGCCCGGACGGCCGGCTCGTCGAACGGCCGAACCGGCCCGTTGAAGACCCGGAACAAGGCCACGTCGGACTCCACACCCGGCGGCAGTCCAGCGGCCAGATGCGCGAGAAACGCCGGTGACGGCGGCGGCAGATCATCCGGGTCGGCCGGCTCCCCGGCCAGCGCCCGTGCCCGCGCCGGACCCGGATCATGACCCATCGGCGAGCTGGACATCACGGTCAAGGACCGGACCCGGTCCGGCGCGTGCACCCCCAGCCACTGCGCGATCATGCCGCCCAGGGAAGTCCCAGCCACATGAGCGGAGCCCAGTCCATAACCGTCCAGCACAGCCAGGCAGTCGCGAGCCATATCCCCGATCGTGTACGGATGAGCATCGAAGTCGACAACGCTGGACCGACCGGTGTCGCGATGATCGAACCGGATCACCTGAACCCCACGCTCAACAAGCCGGCCAACCAGCGCATCAGGGCAACTGACACCCTGAGCAGCCGACCCCATCACCATCAAAACAGCGGGAAGCCCAGGATCCCCGATCCGCTCAGTCCAAATCCGCAGCGGCCCGGAGGCCACAAATCGCTCGTGCGCATCCAACATGGAGGCACAGTAACGGCTACCTGCTGCCGAACACCGACATTTACCGGTGCCCCGGCCACCGTAGCCAAGCGCTGAAGTCCAGCCGGCGCTCAACATTGTCGACGACGCGTGAATACTGGGTCTGGCACACATTCCGTGATCTTCCGGTGGACTCGGCTCGCGGCTTGTTGATCATATTGAGTGATTGTCTCGGAGCTGCTGGAAGTCTTTCTCCCTCACCTGGCCGGCATCTGTATCGAGCGGGTGTTCCGCTCCGGTAAGTCGGTACGGATCCAGGCCAGAACGGGCACGTGGCAGGCGGTATGTCCCGCGTGCGGAGGGGTGTCGGAGAGGGCGCACAGCCGATACGAACGGCGGCTGTGCGATGCCGCCATCGGTGGTCAGGAAACCTTGATCCATCTGCTGGTGACGCGCTTCTTCTGCCACAACCTGGAATGCGGCAAGCAGACGTTCGTCGAGCAGGTGCCCGGGCTGACCGTGCGCTACGGCCGCCACAGCACTGCCCTGCTGCAGACGTTACGGGTGATAGCGCTGGCGCTGGGTGGCCGGGCCGGTGCCCGGCTCACCGACCGGCTGGCCACGGCGGTGAGCCGGATGACCTTGATCCGAATCATCCGCGCCCTGCCGGAGCCCGCTCTGCAAGCTGGGCCCCAGGTGCTCGGAGTGGATGACTTCGCGCTGCGCCGGGGCCACCGCTACGGCACCATCCTGATCGACATCACCACCCGGCGGCCCATCGACATGCTCGACGAGCGCTCCGCCGACGCGCTGGCCGCTTGGCTGACCGACCACCCCGGCGTCCAGATCATCTGCCGCGACCGCGCCGGCAGCTATGCCGAAGGCGCCGCCCGCGGCGCACCTGAGGCGACCCAGGTCGCTGATCGCTGGCACATGTGGAGAAACCTCGGGGAGGCCGTCGAACGCACCCTGGCCAAGCACCGCACCGTCCTGCGTGAGCTCCCGCCGCTCACTCCACCGACCGAAACCCGCGAAGCCGGCGCCCGGCCAGCCAAGCCAGACACCCAATCACCGGCTCGAACAGGACCGCTGGCCAAGCGGACGCGACAGCGGCATGCTGCCATTCACCACCTGCTCGCCCAGGGACGGGACCTGCGCGCGATCGCCGCCGAGCTCGGCTTGGCCCGCAACACCGTGCGCCGTTTCGCCCGCGCCGCCACTCCCGAGGAACTGCTGGTCAAGGATGGCACCGGACGCCGCCCGCGAGGCTTGGACGCCTTCGAGCCCTACCTGCGCCAGCGCTGGAACGACGGCTGCGCCAACGCCGAACAGCTCTACCAGGAACTGCGCGAACGCGGCTATCGCGGCGCTCCGACCACCGTCCGCCAATATCTACAGCCCTGGCGCTCAGACACCACCAGAAAACCTCCGCTCCCAGCTCCGCCCACAGTACGACAAGCCACCGGATGGCTGCTGCGCAACCCCGCCACCCTCACCGCTGATGAGCAGCGCCACCTGGACGCACTCACCACCGCCTGCCCACCCCTGGCCAGGCTCTACGACCACGTCCGCGCCTTCGCCGACATGATGGTCAACCGGCACGGCCACCACCTCGAACGCTGGATGGCCGCAGCCGACGCCGACGACCTGCCCGAACTACGCTCCTTCATCACGGGCCTGCGCCGCGATCTCGACGCAGCCCGCGCGGGTCTGACCTTGCCCTACAGCTCCGGCCCAGTCGAGGGACACGTCAACCGCATCAAGATGCTCAAGCGACAGATGTATGGACGAGCCAACCCCGATCTCCTGCGCAAACGCGTCCTACTCGCCGACTGAGCCCACCCCTTCACGGAATTCGTGCCAGACCCAGAATTCGGCCGTCGTTGACAAACATCAGAGTGCCTCAGCTAAATAGCAGAAACCACGCCATGCCTCAGACACGCCGGCAATGCCTCACATCAATTTGCAGACGACAGGAATCGTGGCTGCTCAAGCGCCTGAACAGCGCAAGCTTTCGCCCAGGAACCCACTTCAAAGATTGGCTCATCTCGGGAGTGCCCCGGGCAGCGATATTTGGACCGAGTCGGGGATGCCTGATGCCGTTTCCCAGAAGAGGCTAGGCGCGCAAATGACGGCTGACATCGCCGACCAGGTGGATCCGGACGTGGCGTTCCGCGAATCGCCAGCTTCCGTCACGGCGCTCAAAGCGGTCGCTGTAGCGTCCTGCGGCAACGGGCTGCAGCGGAAAGTCGGGCAGGGCCTGAAACACGGTGACGTATGAACGCGCAGCGGCGGTTCCTGCCTCCTCGTCAATGTCGACGGCGAGGTTGGTCGTGACGTGGTGAGTGCGCGGCGTGCCGTCCTCGTAGAGGATCACGGTGTCGCGGAGCATCTTCTCGACGGCTTCCCGGCCATGGACCGGTGCGCCACTGCCGATGAACACCCCGTCGGCGAACAGTTCGCCGACGCCGACGAAGTCTCCGGTGTCGACCCGTTCGGCGTACTTGGCGATCAGATTGGTGATGGCGGCCGTATCCACAGTTGTGCTCATGGCCTGAGGGTATGGGCTCGCGGAGCGAGGTAGCCGGCTTCGTGCTCGTGAACAACCGATCGCTGTGCGCTTCGCCAGGCGTCGGTGATGCAGGACTCCTCGAAGTGCCACCATCCATCCATTCGGCCTCGCGTCAGCAGCGCCCTAATCTGCCCGAAGTCTGCGTCAGCCGGCACGGTGAAGGCGACCAGGGGAAGCTCCGAGCCGAAGGATTCCCCGCCCAGGCCGAACGGTGCCGACCGCTCGTGCACGGCCTGTGCGCTTCGCCCCAACGGTCCATCGGGCACCGGCGGACCGGACGGGTGCAATTGCCCGACGCTTCCACCCGCTCACAGGACCCAGTGAAGGCCGTCGTCGTCGGTGATGAAGCGCACGACGTCGCCCTCGGCGCCCCCGTCCTGCAGAAATGGGACGTTCACACGAGCGCTGATCGTGGATTCGTCGGACGCGGTTGTGGAGTCTGCCTGGAGCACCTGCATGATTGGCACGAGAAGATCACACTGATCTGGCCGACGGCGGGTTACAGGGTTCGTCCTTCTTCGCGCGCTGTCTGCAGAAGACGGGCTGTGTGGGCCCGCGGTGCCGTACGGAGATCAAAAAAGCCCCCTGGGATGATCCCAGAGGGCCTTTGAGCTGAAGCGCGGCCGAGAGGACTCGAACCCCTAACCTTCTGATCCGTAGCCAGTTCGAGATCGTCCACGAACGTCTACCAGTGCCAGAAGTGCCTGCTCAGCGGCTTCTCGGCTTGATCAGCTTCCATGGGCGTACACTGGCGTCCGGGGACGTTGTTAGCAACAGCGTTAGCAAGATCCGGCGGAAGTCTATCCTGACGATTACGCGATCCGGCCACCTACATCGGGGCCTTCGACCTGCGATTCCAGGGTGGAAAGGGTGTAGCGGTATCGGTAGCGTGGAGGCGTACAGCTTGGAGGTCAACGATGTCCACCCCGCATCAGGACGGCGAGGCACTGATCCCTCGCCCGCCATTGACCACCGCTGCCCTTCGGGCGGCAGTCGCTCAGATCGCTCCGGCCTACCTCGGCCAGTTTGTTGACCATCTCGACCAGGCGACAGAGCAGGCGGCGAGGCAGAGCACCGTCGCACCTCTGCAGAACTTCTTGCAGCAATGGGGCGAGTTCGTAGCGATTCAGCGCCATCCTGCCCGAGCGGCCCGCCTACAGGCGTTGGAGGCAGAAGTCGCCACGGCCACCGACAGAGTCAAGTTGGCCACCGCCTTGGCCGAAATCACCGAGATCACGACATCCGCGCGCCGAGAGGCCGTCGGTGAGTGACGCCTGGACCTGGGAGTACAACCCCGACGCCGAGCATGTCATAGCTGGGCTCCCGCCGACCGTCATCCTTGAGGTCGAGCGGCTTGCCGACCAACTCGCAGTCCTCGGAAGGGACGCGATCCGCGCCGGTAGAGGCCCGCTGCATGGGGGAGGTCTTCGAACCCTCGATTTGTTCGGCGGACGTGGGTTCCTCAACTTCATCGTCGCGGAGCATCTGCTGCTTGTGCTGATCGTTCGCGTTACCTGGATAGATTGACGCGACCTCCGTTAGCAAGATCGTCCAACCGTAACGCTCCGCTGGCGTGGCCATCACCTGAGCCGTAGTTGCCCGATGGCAAGACCCGACGAAGGAGGGGCTTGGCGGCGATCGCCCCGACCACGAACGGCGCACAGAAGTAGGCGATCGTCACGGCATCAACTGACTGGCCGGGTTCATCTTGCGATGCTGGGGATTGGCGAAAATCTCCCCCGCGCGTCGCCGCATCCTGTGAAGCCAGACAATTGAGGCGTAGCTGGGGCGAGATCCGAAAAGGGCCAGTATTCGGACCGGTATGCCTCCATGACCTTCGAGACGCCTGTGTTGGGAGAGGGGGTCTTCGTCGGCTCTGTCTCTTTGACCTGCGCAAAGAGTCTGTTCCTCAGGAGTCGCGGCTATGCGTGGCCACATCCAGACTTATTACGACTAAGCGCACAAGAGTGGTTCAGCTTCCTAATAGGAATGTATAACGCGTTTACCCGAGACGCCCGTTGTGCTTGACTTCCGCCGTGTAGCCACACCCTCCGGGAGGGGGCATGGGGGAGTTCGTCGGGATCGACCCTCGCGGCGCGGGTCAACTGATCCGGCAGATGGAGACCGGCAAGGACATCCTGGGCCGCACCCGGCACGGCCTTGAGACGGCCATCGCGGAGGCAGGCGCATCGTGGACCGGTCAGCAGGGAGTGGCCGCCCTGCACCGGTCTTGGGCGTTCTTCGACGACACTCAACGGGACCTCAAATGGCGCATCGACACCCTCAAGCAGATGGTTCCGACCTCGGGGGGCAGCCTGTTGAGCGGCGTCTTGACGTTCGCCAGCGAGACGGAGGCCGCTCGTCAGGGGAAAGCCGATGCGACAGCCATCGCTGGGGCGCTCAAGCAGCATGAGATCGAGAACTCGGTGGAGAGCTGGCGCAAGGTCACTGCCGCGACGGCAGCGACCAAGGCGAAGTTGAACGATCCCGCCTACGCCGCTGCCTTGCTGGCCGCCCTCGGGCCGGACAAATTCCGTGCGCTGTTCATGCACTTCATGAAGAACAGGGGCCCGGCCATGGACAAGGGACTTTCGCCCCACGCGCTCAAGGAGGGGAAGGAGACTCTTGGTCCGTTGGCCGAGGCGTATGCCAACGCCGAACGTGCGGGAAGGCTGGGTGAGGAGTGGGGCGAGAAGTTCATGAAGACGACCCAGCCGGGCGTGTTGACGGCGCTGGTCGGGATGTCCAAACCTTCGACCAGGCTCCTTAACCAGGTGGCGGTGCGGGTGCTCGGTCGTCCACTCACTGCGGATCTGCCGACAAGCGAGAACTGGAACCTGAACGTGCTGGTGGAGGCGTATGACGCCAATCCGCAGGCGTTACAAACGCTGCTGGCCGAGAACAAGGACGCCCCGGGCTGGTTCCTGCATCCGCAGCGCGCCCGGATGAGCGGCATCCCCGACTTCGAGAAGAAGCTGGCCGGCGTTCTGGACAAGGCGTTGAAACCTGGCGCGGGAGTGGACAGCGTGCGTGCTCAGGCGTGGGTCAACATCATTCGGGAGATGGGTGCGGAGGACAGTCCGTGGATCGGCGGCTCGTGGGGGACGTTCAAGGATTCGCCGATCAGCGAGACTCTCGCCAAGAACGTCGCGCCCTACCTCGACCAGCTCGCCCGCGGACAGTCCAAGCGCGACTCGCCAGAGCTGACACGGCTGTATCCAGGGCCGCCCTGGGACGGCGTCGACCCGGAGGCCGCGTCCCGGTTCATGGGCGGGCTCATGCAGGACAAAGACGCGGCGAAAACGTTGATGAAGGCGATGCAGGACTACACCGTGGGCATGGACATCGGCCGGTTCAGGCCGTTTGGGGACGAAGCCACCCAGCACGAGTTCACCTCCCGCGCGGCGCTTGCCGGAGGCGCGGCGAATCTGATGCTGGCCGGCTCGACCTACGCGGAGTGGACCGACGATGAGTACGCGGACTGGCTCGCTGACGTCGCGCTGATTCCCGTCTCCTGGATGTCCAACAGGTTCTGGCCCATCCAAGACGCCACGGCGGCCACAGTCCGAGACGTGGCGCTGGATGAGGCCAAGAATGGCCTCAAGGGAATGATCACGGATTACCTCGACAAGAAGACCCCGGCCGCGGCCGGGGACGTCGCGGACAGCATTGTGCAGCAACAGGCCGCGTTGGTGAACGCATCGCTCGCCCAGCATGGTCAGAAGCCGTTG
Organism: Nonomuraea sp. JJY05; assembly: GCF_043496855.1. Lineage (NCBI taxonomy): Bacteria > Bacillati > Actinomycetota > Actinomycetes > Streptosporangiales > Streptosporangiaceae > Nonomuraea > Nonomuraea sp. JJY05. Next base: position 191,190 of record NZ_JBIEIS010000010.1, read on the forward strand.
ACCGAAGACCAACGCAATGAGGTGCGGATGGCGATCCGCGGGCGTCTCTACGACGGATTGAAGAAGGCCCTGGAAGCGCGAGGAGGCTGAGCATGACCATCCCCAGCCAAGGCCAGCTGCTTCAGCAGGCCGCCGAGAAGGAACAGGTCGCCGCCGCCCTCACGCGGTACGCCGAAGACTTGGATGAGGTCTTCGCCGGCACGCTGGCCAGGCCGCAAGGTGTTGACGCGTTCTGGAAGGGGCCGGCTGCGGGCCGATTCACCTCTCAGGCCGTGCAGTTGGCCCGCGAGATCGACTTGCTCCGGGAAGACTGCACATCCACGGCCGACCGTCTCCGTAAGCAAGCCCAGGCCGCACGCGCCGAGGCCGCCCAGCTGCCCACCTAGACTGGAGGCTAGCTTTCACGTTCGTAGCAGCTGGTCTTGCCCACGATCATGATGTGCGGCTTCTGCCCGTTGCGCACGGTCACGAAGAAGGTGATGCCGGTCTGCGGATTCCGCAGCACTGCCGCGCCGAGATTCTCATCACGAAGATCGAGGTCATCCACAACCTTGTTGTAGCCGCGTAACCGTAGCCAACTCGCCATCAACCCGACCGCGCTCCCCGGCGTCTGCTTATAGGGCGGCCCAGTGAGGTCACCCTGCGCCCGAAAGAACCGCTGAACATGACCCTTCAAGCACCCTACTTCGCTGTCCCGGTCCGCTCTTTCGGTCGCGGTGGCGGAGCCTGCGGCGGCTAGGTCCTGAGAGGCGAGTAGTTTGTCGCCGTCCGCAATGAGCAGCTTCGCGGCCTCGTCCAACGGGGGTATGTCGGCGTCCCCCGTGCAGCTCGTCACCAGCATGAGCAAGACGAGCATCGCGGCAGTCGATAACTTGCGGGCACCCTGGCGCACGACCCGGACACTACCTAACCCCCGCTCCGGCGTACACCTCTCATGCGTGCGCGCTATGCGTCGGGACTCGGGCACGTATCGGGCACGATCAACCGCAAACGATCAGTGATAGCCGGACAGCGCCGGACACACGAAGAAGCCCCTGACCCGCATTTCTACTGGTCAAGGGCACTTAACTTCAGTTGAGCCCGGCGCCTCCGGCAGGATTCGACCTGTGGCGCCCGGTTTAGGAGAGCGGAGACGTCATGGCCGGTTCGCATCGCCTGAGCTGGGCAAAGCTATGCATAGAACATCTCGCTACGAAGATCATCCCGCACATGTCCCTGACCCGGCGAGTCTTCACATGGGAAAGGTTCCCTGTGGGTCCCACCGCAGATCCCGGTTGCCAGCCCGTTACTATGCCGCTGGTTCACCTCGGCTGCTGCGATCTCGGAGGCGCGTCGGATGATGTCGGCCTCCATTTTGGCCTGGATGAACGTGACGAAGACCAGGGACAGTGTTGCCGCGTTGGCGGATCGAGAGACCCTTCAGAGAGACCTAGAACGATCTTCCCGGTAATTGGATCGTATGGTGTCGGGAACCACCAAAGCTGGTCATGCGTTTGTCTCCATCGACGGCAGCGTTAACGAGCGGCAAGAAGGAAAGCAGTGTCCGAATTGTGCTCGCTTGTTAATGGATCGAGCCCAATCGGATTTCACCTATTTTCGGATTGTGGGCATTATGGGCACTCTTCTCTCGGTCGACAGGCGCCCAAACGGCCTATCCGCAAAAATGCTGAATACCCGTCATGTTCACGTCAAATCTTCTTAATAGCGGACATTATGGACGGAAAGGATGGCAGTAGTAGGCATGCCCCCCTCGCCCGCGCCTCAGAGCATGTCACGAAGATCATTCGTTGCCCGCGTGTCCCTTTTGCCCTTCTGTGCAACTGTGATCACTACCTATGCAATCACAGGGGACACGGCACGCCCTGGCACACCGCACTGCCCATCCTGGCCTCAACCCGTTCGACAGGCCACGCCATCGCGATGGCCTCTGCGCTTACCCGGTAAGTCGCACTCCCTCGTTCTCCTAGATAACTGGCTGTACGGAGCGGGAGACGATCGAACCGCATGGTTGCGAGAGTCGCGCAATGGGCACCTAGTTTGGCGCAAAACCGTAAAATTCACGCCCTTCTCCCCGAATATATCCGAGTCCTCGCGAATCATTGTCGAATCGCGACAGGTCTTCATCGGCGGACAAACCAAAGATCAAGGGGATGAACTCACGGCCTTATGTGCCGCAGACGGGCGCCACATGTGGCAGCACACATTCCCCGAAGGCGGCCTGGCCGCCGTACCCCTTCCTGATGGGATCCTGGCGGTAACCAATACGGCCGTATATGGAATGTCGAAACTGACGGGTGAAGTCCGCTGGCAAACCAAGATCAACGGGAGTGGGCAAAGCTCAGCATTGCGGCTCGGTGACACACTCCTGATAGCGAACACTCACAGCGGGGTGGTAGCACTAGACGCGAGAACCGGGCAAGTACGATGGTCGACCAATTTCCCGGGAGCGGACCAGCTGGCGTTGAAGACATCCGGCGACAGCGTGCACATGATTGCCCACAGGAGCGTCGAGAAAACCATCCACAAAAAGGGAGTCGGCACTGCGAGAGTCTTCGAGCCCGTCAACACGGAGGTGCGGACCGTATCGGCCACCACGGGCCATACACGGTGGTCCCGCTTCCTGCCACCTCTCGGCAGCACCGCACTTGCGGCCGAAGGTCTACTTTACGTGCCAGCCGAGCATCGGCTCCTCGCCCTGAACTCCGACACGGGGAAGATGGTGTGGTCTACGCCCTTGCCGCAGAAGAACCTGTCGCCCGAACTTCACCTCCACGATGGTTTCCTCCTCGTTAACCCGACCGTATCCGATGACACGGGCCTGTATCCCCTGGGCGCATTTGATCCCCAGACAGGCAAGAGACGGTGGCTTACAGGGCTCAAAATGCCGTACAGCGTCGGCACTGGTACCCCCGGGATGGCGTTGACCCACGGCATCGAACTGACGGCCATCGCCACAGACGCCGGCGAGGTGATCTGGTCCACTCCCGTGCCCAAAGACTCGAATCTGCTGGTGGGCCGCGAGTTGGCATACATCTATGACGTGTACACGGCGCAGCTCAACGCCTACGACATCGGCACCGGCACCGAACTGGTCGTTTGACCACTCGACGTTACCGAAAGGAACGAGAAGGCCGTGACAGGCAACGAGTCGTGGCGCACACCCAGCAACAAGCTCGCTCTCACTGGGACCATGATCGCCTTCGCGTCGCTGATAGTGAGCGCCTTCGCTCTAGTCGTCTCGTGGGAGGCGAACGAGACGACGAAAAAGGAGGCCGAACATAGGGGGCAGCTGGACCTGTCTGTGGTCTCCGCGCACCTCACCAAGCCATCGAAGGGGGCGGCGCAGGAGAGAGACGCTTCGACCAAGACAGCAGAGGTTAGCGTGCCCGCAATCGACATCACGCTTAGTAACCGTGGAAGTGGGCCAGCAATCGTGAATAAAGTCAGAGTCACCGTATTGCGCTCGGAAAACCTTGGAAGTTGCTGGGCCGTAGGTGGCCCTGTGAGGAGCTCCGCCACTTACCAGTTCAGCGTTCCCGTCTCCAAAAAGACGCCGTTCACCATGACGAAGAATACCAACTTCGAGGTCGAGTCAGCGAAAGTCCAGCGGTTCACCGTGACTATCGGTCCTAGCGGGCAAGAAGCAATGCTGACTCCCTGGATAGGCGTCACCGCCATCGAACTTCACGACACAGATGATGGTTACATTAACATCGGGACATTCGCCCTGGTTAATCATGGAGAGGATCCCCACATCCAGCCCCAAGGATCTTCATGGAAGATCGACCAGCCGGATAACGCGGGCTGCATGCGCTTGAACGCCAGAAGCGTGGACGCCATCATGCAGACTCCCGGAATCATGCCGTCCACAGAGTTCGCCGCGCTGAACCGCGCCTTGAAGCGCTTCAGGTAGAGGGGGAATACAGGAGCAGATGCTGCGCAAATACTCGTCAGCCTGACTCGGTTGATTGGGAGTTGGGGGTCGAGTAACTATCGCCGGTGCTGCCGCCTACACCTGTCAGGCCCGGTAAGGGGCTGACAGGGAGAGAACAGGTCGTTGCCCCTGGTACGTCACGCCTGGACCGTCTCACGCCCGACAACACCAGCCGCGTGTACTGCAACCCGATATCCAGCCTCCGCTTGGGTCTGAGCCTCGCCATGATTCGAGGCCGCGCACCCGCTGTAGGAGGGCGGTGGCTGTAGGACTCACGTGCCTAGCCTCGATCTTTCTCGACCTTGAGTTGGTCGGCTGAGAGGTTCGGCTGGAGGTCGATTTTCCCGCTGTGGTCAGCGTGGGTGCCCGGCTGTCGCGCCGGGTGGGCGGGGTTCCACGGGCCCGCGGGGTTTCCTTTCCTGGTCGTGGAGCGGGTTGGTGCTGGTCAGGTTGGTGCCGGCAGGGCGTGCAGGCGTGCCAGGGCAGTAAGGATCTGGCCGGCCCAGGGCCATCGCGTGGGGATGCGGAGACGCAGGCGGCGGCCTCCGTGCACCAGGCGGCCGGCGACGGCGAGCAGGCGGAGCCGCAGGCGTTTGGGCTCGTAGCGGCGGGCGTCGGTGTCGTGCAGGGCGAGCATTTGCATCCACGCGAGCAGTTCGCAGGCCAGAGCGACGATCTCGAGCCAGATCTGGTTCTGGGTGAAGTCGTGCAGGGGCAGGTTGCGCAGGCCGGTGTCCTTGGCGGCGCGGATGCGGTCTTCGGCGCGGGCGCGGCGGCGGTGACGTAGTTCCAGATCGGCGAGCTGACAGCCGGGGGTGCCGGTGACGAAGCAGGTGAAACGGTGTCCGTCGAGGTCGGTGAAGCGCAGTTGGGCGCCGGGGTGCGGGCGTTCTTTGCGGACGATGACGCGCATGCCCTTGGGCCAGCCGGTCAGGTCGAGCAGGCCGGTGAGTTCGGCGACCCAGGCGCGGGGCCGTGGTTGGCGGTCGGCGTTGTAGGCGGGGGTCCAGGCGGTGGCGGGCAGTTTGAGGATGGCAGCGGCGATGTCGTCGGTGATGGTGAAGCCGATGGAGTACTTCAGCCAGCGTCCGGGGCGGGTGAGCCAGTTCAGGAATTCGTGGGTGCCGCCACCGGAATCGGTGCGGATGAGGACGTTGCATCGCTGGACGCGCGGTAGCTGGGCCAGGGCGAGCCGGGTGGTCTCGATGTGGTCGGCGGCGGTGTTGAAGCCGGCGTTGCCGGGCCGCAGCAGCAGGGTCAGCGGTTCGCCGCCGCCGCCGCCGCCGTCGCCGTCGCCGTGATGGTCGGCGAAGGCGGTCATCGGGTGGAAGCCGTAGCTTTTCTTCCAGGTCGGTGCCGCGTGCTGCTTGTCGGAGTGAGAGATCACAATGGTGGCGTCGAGGTCGACGATCACGGGCTGGCCGTCGGTTCCGGGGGCGTGATGACCGGCCAGCTGCCAAGCGCGTTCACGCGCGGTGGCGCGGGCGGCGCGGATGGCCTTCAGCGCGCGGACCTCATCGGCGGCGAGCCGGTCGATCAGGCGTGAGACGGTCGGGTCGGAGGCGACGGGGCCGAACAGTTCGGGCTGGGAGCGCAGCATGGCGATATCGGCCAAGCAGTCTCCGCCGAGCGCCAGGGTAAGGGCCAGATCAGTGATGATCTTTGCGGGGTCGTGGACGGCGCGGCTGGGCCGCCACCGCTCCAGCCGCTCGGATAGGGCTTTTTCCACTCCGGTGATGCGCAGCATCTGCACCAGCAGCAGACCCCCGCCGTGTGAGACCAGCCCACGGCCGTCGGCGGACACAGTGATCTTGCTGCGGGAAGCGGTAGAGTTCACTCGGAAAGTGCCTTCTGATCTGGGGTGGACGGGGCCTTAGACAAGTCCGATCCTCCCAGTTCAAGGGCACTTTTCTTATGTGAACGATCAGGTCGGCTCAAATTCGCCGTGAAAGCCGCAGGCTAGCGTGACCTGCATGAATACCGATGGAGCTGACACAGCAAGCAAGAAGGTCGACCACTACGACCGCGCCACCGGCCAACTCCTTCACCGCTACACCACCCGCCACGAACCCGACGGCGTCCTTCGCCTGCCGTGCAAGACCCGCCGCGCCTCTCGCTGCCCGGCCTGCGCCGAGGTCTACCGCGCCGACACCTACCACCTCATCCGCGCAGGGCTGATCGGCGGCAAGGGCGTGCCCGAGTGTCACCGCGCATCCCACGCTGTTCGTCACCCTCACCGCACCCAATTTTTGGAACGGTCCATGTTCGACGCGAGCAAAACGACAAGGTCCTGCCCTGCCACGCCCGCCGCAACGCCGGAACCTGCCCACACGGGCGCATCATGTCCTGCACAGCCAAGCACAGCCCTGATGATCCACACCTTGGCGAGCCGCTGTGCCCAGACTGCTACGACTACACCGGCTCTGTCCTCTTCAACGCCCTGGCGCCGCTGCTGTGGAAGCGCCTCGCCGACTCCCTACGCCGCCGCCTGGCCAAGCTCGGCGGCCTGACCCTCAAGGAGCTCCGCGAACACCTCACGGTTTCCTTTGCCAAGGTCGCCGAATATCAGCGGCGCGGCGTCGTCCACTTCCACGCAGTCATCCGCCTCGACGGCCCAGGTGGCCCTACCGCGCCACCACCGCCTTGGGCCACCACCGACGCCCTGACGCAAGCCGTACGACACGCAGCCCAGGTCGTCAGCGCCCTCGTGCCTGCCATCGACGACCAACCCGCCAGCCTCCTCAAGTGGGGCCAACAGATCGACACCCGCCCCATCACTCTGAACGGCGACCTCACCGAACAAGCCGTCGCTGGTTACATCGCCAAGTACGCGACCAAGGCGGCCGAGTGCGTCGGCACCCTCGACCGCCGCATCAATCCCCTCGACAACCTCGACGCCTACAACCTCCGTGAACACCCCAAGCGACTGATTGCCGAATGCCTCCGCCTCGCCGCCATAGAGGACCTGGCCGACCTCCGCCTCGCCAACTGGGCCCACATGCTTGGCTTCCGCGGGCACTTCTCGACCCGATCCCGCCGCTACTCCACCACCCTCGGCGAACTCCGCGCCGCCCGTGAGCAGCACGCCCGCGACCACGAGATCACGACAGGCCGTCTGCCCTTCTTTGACGAGGACATCGTTCTCGTGATCAGCGAATGGACCTACGCAGGAAAGGGCTACAGCGCCGGAGACCAGCTACTTGCGGCGGCCATCACCAACACGCCCCTGGCGGGGGGCTGCCCATGACGCGGCTACTCCTCACGGTCCCCGAGGCAGCTGAAGCCCTGGCCATATCGCGCAGCAAGCTCTACCAACTGCTCGCCACCGGCGCGGTCGACTCCGTCCGCATCGACGGCTCCCGCCGCATCCCCGTCTCCGCCCTCACCGACTACATCACCCACCTGACCAGGAAGGAGATCGCCGTATGACCAAGACACTCGTCGGCGCCCCGGACCAGCAACCGCGCAAGAAGAAGACACCCAAACTGCGCGACGGCGTCATGAAGCGCGGCACCACCTGGTCATACGTGATCAGAGTCCGCGACCCCGAAACGGGGGAGAGCAAGCCTCGATGGGTGGGCGGCTTCGTCACCGAGGACGACGCCAAGGCCGCTCGCGATGAAGCACGGGTCAAGGCCCGCCGCGGCGAGTACGTCGACCGCAGCACCATCACGGTCCGCGAGTATCTCGACGAGTGGTTCGAGGCCCACGCGGTCGAGATCAAGCCCAAGACGCTCGCCGACTACCGGCACATGATCACCCGGTACATCAAGCCCAACATCGGCACCCTGCGACTGCAGGCCGTCCGGGCGTCCACGATCACGAAGCTGTACCGGGACCTCATGGCCGGCGGCGGCAAGAACGGACGACCCCTGTCCTCCCGCACGGTCGACTACGTCCACGCCATCCTCCGGAAGGCCTTCCGCGACGCGGTGAACGTCGACGAGTTGCTCTCGTCCAGCCCGGTCGAGAAGGCCAAGCGTCCCCGCCGAGAGATCAGGGAACCGGGCACCGTCTGGACCGCGGAACAGCTCAAGGCGTTCCTTCGGTACTCCCGCGATCATCGCCTCTGGTCCTTCTTCCACTTGGCGGCCTACACCGGCGCACGTCGTGGCGAGCTCCTTCACCTCCGGTGGTCGGACGTGGACCTCGACGCCAAACAGCTCGTCATCAGAGGCTCGGCGTCCTTCATCGACGGCGCGCGCATCGAGGGGACCACCAAGAGCGACAGGAAGCGCATCGTCAGCCTCGACGACGGCACCGTCACCGTCCTGCGCAACCAGCACAAGATGCAGGCCGCCGACAAGCTCAAGGTCGGCCCTGAGTGGCGAGGTGGTGGCGACTACGTGTTCACGACCGGCTGGGGTGAGCCCGTCCACCCGGACACGCTCAGCTCGCTGTTCCCGATCCTCACCAAGCGCTACAACAAGGCCCACCCGGATGACCTGCTACCGCATGCCCGCTTGCACGACCTTCGCCACGTCCACGCGACCACGCTCCTCCTGGCCGGCGTGCCGGTCCACGTCGTCGCGGCCCGCCTCGGCCACGCCGATCCCTCGATCACCCTCAGGGTCTACGCTCACGTGATCCGCGCGGCGGAAGCCTCGGCGGCGGACATCTTCGCCCAGTCGATCAACGGCCAGGAGCCCGGTGTAGCAGCCCTGTTAGCAAGATCCCGAGATTGTCCTGACAAATGCAAAGGCCCGCTCCAGGATGTCCCTGGTGGCGGGCCTTGATGCTGTGCGCGGCCGACAGGAGTCGAACCCGTAACCTTCTGATCCGTAGTCAGATGCTCTATCCATTGAGCTACGGCCGCTCGCTGCGTAAGCAAGCATAGCGGGTTCTGAGGAGTACCTCGAACCAGATATCGCAATCATGGGCCCACCTCCTCCATCTCGCCCGGCCGTCACGGCCACGCGGGCCCCCGACCGGAGGGTGATCTCGCTGGTCGGCCGGGAGTGGCGGTACATCGAAGGGTGTATCCACAGGCGGGTCCCGCGCAGGAGGGAACCGGGTGAGCGGGATGGTGAGATGGGGGCATGAAGCGGGTGGCGTTGGGGGCCGGGGTGGCCTTTGCGATGGGGGTGGTTCTCATCGCGGGTGGGGCCGCGCTCCAGCGGGGCGTGCCCGTGTGGCTGCTGGGCGTGCCGCTGGCGATCACCTGTGCCGGGGTGCTGGTGCGGCAGCGGGCGCCCCTTGCCTCGCTGGGGCTGGGGGTCGTCGCGATCACGATCGACGCGTTCGTGGGGCCTTCTCTGGCGACGGTGCTGATTTTCACGGACAACCTCTATGCCGCGGCGCTTTACGGGCCGGCTCGGTTTGCTCGGTGGCTGCTGGGGATCACCGCTGTGCTGGCGGTCGCGGCCGGGGCCGTGGCCGGGTTCCTGGCCGAGGACTGGCGGATGCTCGCCGTCATGGGGGTGCAGGCGGGGCTGGTGCTGGTGACGCCTGTCACCACGGCGCTGCTGCTGCGGGAGCATCGGGATCGGGCGGCGGCGGAGCGGGAACGGGCCGAGCAGGTGGCTCATCTGGCCGAGCTCGACCGGCAGGCGGCCGTCGCGGCGGAGCGTACGCGGATGGCTCGGGAGCTGCACGACATGATCGCGAACCATTTCAGCGCCATCGCCATCCAGTCCACCGCCGCGCTTTCGCGCAAGGATCTCGATCGGGAGACTGTTCGGAGGGTCATGGAGTCCGTACGGGAGAACAGCGTGAAGGGGCTGGCCGAGATGCGGACGATGATCGGGCTGCTGCGGCAGGAGGGTGACGATCCCGCTGAGGCCATGCGGCCCCGGCTGGCCGATGCCGAGACGTTGGTGGAACGGGTCACGCGGGCCGGGTCGGTCGCCGAGCTGCGGGTCGAGGGGGAGTCGCGGGAGCTGCCCGCACCCGTCGACCTCGCCGGATACCGGATTCTGCAGGAGGCGCTCACCAACGCGCTCAAGCATGGGCAACCGCCTGTCCGGGTCGTCATCACGTACGAGGCGGGGCGGGTTCTGATGAGTGTCGAGAACGCGGTCGGCGGGCGTGGGGCGCGGCTGCCTGGTGCTGGGGCAGGGTTGATCGGGATGCGGGAGCGGGTCTTGTTGGTGGGCGGTTCTTTCGAGGCTGGGGCTTCGGCGGACGGTGATCTGTGGCGGATGTCGGCTGAGTTGCCCACCGGTGATGAGCAGGCGGTGCCGTACACGGCCGTCCTGGGCTTCGGGTCCCGGGAAAGGGAACCCGGGGCCGAGACGCGGCCGGAGGGGGCGCGGTGACGATCAAGGTGCTGGTGGCCGACGATCACGCGGCGGTCCGGGCGGGGATCGTGCTGATTCTGGACGGGGTCGAGGACATCGAGGTCGTCGGCGAGGCGGCGGACGGGGAGCAGGCCGTGGCCATGGCCCGGGAGGCGCGCCCGGACGTGGTGTTGATGGATGTGCGGATGCCGCGGCTCGACGGCATATCGGCCACCCGGGAGCTGGCGGGGGTCAGCGATGTGCTGATCCTGACCACGTTCGATCTTGACGAGTACGTCTTCGGGGCGCTGCGGGCGGGGGCCGCCGGGTTCCTGCTGAAGAACACCGATGCCGAATCACTGGTCGAGGCCGTGCGGCTGGTGGCGCGCGGGGATGGGCTGATCTCGCCCGGGGTCACGCGGAAGCTGATCGCGGCGTTCGCCGGGCAGGCGCCGCGCAGGGAGCCGGTGACCGATCCGGGGAGTTTGACGCCTCGGGAGCGGGAGGTGCTGGCCTGCATCGGGCGGGGGCTGTCGAACGCCGAGATCGCCAGAGAGCTGGACATGGCGGAGGCCACGACGAAGACGCATGTCAGCCGGGTGCTGAACAAGCTGGGGCTGAAGAGCCGGGTGCAGGCGGCGATCTACTACTCGGGAGAAGGAGGGTAGGGGCTCGATCCGGACGTTGCCGGGCGCCTGACCCCCACCCTGGCGGCAGCGCGTCCCGTTCGAGGCGGCCGTGGAGGGGAGTCACCGGGGGATGGCCGCCACGTTCAGGACGATGTACTCCTTGGCGTCCTGCACCCTCGACCCGGTCCACCAGAAGGGCGCGGTCGAAGGCGAGGTCGAGTATCCGTACCCTACCGAGCCGTCCCCGGCGGCGAACGGCCTCTCCCCGAGCTTGGCCATCGCCCCCGTCTCGAGGTCGTACACGACGCCCAGCGGCACCCCCCGCTTCATCGGCTCGTCCCGCACGCCGAAGATCGCATAACGGTCGCCCAGCAGCCCAAGTCTGGCGCTTGTGATCGGCCGCAGCTGCTCAGGCAGGATCTGCCGCTCGGACCCGTCCACGCGCTGCACGATCGCGCGCTGCCCCTGCGCTCCGACACACCACTCCGGATGGCACTGCATCGACCGCACTCCGTCGGGCAGGGAGACCTCGGTCGACTCGTCGGTCTCCAGGTTGACGATCCGGTTCCGAATCGCGCCGGCAGCCCAGGGCCAGTAGGTCAGCCGGAGCCCGTCGGTGCCGGGCAGGAGCTGAGGAGTCCCGCCGGTCACGGGCATGCGGTAGACGCCGCCTCCTCTGACCGACCACACAAGGGCGTCCTCCGTGACCCCGAACGAGTCGACATCCTGCGCGACCTGGCTGACGCGCCTGGCCGCGCCGCCCGCTCGTGGCATGATCCAGAAATTGACCGGCCCGCCGCCGAGCGGGCCCGTGTACCAGGCGATGTACCGCGTTCCCACCGCCACGTATCGCAGGTCCCGGGCCTCGGGGATGGAGCCCAGGATCCGGATCGTGCCGCGCGCCGAGTCGTACACCTCCAGCCGCCGCTCCTTCTTGGACGTCGCCAGCAGCAGCACCTCGGTCACGCTCATGCTGGTCGCCACCTGCGTTCGCCACCCCTCGGAGTCGTAGGCGGGCACTCTGACCACGGCCCGCGGCCACAGCTCGGCGGCCGACCTGATCGAGTCCCAGCCGTGCAGGACCGTCGCGGGCTCGGCCCGGCGGTGGTCGTCCGAGCGTGAGACGATCGCGGCCGTGCCCGCCACGACCGCCACCACCGCCGCGGCGGCGAGCACCACCCGCACGCGCTGCCTGGTACGCCGGGCGCGGCGGCGGCGGGCCACGCCGGCCGCGAGGTCGTGGTGTTCCATCTGGACGGCCGCCGCCCGCAGGGTCCGGACCAGATCGCGCTCGTCCCTCACCGCGTCACCACGCCTTCCCGAAGCCCCGCTCATCGCGCCTCCTGCAGCACTCGCTTGATCCGGAGCTTGTCCAGGGCGCGGGCCGCCTGGCTGCGCACGGTGCCGCGGGAGACGCCGAGGATCTCGGCGATCTCCTTGTCGGAGAGGTCCTCGTAGTACCGGAGCACGAGTACGGCTCGCTGCTTGCGGGGGAGTTCCTGGAGCTCGGCCCAGAGGTCGGCGTCGCCGTACCGATCGGGTTCGCCGCGCTCGGGGACGGCGGCCACCAGGTCCTCCCGGCGCCTGCGGCGCCACGACCTGATGTGGAGCCTGACCATGGTCGTGCGGACGTACCCCTCAGGGTCGTGCTTCTTGCGCACGCGGGGCCAGGCGTCACCCAGCCGGGCCAGAGCCTCCTGTACGAGATCGGCCGCGTCCTCGGCATTTCCGGCCAGCACGAAGCCGTACCGGAGCAGCGCGTCGCCCCGGGCTCGGACGAACTCGTCGAAATCCTCCACGAACCCAGGGATCACACGGGACGCGCTTCTGTTGCAAACTACTCGGCGGGAACGTACAGGCTCAGCGTCTCGGCGATGCAGGCGGGCCGCTTCTCGCCCTCGATCTCGATCGTCATCTTCAGGTTGGCCAGGTAGCCGGCCGGGGTGCCCTTGACGTCCGTCAGCTCGCCCACGGCCCTGATCCGGGCGCCGACCATGATCGGCCGGGGGAAGCGGACCTTGTTGAGGCCGTAGTTGACGCCCATGGCGATGCCCTCGACCTTGACCATCGAGAACATGAACGACGGCAGCAGCGACAGGCTCAGGTAGCCGTGGGCGATCGTGCCCCCGAACGGCCCCTCCTTGGCCCGCTCCACGTCGACGTGGATCCACTGGTGGTCGTCGGTGGCGTCGGCGAAGAGGTTGACCTGGTCCTGGGTGACGGTGCGCCACTCGGTCGGGCCGAACTTCTCACCGACGGCCGCCTTGAGCTCCTGAACATTCGCGAAGGTCCGCATGGATCCGAACGCTATTGCGCGGGCGGGACACCTGCCAAGTTCAGGACTCGCCGGGCCCACCACGGGTTACGAAGATCTTTACTCGAAACCATCGCATAGGTGTTCGAGTCCGCGCTACAGTTCTGTGTACCGCAATCGAACAAGGGTTCGGCCTGGTGAGAGGGGGTGTGTCCGATGACGGTGCTCGCGACCGCCCCTGCTCGGACACGCCGTAGCACTTTCTTCCCAAATCTAAGACGGCCGCTATATCCGGCAATAAAGTCCGAGAGCGTGGACCCTGTGCGAAACCCCTACGCCCCCGGTGCCGGCCAGCGTCCCCCGGAGCTCGCCGGGCGCGACCGAGAGCTGCAACAGTTCGAGGTCGTGCTGGAGCGGGTGGCCCGCGGCCGTCCCGAGCGCAGCATGGTCGTCACCGGCCTGCGGGGGGTCGGGAAGACCGTTCTGCTCAACACGTTCAAGTCCATGGCCATGCAGCGGCTGTGGGGCACGGGCAAGATCGAGGCCCGGCCCGACCAGTCGATCCGGCGCCCCGTGGCGGCCGCGCTGCACATGGCCATCCGGGAACTGGCGCCGCGCCACCGCGCCCCCGAGCGCATCGAGGAGTTCCTCGGCGTGCTCAAGGCGTTCGCCATGCGCGATCCGGCGGCGGCCAAAGGCACCTCCCACTGGTCGCCCGGCATCGAGGTGCCCGCCAGCCGCGGGCGCGCCGACTCCGGCGACCTGGAGATCGACCTCACCGAGCTGTTCGTCGACGCCGCGAGCGTGGCCACCGACCTGGCCGTGGGCATCGCGCTCTTCATCGACGAGATGCAGGACGTCCCGGCCGCCGACGTCTCGGCGCTCTGCGCCGCCTGCCACGAGCTCTCCCAGACGGGCGGGCCGCTGATCGTGGTGGGGGCCGGGCTGCCGCACCTGCCGAGCGTGCTGTCGGCCAGCAAGAGCTATTCCGAGCGGCTCTTCCGCTACGCGCGCATCGACAAGCTCGACCGCGAGGCGGCCGATCTCGCGTTGATCCTGCCGGCGCGGGAGGAAGAGGTGGAGTTCACCCAGGAGGCCCTCGACGCCCTTTACGAGGCGGCCGACGGCTACCCCTACTTCGTGCAGGCGTACGGCAAGGTCGCCTGGGACCTGGCGCCGCGCAGCCCGATCACCATCGAAGACGTCAAGGTCTCCGCGCCGGAGGCCGAGGAGGAGCTTGCGGTCGGGTTCTTCGGCAGCCGCTACGAGCGGGCCACCCCGGCCGAGCGCGACTACATGCACGCCATGGCGCAGATCGGCGACGAGCCGGTCGCCACCGCGGAGGTGGCCGACGCCCTCGGGCGAAAGCCGTCCAGCCTCTCGCCCGCCCGTGACAGCCTCATCAAGAAAGGGCTCATCTACAGCGCCGAGCGCGGTCTGATCGCGTTCACGGTGCCGCACTTCGGGAAGTTCCTGCGCGCTCAGCCGATCTGAGCGACGCCCCTAGACCTCTATTGGGCTGTCTAGTGGGGAAGCTAGACAGCCCAATAGAGCTATATCGCCATGCCTGTCGAGCGGAATCTAACGCTTTCTAGCGTCAGGCCGATACTGGCGTATATTCCGGCAGAGATCCGCTGTCCGCCGCGCCGACCACGGCCATCCGCACCGCCGGGCGCCGGCCGCTGAGGTAGACGGCGAAGACGACGTCGTCCGCGTCGTGGTTGCGGAAGGCGTAGAAGCGCCAGCACAGCTCGCGCCAGCTGTCGTACGGCTCGGGTGAGGTCAGCTCGCCCGCGTGGGCCCGCCAGGTGCCGCTCGACCGGAGCCTGGCCAGCGTGACCGACTCGGCGGGGCCGCGGCGCTGTTCGCAGGGGGCGCGGAACCGTACGCGGTCGATCAGTTCCTCGATCTCCGGGGAGAGGAGCGCGAGCACGGCCACGCCCGCGACCGTCAGCCACGACGGGTGGATCACGGCCGCCCATCCCGGCACCGGCGCCCACACCGACAATCCGGCCATCCCGGTCAGCGCGACCGTCCGGCCGACCGAACGCAGTCCGACCGGCGCCGAGCTCACCTCGCCGAAGCAGCCGCAGCCCGCATCCGGCCGGCGCCTGCGCAGCTCCAGCAGCACGTACGTGGACAGGGCGAAGAAGGCGACCGTACCCCACCGGAAGAACGGATGCGTCGTGACCAGCAGCCCCGTGGCCAGGAACAGCTCGCCCGCCGCGCAGACCAGCAGCGCGATGGCCTGCATCCGCCCCGGAACCAGGACCGCGGGCCCCAGTCTGGACAGCGAACCGGGTTCGCCGCCGGTGCGCACGGTGATCAACTTCGCCACCATGCCCAGGAGGAGCAGCCCGATCAGAAGCGGCAGCTGCGATTCGAGCACGTAACCGTCACCCCAATCCGATCTGAGCGTTGAAACAGCCTTTGATCAGGTCGCCGCCGAGCTCCACATAGGAGAACGGCGACAGCTCCACGACCCGCCCGCGCGGCGAGGTGTCGCACTCGACGCAGCGGTCGCAGAAGCGCCCCGCGACGCATCCGCACGCCACCACGGGCACGTTGGCGTTCCGCTGCGAACACAGGTTCCTGACCTGGAGCAGCGACCCTACGGCGAGGTACGGCAGCCCGGTGCACGACACCCCGGCGTCGGGGCAGCCGGTGTCGGAGCGCTCCAGCATCGGGTACGCGGCGCCGCGCTCTTCCTCGTCGAACGTGTCCGACCAGGTGGCGGGGCCCGAGATGCGGGACTGCAGCCCGGCGTACGCGGGCGGCGGGGCCGGCACCGCGCGGGCCGGATAAGGAGGCTGCGAGGTCGCGGGCAACATGGCCAGGCTCGTCCCCTCCTGCCTGATCCCGATCGCGTCGAACAGGTAACCGGGCTCGAACTTGGGATGCCGCACCTGCAGTCGCCCCGACGCCCGGTAGGGGATGACGACCGTGCGGTGGCCCCGGTGCGGCCCGCAGTCGAGCTCGACCGTCAGGTCCCTGCGCCCGCTGATCGACAGGATCGTCCCGGTGATGCGGGTGGTGTCCGCCCAGATGCGCTCCACCACGCGGCCGTCGCGCGTACGCATGATGACCATGGAACCCGCGGGGAGGTCGGCGGGCGCGGCGTCCTTCCCGTGCCAGGCGGTGGCCCAGGGGGCGATCACCAGCCGCTCCTCGGCGCCGGCGGGGGTCTCGATGATGATCAGATGCGGGCTCACGTCCCTGATCTCGCCGGCGACGGCGCGTAAAGGCTCCCCATTGTCCGGGTCAGGGCCGGGAACGCCGGATTCGCGACCGAGTGCGGCCGCGGCGAGCACCCGGCGGCGCTCAACGCTCGGATACCCCATCGGCCCCTCCCTCGTCGGTACTAGATTCACACGACTTGGGCGTAGCTCACACCGTAGCGACGCAGACGGGATCAAAATACGCATCCCCGGGGAAGTGAGAAGACACCCGGCGTCGAACAAACCGCCACCGACCTTGACCTACCTTTATCGTCGGCGGACCGAAACCTGAATTCTGGTTCAAGCCCAATAGAGCATCAGGCTGCGATTCTGGCCACGATGCAGACCACCGGTTGGGAAGACGAGTTCCGCGAGTACGTGAGGGCGCGCGGTCCTGCTCTGCTGCGCGCGGCCCACCAGCTCACCGGACACCCGCTGGACGCGGAGGATCTGCTGCAGAACGCGCTGACCAAGACGTACCTGGCCTGGGACCGCATCGAGGACCGGGGGGCGCTCGACGGCTATGTGCGGCGGGCCATGGTGAACATCAACATCTCGCAGTGGCGGCGGCGCAGGCTGGAGGAGTATCCCTCGGACGAGCTGCCCGAGGTGTGCTGTACCTCCGAGGAGCCGCACGGGGACGTGCACGAGCAGCTGGAACAGGCCCTGGAGGAGCTGCCGGAGCGGATGCGGGCGGCGATCGTGCTGCGGTATTACGAGGACATGACCGAGCCGGAGATCGCCAGGACGCTGGGGATCAGTGTGGGCACGGTCAAGAGCACGGTGTCACGGGCGATGGCCAAGCTCAGGAACGCGCTGGGCCTCCCGTCCCACCACGGGCGCGGCTCATGAGCTCCGGCCCTGCGGCCTCCACCTAAGTCGCGACTCCCGCCTGGCTTGCGGCCTTCCCTGCGCATGCGGCGGCGGCCTGCGCCTCGGATGCCCCAGCCGCCCCCGCGGTGGCGCAGGGCCGTACCACGTCTCTGATCCTTCGCAACGTGGCCAGGAACGCCTCCAGCTCCTCCGCGCCCAGCAGCCCGGTGAACCAGTCGTCGATGTCCTGCACGTGCTGCGGCAGCACGGACTCCAGCCGCGCCCGCCCGGTCTCGGTGAGTACGGCGTAGGAGGCCCTGCGGTCGCTGGGGCACGCCTGCCGGGTCACCAGCCCTTCCCGCTCCAGCCTGTCGACGACCCTGGTCACCCCGCTCGTCGACAGCTCGGTCTGCGCGGCCAGATCGCTCATCCGCAGCCGCTGCCCCGGGGACCGGGCCAGCCGGATGACCGTCTCGAAATCGATCTCCGACAACCCCGCAGCGCTGAGCACCGGCTGGAATCTGGCCATCAGGCCGCCATGGACCTCCGCCAGAAGCCCTACGGCGGTCAGCCGGTGGTCGTCAAAGTTCATCACCCTCATAGCGTAGCTGACGATAGTTGACGCGCGGAATATTCCTCGTGTAGAAATTTGTTGCCGCAGACATCCGCACAGCAACGAACCCCTATCGAGGAGAACCCCGATGACCACCACCCGCACCTGGGAGTCCCTGACCATCCCCGCCGTCGGCACCTACAACTTGGATGTGGCGCACACCCGCATCGGTTTCATGGTCAAGCACATGATGGTCAGCAAGGTCCGTGGCCACTTCGGCTCCTTCAGCGGCTCGGTCACGATCGCCGAGAACCCGCTCGAGTCGACCGCCGAGCTCACGATCCAGGCCGACAGCATCGACACCGGGGTCGCCGACCGCGACGGCCACCTGCGCAGCGACGACTTCCTGGCCACGGAGAAGTTCCCGACGATCACCTTCAGGAGCACCCGCGTGGTCGGCCACTCCGGCGACGAGTTCACCGTCGTCGGTGACCTGACCGTCCGTGACGTCACCAAGGAGGTCGAGCTCACGGTCGAGTACGGCGGCGCCGGCACCAACCCGTGGGGCGCGCCGGTCTGGGGCTTCTCGATCACCACGGAGTTCGACCGCGAGGAGTTCGGCCTGACCTGGAACCAGGCCCTGGAGACCGGCGGCGTCCTGGTCGGCAAGAAGGTAAAGATTGAGATCGAGGGCGAGGCCAACCCGGCCGCGTAACCTGGTTATCCACAGCCCCGAAGCCCGTCCACGCTCTGGGCGGGCTTCATCCACAGGCAGTTACCCACAGGCTGTTGATAACTCTTGGCGAAGGACGGGGAGCAATCACTTTGCCGCCTCGCCAGAAGGCCGGTACGCTGTCCTGAGCCGCGAAGGCTTCCAGGAGGATTCGCCTAGTCAGGTCTATGGCGCCGCACTGCTAATGCGGTTTGGGTTTACCGCCCATCCGGGGTTCAAATCCCCGATCCTCCGCAGGTGAGAGCCCTGCCCCAAGATCACGGGGCAGGGCTCTTTGATCTTGGCTGACCCGATGCCGGACCATTGCGCTAACGACAGGCCCTGGCATCATCAAGTGGGTCTGGACTCACACGGGCACGAAGCCATCTCCTTTGATCCCGACCTCGGTGTGGTCAAGGCGGAACTCAGCCTCGGCATCGAGGGGCCCACGTGCGCGGTCCGCCTGCATGGCAAGGGCTGCGTGGTGACCTTCAATCGCTATAAGTGCGACGGATTCGACACGATCGTCATGGAACTGCTGGACTGACCGGCGCTGTTCTATTGTGAGTACGGCGTCTAAGAGGCCCGCGCAGGAACTCCGATTCGACGAGCGCCTGCGCCGGGACGTGCTGACGGCCTGCTGCCGACATGGATGGCCGGTACCCCAGGGATGCGGTCGCACAACCCGGACCCGCACGGCGGCCCGTACCGAGCGCGTTGGGGCGCCGCACCGGTGTTTCCCTGACCGGCATCGATCGTGTGCGGTACGGTCTTACCAGGATCTGCTGTGGAACGTACGCGAGCGAGGGGCTCCCTCCCCGTCGGCGGAACCCCTCACATGCCATCGCGCCAAGCATTAGGCGCAGCCGCGCGCCTTCACGGAGAACGCTGGGATGGTCACACTGCCTCTGCTGAAATGCCGCGTGACCCAGACCGTGGCACCCTCGAACCGCAGCTCGTACTCGCCGTTTCCACGGCACGCGTAGTGGTCGGTGTAGGTGCTGGTGTTGCCGTTGCGGGCGATGTACACGCTGTTGCTCCGCTCCTCGGTCCAGGCGCGGACGCCGTCCTTCGACAGGGTCAGCTTCGAGTCCATCGAGCAGTCGGAGTTAGACCACAGGACGACGCCGTGCCAGCACTCCAGGGTGACGGTGTCGGTCGGCTCCAGCGTGGGACCGCCGAAGGCGTGCTTCTTCCAGGTCTCGGTGAGGCAGATCGTGACTCTGGCGGAGTAATTGCCGGAGGCGGCCTCCTTGTTGGCGCAGCCGCGGGGAGGGTTCTGCGAGGGCGCGTGCGCGGAGGCGGCGTGCGGGATGGCGGTGAGGGCTACAGCAGCGGTGAGCAGCACGGTCAAGCTGCGGAACGGTTTCCTCATCCACCGGATGCTACACAAAGTAGCGATACAGATGCAGTAAGTAACTGGCGATCTCTCACGGCCACATCATCACGAGGTCGACGCATCCGTGGCCGATCAAGAGCTCCGCTTCCACGAGCGCCTGCGCCGGGACGCGCGTTCACCACACCCGAAAGTAGGACGATGACGCCTCACTGCCTGATCGCCACCGTCACCCAGTCGAAGCTCCTCAGAGGGCCGGCGAGCGGCGGTGAGAACGGGCTTGCAGCACCGGCTTGACGGTAGGCCAGTCGGTGGCGACCACTGCGAACATGGCCGAGTCGCGGACCTTGCCCTCCTCGCCGCGCGCCCACGACATGGACCAGGCGCGCAGCACGCCCTCAAAGGGGATGCCGAGCCGCTCCAAGGCCCGGCGGCAGCGGTGGTTGCGGGCGTCGGTCTTCAGGTCGACGCGGGCGACGCCGAGCGTTTCGAACGCGTACGACAGCAGCAACAGCTTCGCCTCGGCATTGATCCCGGTCCCCTGGGCCGAGGCGGCCAGCCAGGTGAAGCCGATCTCGATCGCTCGCAGGCCAGGCCGATCCGGCCACCTGCGAGGATCCCAGAGGCCGGTGCAGCCCACCGCCTTGCCGTCGGTGAGCCGAACCTGGGCGAACGGGGTCAGCCCGTCGCGGGCGAGTTGGGTCGCCAGGTAGTCCGGCATCTCGCGACCGCGAGGCACCAGCGTGAAGTCGTAGGACGATCGATCCTCCTCGGCCGCCTCCGCGAGATCCGCCGCGTGCCGCATCGCCAGCGGCTCCAACCGCACCAGATCGCCGGCAAGGACAGGAACATCAAGGCGTACGCTCATCAGCTCTCCCTCATCGTTCCTGGCATTGGCACCTTTCCCGCGGATTCCCGCCGGGGAGGTTGCCGGACCGTCACAGGGCCAGGTCCCTCAGATCCTCTGGATGAACTACCGAGTCGAGATCATGCCTGCACGGGCGGACGCCGTCAATTCGCCGCAGAGGGCCTATTCCATGGACGGCGCTTGAACCCAGGAGTCGGGAGTGCTCACCACCAGCGGCTACCAAGAACCGAGTTTGCCCGACCGCACCGGCGCGGTCTCTTCCATCAGGCGTTGATCGACTTGCCGAGGGCGCTGCCCGCGACCCAGTCGTCCCACGACTTCGCCCACGGCGTCGGCCCGTTGCCGAACTGGAGCTTCCGCGATGTCCCCGTGACCTCGATGATGTCTCCCCGCTGCGTGAAGTTGTAGAACCAGCGGGCGTTGGCCATGCTGGCGTTCACGCAGCCGTGGCTGACGTTGCGGCTGCCCTGCGCGCCGGTCGACCAGGGCGCGGCGTGGAAGAACATGCCGCTGTAGGTCATCCTGACATTCCACTTGGTACGGGCGTAGTACTCACCGGGCCTGCCGATGGTGGCCGAGTCCATGAGGGTCTCCGCGGCCTTCTCCTGGGCGATCATGATGCCGGACCAGCTTTCGTCGCCCTTCTTGCCCAGGCTGACCGGGATGGTCTTGACGACCTCGCCGTTCTCCCGCACGACTGCCCGGTGGGTGCCATTGCGGATCTTGGTGATGTGCTCGTCACCGACGGTGAACGTCAGGCTGCGGTCCCTGGTGCCCCACACGTCCTGCCCCGCCCGCAGGCCGGCCAGGTGCGCGACCACCGTGACCTTCTCGCCGACCGGCCAGTACTCGCGCGGCCTGAACTGGACCTCGCGGTCGCTCACCCAGCTCCACGCACCCTCGACCGGCTTGGACATCCGCACCTCCAGCGACCGCTCGACCGCGGCCCGGTCGCTCCTGGCGGTCACGGGGCGCGACAGCAGGAGCTGGACGGGCATGCCGACGCCGACCCTCTCGCCGTCCAGGGGGGACATGCCGCTCTCCAGCACCCGCTTCGGCTTGAGCGTGGTGAACGTGGCCCGCGCGGTGACGGGCTTGCCGTCCGTGCCGGTCGCCTGCACGCTCACCGTGTACGCCGTCGAGGGCCGCAACGGCCACGTGGGACGCCACGTCCCGTCCGCGCCCAAGGTCCCGCGCACCTCGCTCCCCTTGGCGTCGGCGACGGTCACCTTGGTGACCTTGCCGTCGGTGGCCTTGACGCCGACGGCGGTGTCCGGGGGCACCCTCTTCGTGCCGTTCGCCGGTGTGATCGCCAGCTTGGCTGTGAGGGCCCGCTCCTGCGGGTCGGCGGGCGCTGGTGGATTCGAGGCACCCGAGGTGCAGCTTGCGGTCAGCAGCAGCGCAGCCATGAACGTGCTGACGAGTATGGTCCGGCCGTTCCGCATCGTCGATGCCTCCACTCCCCGACAAATAGGCATCTTTCAGACAAGACGGCCTATTGATGATACGGAGAGCTATATGCCCATAACTGTGGGTAACAATACAAAGGTGCCTTGATCGATGCGGCAGGTTGCGAGGCAGGCGTATCCAGAGGGCTTCTGCGAGATCGAGGAGCGGGACTTCCGTGGTGGGCGGTCCTGAGCACGTCCGCCATGCTTCTGGGAGACTGGGTGCCTGTGACGCGCTCTGACCTCGCTCGCCGGATTCATGCCGCAGCCCACCTCGCCGGCCACTTCGTGCTCCGTTCAGGACGTACCGCCACCGAGTACTTCGACAAGTACAAGTTCGAAGGCGACCCCGTTCTGCTGGACGACATCGCTCGGGCGATGGCTCCCCTGGTCTCGGGGGACGTCGAGGTGTTGGCCGGGCTTGAGATGGGCGGGATCCCGGTGGTCACCGCCCTCGGCCGGCACACCGGTCTGCCGTGTGCGTTCGTTCGTAAGCAGGCCAAGACGTACGGAACCGGTCGTCTGGCCGAAGGCGCGGAGGTGGAGGGACGGCGGGTGCTGGTGGTCGAGGACGTCGTCACCAGCGGTGGCCAGATCGTCCTGTCCACTGCTGAGCTGCGGAGCCTAGGGGCGCAGGTCAGCGAGGCATTGTGCGTCATCGATCGCGAGCAGGGAGGTACGGCAGCGCTGGCCGCAGAAAACATCAGCCTTTCATCGTTGTTGACCGCGACCGACCTGCGCATGACGAACTGATCCGCCGGGCCTGTCGACCAGCTCACCGTGCGCGGGCGCCCAGACGCAGCGTCCTTTCTCGCCCTGGCTCACGGAGCAACGGGGCTGATCTACGAGCCCCCACCTGGTCGAACCAGGGGTACGACGCCTGAAACGTCACAAGCGCCCTCTCTACGATCATCACCCGTTCGGAGCAGGCAGAACAAGACTGTTTCTTTGGCCGGTGCCGTCGCCATGCTGTAACCGTGAACGCCACAAGTAGCGAGGTCTGGGATCCGTTCGGCACCTTGCACAACGCCCTGTGGATCGGAGGGGGACAATGGGCCGGCAAATCCACCGTCGCCAGGCTGCTGGCCATCCGGTACGGGCTGACCGCCTACCACTACGACTACCACGACGCACGTGCGCACAATGACCGTCGGATCGCCCGTCGCCTGCGGCTCGGCGAGCCCATCGCGGATCCTGACCCGGACGCCGTCTGGGTGAACACCAGCCCTCAAGAGATGGCCGACGAGACCCTGGCCGGCTTTCCCACGCGGTTCGAATGGGCCTTGGATGACCTGCGCGGCCTGGTTTCGGGGCGGCCTGTCATCGCCGAAGGCTGGGGACTGCGTCCGGAACTGGTCGCTCCCATCATCGACTCACCCTGGCGAATGATCGTCATGGTGCCGAGTGAGGAATTCCGCCGGCGCCAGGTCCGCGAACTGCCCCGTGCCGCCGCCGTCTCTCGCCGAGTCAGCGACCCCGATCGAGCACAGCGCAACCGACTCGCCCGAGACCGACTCGTCGCCGACGAGGCCGTCCGTTCGGCTCGCCGCTTGGGCATCCGAGTCCTGGAGGTGGACGGGTCCGACGATGCGGAGGCTGTCGCCGACATCGTGGCTGACCACTTCAGCTCCTACCTGCCGGTGACGAACGTCTACAGGTCCTGATCACGCGGGCCCCTGCAGCCGGACGAGCGCCGGCACCGTCGCCCCGCCCGCGGGCCAAACGGACCGCGCAGGAGTGGCGCGGCCCTGCTCACCAGCTCAGCGCCTTCGGCCGACCGGTCGTGGTGGGCAGCCGGTCACGGAGCAGTTGGATGCCCAGCGGGACGAGGGCCACGCAGAGCAGGCCGGTGACCAGCACGTCGGGGGTGGAGGCGCCCTTCAGCACGCCCATCCACGTCCCTCCTGCCAGCAGCAACATCACGGCGCGGGCGGTGCCGAAGAGGCCCGAGCGCCAGGCGGCGACGGCCAGGAGGAGCGAGCCCGCGAACTGGCCGACCGAGGCCCAGACCGGTACCCGCCACGGTCCGTAGGAGATGTCGACGTACTCCTTCATGATCGCGCTCGTCGCCCGGTCCAGGCCGAGAACCTCGGTGAGCTGGAAGGCGGTCTGGTCGGCGCCGGCGAAGTACAGGCGGGCGAACAGGCCGATGACCAGCAACGTGGCGCCCCAGTAGGCGAGGTGGCCGCCCACCTGCTGGGCCAGGGTGATGAAGGCGGGGAAGAGCAGCAGCGCTCCCAGGGCGAAGACCGCGTAGGGGAGGGTGAGCAGGGCGGGTGCCGACGTGTAGGCGAGAAGCTGACCGTAGGCGGCGAACGGCTGCGCCTCGGCCCAGGCCTGCTGCTGAGGGGTGAGAGCGGTGACCGTGCTCAGGTGACGCAGCAGGTATCCGGCGCACATGATCACCGGCCCCGCGATGAGCGTCACGCCGCCGATCCAGCGTCCAGGGAAGGGGAAGGGGGTGTTCATGAGGGCGAGCCTGGCACCGGTGAGGTGGGCTGGTCATCGGCCGATGGTCAACCGGCGCCCCTGTCGAAAGTCAGGGGCGCCGGGCAAGCCGCCTCCCCGCCGGTGGTCGGGCGGGCCGCCTCCCCCGGCCGATGGCGGGGAAGGCGGCCGAAAATCGAAGGCGGCCGGAAACCGAAGGGGACCGAAGGCGAAGGTCAGTCGAGGATGTGGGTGGTGGCGCGGGCGTACCGGTCGCGGATCGACGGGACGGCATCCCCTTCGTACGTCTCCGTCTCCTCCGACCGCCACTCCGGCGTGGTGACCAGCGTGGCGGCCTGGTACGCGGCCCCGTTGGCGACGTACTCCGCCGGCGGCGGCACCGTGATCGGGACGCCGAAGATCGTCGGGGCGATGCGGCGGACCGCCTCGGAGCGGGCCGCGCCGCCGATCAGCAGCACCCGCTCCGGCTTGGTGCCCAGCGCGTCGAGGGCGTCGGCGAGGCCGCACAGCATGCCCTCGATGGCAGCCCGCGCCAGGTGGGCGGGGGTCGAGGTGGCCAGGGTCAGCCCGTGGACGGAGCCCGTCGCGGTCGGGCGGTTGGGGGTGCGCTCGCCCTCCAGGTACGGCACCAGCGTCAGCCCGTCCGCCCCCGGCGGGGCCTGGAGCGCCAGATCGCTCAGGGCGTCCAGGCTCACCCCGACGATGCGGGCGGCGGCGTCCATGACGCGGGCGGCGTTGAGCGTGCACACCAGCGGCAGGAACCGTCCCGTCGCGTCGGCGAAGCCGGCCACCGCGCCCGTCGGGTCGGCGCTGGGCGAGTCCGCGACCGCGAACGCGGTGCCGGAGGTGCCCAGCGACACCACGACGTCGCCCGGACGGGCGCCCACACCGAGCGCCGCCGCCATGTTGTCGCCCGTGCCCGGGGCGATCAGCGCCGCACCCCCTTCGTACGCCGCTTCGGCCGGCCCCAGCACCCGGGGCAGCAGGGGGATCGAGCCGAACGCCAGCTTCAGCAGATCCGTCCGGTACGCGCCCGTGGACGGCGACCAGTAACCCGTGCCCGAGGCGTCCCCCCGGTCCGTGGCGAGCTGGCCGAGCGGCGGCACCGGGGAGTCGGCGGAGAAGACCCCCGAGGCGAACGCCCCGGCCAGGCGCCAGGAGAGCCAGTCGTGCGGCAGGCAGACGGCCGCCGTACGGGCCGCGTTGTCCGGCTCGTGCTCGGCCAGCCAGCGCAGCTTGGTCACCGTGAACGAGGCGACCGGCACCGAGCCGACGGCGGTGGCCCAGGCCTCCGGTCCGCCCAGCTCCGCGACCAGGTCGGTGGCGGCCTGGGCGGAGCGGGTGTCGTTCCACAACAGGGCGTCACGTACGACATTTCCGGACTCGTCCAGGCAGACCATGCCATGCTGCTGCCCGCCCACACTGATGGCGGTCACGCCCTCCAGCCCGCCGGCCTCCTCGATGGCCCGCAACAACGCGTCCCACCAGTGCGACGGATGCACCTCCGTGCCGTCGGGATGTGGCGCGCGGCCCTGCCGGACCAGCGCGCCCGTCTCGGCGTCACGAATGACAATCTTGCAACTCTGCGTCGAAGAATCGACCCCAGCGACCAGCGTCACCCACGAACTCCTAACAAGTGCTCCAGCGCAAGCTGGTTGAGATGCGTGAAATGGTATCCGCGCGCGGCGGCGACATCCGGATCGAAGTCGTCGGAAGCGAGATCGGCCAGCGTCTCACCGCGGTTGAGCGTGGGCAGGCCGAGCTCCTCGACACGGGAGGCCCGCAGGGCGTCGCGCACCTCGGGGTCGGCCCTGAAGGCACGTGCCTTCTCCCGCAGGATCAGGTACGTACGCATGTTCGCGGCGGCCGACACCCACACGTCCGAAGCATCCTCCGTACGCAGTGGCTTGTAGTCGAAGTGCCGCGGCCCGTCGTAGCCGCCGTGCTCCAGCAGGTCGACCAGGAAGAACGCGCTCATCACATCACCGTGGCCGAAGACCAGGTCCTGGTCGAACCGCGGGCCGTGCTGGCCGTTGAGGTCGATGTGGAAGAGCTTGCCGTGCCACAGCGCCTGGGCGATGCCGTGCACGAAGTTGAGCCCGGCCATCTGCTCGTGGCCGACCTCGGGGTTGAGGCCCACCATCTCAGGGTGCTCCAGCGCGCCGATGAACGCCAGGGCGTGGCCGATCGTGGGCAGCAGGATGTCGCCGCGCGGCTCGTTCGGCTTGGGCTCGAGGGCGAACCGGATGCCGTAGCCGCGCTCGCGCACATAGTCGCAGAGCAGGTCGATGGCCTCCTTGTAGCGCCCGAGGGCCGCGCGCACGTCCTTGGCCGCGTCGGACTCGGATCCCTCCCTGCCGCCCCAGCACACGTACGTGGTGGCGCCCAGCGAGGCGGCCAGGTCGAGGTTGCGCATGACCTTGCGCAGGGCGTGTCGCCGCACGTCACGGTCGTTGCTGGTGAAGGCGCCGTCGCGGAAGACGGGGTGGGTGAACAGGTTGGTGGTCGCCATGGGCACTTTGAGCCCGGTTTCGGCAAGCGCTTTCCTGAAGGCCGTGATCGCCCGGTCGCGATCGGGCTGGACGGCCAGCAGGTCGTCGTCGTGGAAGGTGACGCCGTAGGCCCCCAGCTCGGCCAGCCGATGCACGCTCTCCACCGGATCGAGCGGCGTCCGCGAGGCGTCCCCGAACGGATCGCGCGCCTGCCAGCCGACCGTCCACAGACCGAACGTGAATCGATCTTCAGGGGTTGGCTCGTACATGTCTCGATGCTCCCCTGGCGATCAGCTGTTCACAAGCCCGAGGGATCCCGTCCCACGCTGATCTCCTCGGCGATCTTGCGAATCTCCGCCACCTCGAGGCCGGGAGCCTTGGGCAGGTGGCGCAGCAACGCCTCCATCACCACGGGCACGGGCTGGCCGGCGAACCGCCCCGCGATGCCGTGGACCGCCCTGAACAGCGCCTCTTCGGTGTCGTGCATCGGCCTCTCCTTGTTCGGGTACCCGGAGAAACCTACGGCCTCGGCATGACAGTTCGCTCGCTACCCCTCCAGCGTGTTCCGCACTGCGACGCAAATCTCGTCGAGCCGGCGCACCTGCTCGGGCGTCAGCACGTCGAAGAGGCTCCGCCGTACCTCCTCGACGTGTCCCGGCGCGGCGGCGGCCAGCGCGGCGAACCCGGCGTCGGTGAGCACCGCGAAGCTGCCGCGCCCGTCGTCGGGGCAGCGCTCGCGGCGGACCCACCCGCGCTCCTCCAGGCGCGCCACGGCGTGCGACAGACGGCTCTGCGAGCTCTGCGCCCTGGCGGCCAGCTCGCTCATCCGCATCGACCGCCCGGGCGCCTCCGAGAGCGCCACGAGGATCATGTAGTACGTGTGCGGCATGCTCGCGTCCCGCTGGAGCTGGCGGTCGAGCGCTTCGTTGAGGAGCTGGGTCGCCGCCAGGAAGTTCCGCCAGGTGTGCTGTTCGTCCGCATCCAGCCATCTCGTCACGGTCCCAATTTAGTTGAACTCTCATATACTTGAGACGGAACCCGGCCCGGAAAGGGGCACATCATGCCTGTTCAGCGACTCAACCACGCGGTCCTTTACGTCCGCGACGTGGAACGCAGCGTCGCCTTTTACCGCGAGGCCCTCGGCTTCGACGTCGTGATGGGCATGCCGGGCGCCGCCTTCCTGCAGGCTCCCGGCTCGACGAACGACCACGACCTGGGCCTGTTCCAGATCGGTCCCGACGCCGGCCCGTCGCCGGCCGGCCGCACGTCCGTGGGCCTCTACCACCTGGCGTGGGAGGTCGACACCCTCGACGAGCTGGAGCGGGTCGCGGTCAAGCTGAGCGAGCTCGGCGCGCTGGTCGGCTCCTCCGACCACGGCACGACCAAGGCGCTGTACGCGAAGGACCCCGACGGGCTGGAGTTCGAGGTGTCGTGGCTGGTGCCGGCCTCGCTGATCACCGAGGAGGTCCTCGCCGCGCGCGCCGGGATCCGCCCGCTCGACCTGGCCGCCGACAAGGAGAGGTACGGCGCTCAGACCCGAGGCGGAGTGGGCGTGTCCATCCCCGTCTGAAGTACCGTAGTGATGATACGACCCTTCTTCCACGGGGAACGGTCATGCCAAGCGATCCTGATCACGTGCTCGACGCCATCGACGGCGTCGTCGACGAGTGGGAGACGCTGAGCGCTGACTCCATGCGCTGGTCGCCTCCCGAAACCAAGAGTCCCGATTTCATGACCGAGATGACGGAGATCTTCGGTCCGCTGGTCAACGCGTTCGCGCAGGCGCTGCGTCCCGTCAGCGACGCGTTCGAGCGGGTGCTGCACACCTTCGACGACGACGACCACTAGCCGGTGCGCCGGCGCCGTGCCCGCCGCGGGTAGGCCTTGGCCGTCTCGGCCAGCCGTACGGCGTGTTCGGCCTGCTTGCGCCAGTGCCCGTAGGCGTCGCCGCGCTGTGCCAGCCGGTCCAGCTCGCTCATGGTCGTCAGCGGGATGAACGCGGGCTCGGCGTCCCGCCACGGCGTGCCCGGCAGCGGCATGAAGGTGTGGGTGTGGATGCGGGCCCCCAGCTCGGCCAGGTCGGAGGCCAGCTTCAGCGACTGCTCCTGGTCCTCCTCGGTCTCGCCCGGCATGCCGAAGATGAAGTCGACGTTGGGCCGGAAGCCGTGCTCGACCGCGATCCTGACGGCGTCGCGCACCGGTGAGGTGTCGTGGCCCCGCCCCGAGGCGGCCAGCACCCTGTCGGAGCCGGACTGGGCGCCGATGATCAGATTGTCGTTGGCCACGTAGCGCTTGAGCATGCGCATGGCCTCGGGGCTGACGTGCTCGGGCCGCACCTCCGAAGGGAAGCTCCCGAAGAAGACCCGGCCGCGCGGCGGCAGCTCCTCCTTGATCCCGGCCAGCAGCTCCTCCACCTTGCCCAGGTCGGCATCGGGCCCGGGGGAGCCGTAGGAGAGCGAGGTCGGCGTGATGAAGCGGATGTCGCGCAGGCCCCTGTCGACCATCCCGCGCACGTGCTCGCGCACGCTGGCGACCGAGCGGTGGCGGAACTGCCCGCCGAACATGAACGGCGTCTGGCAGAAGCGGCAGGTGTAGCGGCAGCCGCGGGTGATCTCGATCGGCCCGTTCCGGCCCACGAAGGAGGGGAACGCGTCGAGCGGCAGCTGCGGCGCCGGCCTGGTGCGCAGGGCGACGCCGTCGGCGTCCTTGATCGCCAGCCCCGGCACCGAGGTGAGCGGTTCGTCCTGCTGGAGCGCCCGGACGAGGGAGATGATCGTGGACTCGCCCTCGCCGATCCCCGCCAGGTCCCAGCCCGCGTCGATGACCTGCTGCGGCTCGGCCGTGGCGTGCACGCCGCCCGCGATGTGCAGCCCCCGGCCGTCGCTCAGCGACCTGACCGTGGCCAGCTCGGCCGCCATGGCCTCGGCGTCGGGCGAGTAGAACGACCAGAGCACGAGCACGCGGTCGGCCTGGCTGGCCGTGATGTGCTCCGCGGTCTCCTCAGGGGTGGTGCCGAGTCTCAGCTCGTGCTCGACCCCGGCGGTCTCCAGCGCGGCGAGCAGCGCGTGCACGCCGTACGTCACCGCCTTGCGGTAACGGACCACCACACATACAGCCAGTGCCACGTCCGGCAGCGTAGCTCAGGCGGCGCGCATCGAGCGCAGCGCGCCGGTCAGCCTGGCCAGCTCGGCGAGCATGGCGTCGGCGGCGGAGTCCATGACGTCGTTGGCGTGCACCTTGCCGTCCTCGCCGAGGAACTGCGTGTAGAACGGGATGTTCACCGCCTCCAGCACCGGGATCATCCTCAGCGTGCTGGTGACCTGGCGCAAGCTGTTGGCGGCGCGGGTGCCGCCGGAGACGCCGCCGTAGCTGACGAACCCGGCCGCCTTGTGCTGCCACTCGTGGTGCAGGTAGTCGAGGGCGTTCTTCAGCACGGCGTTGAAGCTGTGGTTGTACTCGGGGGTCACGAACACGTACGCGTCGCCCCGCTCGACGGTGGCGCTCCACTCCTTGGTGTGCGCGTTCACGTACTGCTTGAGCCGGGGGTGGTTGGGCTCGTCCAGGAACGGCAGGGCGACCTCCGCCAGGTCGATCAGCTCGACCTCGAACAGTCCCGACTCCACGGCCTTGCCGTGGAACCACTCGGCGATGGGACGCCCGGCGCGGCCGGGACGGGTGCTGGCGACGACGATCTGCAGGACCGGCTTGCCCATGACATGCTCCTTCACTCAGGCGGTGTAGCTACTCAACATTATTGAGCTGCTACATATTTCTGAGCAAACGCTGGTAGGATTTGTGGCATGAGTCTCAATTCGGTCTGCGTGCGCTTCCACATCGCCTTAGAGCTGATCGGGGCGCGATGGTCGGGCGCGGTGATCCACATGATCTTCAAGGGCGCCCACCGGTACGCCGACCTCAAGGCGGCCATCCCCGGCATCAACGACACGATGCTGGCCCGGCGGCTGCGCGAGCTGGAGGGCGCCGGGCTCATCGAGCGCCGCGTGCTGCCCACGTCGCCGGTGCGCGTGGAATACCACCTGACCGAGATGGGGCAGGAGCTGCGGCCGGTGCTGGACGAGCTGGT
Organism: Nonomuraea sp. JJY05; assembly: GCF_043496855.1. Lineage (NCBI taxonomy): Bacteria > Bacillati > Actinomycetota > Actinomycetes > Streptosporangiales > Streptosporangiaceae > Nonomuraea > Nonomuraea sp. JJY05. The sequence continues at coordinate 222,197 of NZ_JBIEIS010000010.1, forward strand.
GACGTGGGCGCACAAGTGGATCCCGCTGCCGGAGGCCAAGTCCGCTTAGGGGCCCCGGGTCCTCAGTGGCGGGAGGACGGGATCCGCTTGGGCAGCGGCGGCGGCTGCGGGGCCTCCTGCGCAGGCGGCGGGGGCGGGTCGGCCTTGGCCGCCCGCCAGCGCGAGGGGAAGAGCGAGGCGGTCAGCAGGATGCATCCCGTGGGGAGCGACCAGGTGTAGAGCAGGGCCGTGTAGCCCTCGAGAAACTGGCTCGGCACGTCGTCGAACCCCATCCGGTGGTCACCGCCCAGGGCGATGCGCACCAGCGCCGCCCCGATGAAGCCGAGGAAGGCCAGGCCGGGCAGCAGCGAGGCGAGCGGTGAGATCCTCGACCCGGCCAGGACCCCGATCAGGGCCACCGTGCCGACGTACACGGCCAGCGTGACCCAGTCGACGGTCATGGCCGCCGTGTGGCGATAACGCTCGATCCCCACGATGAAACCGGTTGCGATGAGTGGGGTGGCCAGCAGTCCTGCGCCGGCGCCGAGCAGATGACGAACACCATTTCGCAAAGAGAACACCTCCAGCCACGGGACCATACCGACCCGCCCGCCCGCCCACCTTTAAGGCGATAAATCGGCCCACAGGGCCTGCGTCCGAAAAGCCCCTATAACACCGAAATAGAGGCTCTTTGGCATGCTGGCAGGCGCCGAAGCAACCGTTAGCTTGACAGCACCCCCACCCGAGGAGTGCACATGTTGAGTAAACGCTGTGCGTTGGTGGGCGGCGTCATCCTCGCCGCCTGCCTGGCCGCCCCCCTCAGCCCCGCAGCAGCTGACCCGGCGCCTCAATCCGCCTCCCCGTCCCTTCCCCCGTCCGTGGTCGACGCGCTCGAACGGGACCTGGGACTCTCCGAGCAGCAGGTCAACGCCCGGCTGGCCAACGAGGAGCGTGCCGCGGCCGCGCAGGCCACGCTCACCTCCCAGCTCGGCGCGTCGTTCGGCGGTGCCTGGCTGAACGACGACGCCTCCAAGCTCCTGGTCGCCACCACCGACCCCAACGCCACCGCCACCATCCAGGCGCAGGGCGCCGAGCCGGTCGTGGTCGGGCGCTCGCTCGCCCAGCTCGACGCGATCGTGCAGCAGCTCGACCAGGCGCCGAGGCGTGCCCAGGCCGGGGCGGCGCTCTGGTTCGTGGACGTGAAGACCAACAGCGTCGCCATCCAGGCGCCCACGGTGGAGGCCGCTGAGGCCCTGGCCAAGGCCGCGGGCGTGGACAGGAACGCGGTCAGCGTGTCGGCGACCGCCGAGCGGCCCGTGCCGCTCATCAACATCATCGGCGGCGCCCCGTACTACATCGGCTCCAGCCGCTGCAGCGTCGGCTTCTCCGTCACCAAGGGCAGCACCCCCGGGTTCGTCACCGCCGGGCACTGCCGCGTGGCCAACAACACCACCAACCCGACGGGCACCTTCCAGGGCGCCTCCTTCCCGGGTAACGACTACGCGTGGGTCGCCGCTCCCGGCAACACCGCGCAGCCCTGGGTACGCGGCTCCGGCGGCGCGAACGTGATCGTCCGCGGCTCCACCCAGGCCGCGGTGGGCGCGTCCATCTGCCGCTCCGGCTCGACCACCGGCTGGCGCTGCGGCACCATCCAGCAGCACAACGCCACCGTCAGGTACTCGCAGGGGACCGTCACCGGCCTGACCCGCACCAGCGCCTGCGCCGAGCCCGGCGACTCCGGCGGCTCGTTCATCTCGGGCAGCCAGGCCCAGGGCGTCACCTCGGGCGGCTCGGGCAACTGCTCCGTCGGCGGGACCACGTACCACCAGCCCGTCAACGAGATCCTGAGCGTCTACGGGCTCACCCTCCGCACGGGCTGACCCCCGGCGCCTGACTCCGCGCGGCACGCCCGGCTGGGCGTGCCGCGCGGAATCTTTTTTGCCCCGCGGCGATGAGTTTCCCCGCCCCGTCCGGTCTGTCTGATGGAAAGCACGTCAACACCATCGGAGGAGCTTGCGATGAGGCGACCCGTTCTCGGCAGCCTGCTGCTCGCCAGCACGAACCCCGAGCGTCTGCGCACCTGGTACGTCAACGCCCTCGACCCGGAGGACAACTCCGACGTCGGCGGGTACGGGGTGCTCAAGTTCGGGGAGTTCTACCTGTTCATCGACACGCGGACGGACGTGTCGGACAAGAATCCGGAGCCCGGAAGGGTGATCCTGAACTTCGACGTGGCCGACGCCCGCGCGGTCGCCGCGCGCATGGACAGCGCGGGCGTGACGTGGCTGGCGGAGCTGGAGGAGCGCGACGGCAGCCTGTTCGCCACCGCGATCGATCCGGACGGCAACTACGTCCAGATCATCCAGCTCAGCGAGGCCCATCGGGCAGGCATGTGACGTCGGGGAAGGCGATCATGTTCGGGACGACGAAGGCGTTCAGCGGTTTCGCGGTGAACGACATAGCGGCGGCCAGGCAGTTCTACGGGGAGACCCTGGGACTGCGCGTATCGGAGGAGCACGGGATGTTGACGCTCCACATCGCGGGGGGCACCGACATCCTGATCTACCCGAAGGAGAATCACACCCCGGCCACGTTCACGATCCTCAACTTCCCGGTCGAGGACATCGACAAGGCGGTGGACGAGCTGGCGGGGCGGGGAGTGCGTTTCGAGCACTACGAGGGCTTCCCGCAGGACGCGAAGGGCGTTCTCCGCGCCGAGGGCGGCCCGCCCATCGCCTGGTTCACGGACCCGGCTGGCAACGTCCTGTCGGTCATCCAGCCGTAACCCTCTCCTCAGGGTCGGGTCAGGGTCGGGTCGGGGGTGGAGCCGGATGCGAGAGGGCTGTCCCCGGCGGGACAGTTGCCTCATGACCGCAGTGAAGAGGTTCTCCCCCCTGATCGCCTGCGCCGCGATCCTGTTCTCGGTGGTCGCCGTGCTGGTCGGGCAGTTCGGCCCCGACCCGCAGCTCGACCCCATGAACGTGACCGTCAGCGAATACGCCGTGTCCGACCGCGGGGGCGTCACGGAGGTCGCCATGGCGGTGCTCGGGTTGGGGTCCCTGGCGCTGCTCCTGGGGTTGCGGGCGGCCGGGGCGCCGGTGCGGGGGATGCCTCAGTGGTTGCTGGGGGTGTGGTCCGGGGCTCTGGTGGTGGCCGCCCTGGTCCCGACCACACCCCTCGGGGCGGATCTCGACCTCGCGGCCCAGGTCCACCGGTACGTGTCCGTCGCGGCGTTCGTGAGCCTGCCCGCCGCCGGTGCGCTGATGGTGCCCCGGCTGGGCTCAGACGCCCGCTGGAAGCCCGTGGCGCGGGTGGTGGAGTGGGTGACCCTGGCCGGCGGGTTCGGGCTGCTGGCGATCACGTACGTGGCCCTGCCCGGCGAGCGGGTGATGATCGGGCTCGTCGAGCGGTTGCTGCTGGGCGCTGAGGTGACCTTGCTGGGCGTGCTGGCCGCGTGGCTGGCGTGGCTGACCTGGCGTCCGGTCAGTGGGCGGACCGGTGCGCAAGGTGCGAATTTCCTGACATATCACAGATTTATCGCAAGTCGATCTTAAAACCACCTGTTTCGATGCTATTCTCTCCCGCGATCTTCTATCCGGGAGCAGGTGTCATGGCATCGGGCAGATCCATCAGATTCAAGATCTCGACGCTGCTCGTCATCCCCTTGGTCTCCCTGGTCGCACTCTGGGGCTTCGCCGCGAGCACCACGTCGGGAGACGCGCTCAACCTGCTCAAGGTCGAGACGATCTGGACGGGCGTCATCAACCACGCCGACGGCCTGATCTCCAACCTCCAGACCGAGCGCCTGGCCTCGGCCGAGCGGATCGCCGGCTCGATCACGGACCCCGACGCGCTGAACAAGGCGCGCGCCAAGGTCGACAACAACCGCAAGACGCTGCGCGAGCGCGCCATGTCCGAGGACGTGCAGTCGGCGCTCACGCAGGACATGAAGACCCAGCTCCAGAACGTCTTCGAGGCGATCAACCGGATCCCGGACATCCGCCGCAAGGTGGACGACCGCAAGCTCACCCCCGGCACCCTCGTCACCGAGTACGCGAAGGTCTCCGACGAGATCCACCTGCTGTACTCCAGGATGATGGTCAGCACCGACCTCCAGATGGCACTCCAGGCGCAGGGCCTGATCGCCGCCGACGAGGTACGCGAGCTGCTGAGCCGGGAGCACGCGCTGATCGTCGCCGGGAACGGCCGGATGACCATGCACTCCGACCTCCACCTGCTGGCCGGCCTGGACAACACCAGGACGTACCTGTTCCCCAAGGCCCTGGCCAACCTCGACACCGAGCTGCGGGCCCCGTTCGAGAAGCTGTACTACTCCCCGCGCTACGGCACCATGGAGAACCTGCTGGAGAGCTACATCTCCGGCCAGCCGGTGGACGTCGAGCTGTGGCGGGGCGTGTCCGAGCAGGTGCAGAAGGAATTCCGCGAGGCCGTCTGGCGCACCGGCGACAAGCTGCTGGCCAGGATGGAGCCCGCGGGCGTGGGCATCGTGGTGCGGGCCGCCGTCGCGGGCGCGCTCGGCCTCATCGCCGTCATCTTCTCCATCGTCATCTCGATCAGGGTCGGCCGCAGGCTCACCCGCGAGATGCGGACGCTGCGCCGTACCGCGCTGGACCTGGCCGAGATCAGGCTGCCGGACGTCGTGACGAAGCTGCGCAAGGGCGAGAGCGTCGACATCGCCACCGAGGCGCCGCCCATCACGGTGGGCCGCGGCTCGACCAGCGAGGTCACCGACCTGGCCACGGCGTTCGACAGCGTGCAGAGCACGGCCGTGGACGCGGCCGTCGAGCAGGCCCGGCTGCGCGAGGGCGTGTCGCAGGCGCTGCGCAACCTCGCCCGGCGCAGCCAGTCGCTGCTGCAGCGCCAGCTCAAGATGCTCGACGAGATGCAGCGCCAGACGGAGGACCCGGAGGCGCTGGAGCGCCTGTTCAGGCTCGACCACCTGACCACCCGCATGCGCCGCCACGCCGAGGGCCTGGTGCTGCTCTCGGGCGGCGCGGCGGGCCGCAGGTGGCGCGGCGTCATCCCGATCGAGGACGTGCTGAGCGGCGCGGCGGCCCAGGTCGAGGAGTACACCCGGGTACGCGTCTACCCGATGACCGAGTGCGGCGTCTCGGGCGCGGCGGTGGCCGACCTCATGCACCTGTTCGCCGAGCTGATCGAGAACGCGGCCTCCTTCTCCTCGCCCAGCAACGAGGTCTCCGTACGCGGCGAGATGGTCGGCAGGGGCTTCGCCGTCGAGATCGAGGACCGCGGCCTGGGCATGGACGAGGCCACGCGCAGGGGCATCAACGCGCGCCTGGCCAGCCCGCAGGAGTTCGACCCCTCCCAGACCGAACGGCTGGGCTTCGCGGTGGTCGGCATGCTCGCGGCCAGGCACGGCGTCAAGGTGACGCTCAAGCCCTCGCCGTACGGCGGCACCACCGCCATCGTGCTCGTGCCCGGCTCCCTGGTGGAGCCCATGGTGACCCCGGTGCAGCCGCTGGAGTTCGAGTCCGTCTCGGTCTCGGTGCTGGGCCGCGGTGAAGCCCGGCAGGAGCCCACGGGGCCGGGTGAGCTGCCGCGCCGGGTCCGTACCAGCAAGCGGGGCCAGCAGACGGGCGCCGGCGGCCCCGTGGCCGTGCCCCAGCAGGCGGGCAGCGGCCCGGTGGCCGTGCCCCAGCAACTGCCCCAGCAGCAACAGGAGCCCGACCTGCCGCGCCGCCAGCGGCAGAGGGAGACCGGGCTGCCGCAGCGCGAGCGCCAGCGGGAGACCGGCCTGCCGCAGCGCGAGCGGCAGGCGGGCCTGCCGCAGCGGCTCAAGCAGACGCCGCCACCGGCGCCACCGGCCGAGGAGCGCTCACCAGAGGAGGCCAGGGCGCTGCTCTCCTCGCTCCAGTCGGGCTGGCAGCGCGGGCGGCAGGACGCCAGTGACCAGGATGGGGGATCTCAATCGTGAGCGGCGAGCACGAGTGGGTCGATGAGGAGGCGGGTCCCGTCGTGCGGCCGTACGCGGTCGCGCGCGGGCGCACCAGGCCCACTTCCTCCAACGCGCTCGACCTGCTGGCGACCGTCGCCGGGACGGGGCTGCCCGTCCCGGCCAAGGCGGAGCTCAGCGCTCAGCACCGGCGGCTGCTGGGCATCGTGGCAGGTCAGACCAGGCCCGTAGCCGAGGTCGCCTCGGATCTGGGCCTGCCCGTCGGTGTCGTGAGAGTGCTGCTGGGCGACCTGCTCGACCACGGACTGGTCACGGTACGCCCGCCGCGCGACAAGGCCACGACGCCCACGGAGAGCCTGCTCCGTGAGGTGATCAACGGCCTCAGGGCGCTCTAGTTCGCTGAGGTCAGCGTCCGCAGGGAGTGCTCCACGAGGGCGATCATGACTTCCTTGGCGGAGGTGCGCCGCCGCACGTCGCACAGCATGACCGGCACGTCGTCGTCCAGGTCGAGCGCGATGCGCACGTCCTCGACGCTGTGCCGTGCCGCCCCGTCGAAGCAGTTGACGGCCACCACGAACGGCGTGCCCCGCTGCTCGAAGTAGTCGACGGACGGGAAGCAGTCGGTCAGCCGCCGCGTGTCCGCGATCACGACGGCGCCCAGCGCGCCGTAGGACAGCTCGTCCCACATGAACCAGAACCGCTCCTGCCCGGGCGTCCCGAACAGGTAGACGACCAGCCCGTCGCGGATCGTGATGCGGCCGAAGTCCATCGCCACGGTCGTGGTGTTCTTGGCCTCCACGCCGTCGAGGTCGTCGATCCCGATCCCACGGTCGGAGAGCACCTCTTCCGTGCGCAGCGGCTTGATCTCGCTGACCGCTCCGACCAGTGTGGTCTTGCCGACGCCGAACCCCCCTGCGATGAGAATCTTCAGCGCGACGGGGTCCTCAGAGAGCACGGAGTCCATTGATCACTTCCTTGAGAATGCGCTCATTCGACCGCGACCCTCCGGATGAGGGCGACGACACCGAGATGAGGCCGTGGTCACGCATGTCGCCCAGCAGGACCCGGACGACGCCGACGGGCAGGTCGAGCTCGACGGCCAGGTCGGCCACCGAGATCGGATTACGTGCTGCCCGCAGGATGAGTTGCTGTTCGGGGCCGAGCTCGCCAGGCGGGTCGCCGATGGCGCGCACGGTTGCCACGAGGTCGAACGTGTCCCCTGAGGAACGCGTACGGCCGCGGATGAGAGCATAGGGCCGGACGACGGGCCCCGCGTCCTCATCGAACCACTGCGGGCTATCGCTCATGACGCTCCAGCGCGCGGATTGGTGGTGATGTGCTGGCCCACCCGCTTGACCAGCATCGCCATCTCGTAGGCGATGTGGCCGACGTCCACGTTCGCATCGGCGATCACGGCCAGGCACGTTCCCTGTCCCGCCGCCGTCACGAACAGGAAGGCGGATTCCATCTCCACAATGGTCTGACGCACGTCGCCGCCGCCGAAATGGCGTCCGGTGCCACGGGCCAGGCTCTGGAACCCGGCCGCCACCGCCGACAGATGCTCGGCGTCCTCCCGGGTCAAACCCTTCGAGTAACCCACCGCGAGACCGTCGGTCGACAAGATGACGGCCTGACGCACGGCGGCGACCCTGGTGGCAAGATCGTCCAGCAGCCAGTTGAGCTCACCGGTGTTGGTGGTCGGCAAAGTCATGCATCCCCCTTACTCATGGCCCCTCCTCAGAGGCTTCTTCTCGGGCGCGTTGGGTCCCCCGCTGGAAAGCGGAGAACAAGTCCCTTACCTCGTCCGGAGAGCGTTCGGGCGGCGGCTCCTGCCCACGCGGCTCCTGTCCACGGGGCTCCTGCCCACGCGGCTCCTGCTCGGGAGCCCGCTCCTGTCCGAGCGGCGGGCTCTCCTTGAGCTGCGGCACCAGATTGGCCTGGCGCACCCGTCTGGGCAGTCCCGCATGGGTGCCCGAGGTCACGACAGCGAGCGCCTTCTTCCGCGTACGGCTCGGCAGATCGGCCTTGCCGTCGACATCGCCCGCCTCCAGCGCCGCCGGCTCGGTCACCATCGAACGCGGAACGAGCACGATGGCCGTCGTCCCGCCGAAGGGCGAGGCCCGCAGCAGCACCTTGATCCCGTACTGTTGCGCCAGCTTGGCCACCACGAACAGGCCCAGCCTGTCGCTGTCGGCCAGGTCGAACTCCGGCGGCGCGGCCATCCGCGTGTTGAACGCCGAGTACTCGGCGACCGACAGCCCGAGCCCTCGGTCCTCGACCTCGATGACGTATCCGTTGCTCACCAGGTCGCCGCGGACCTGGACCGTGGTGTCCGGCGGCGAGTAGATGGTGGCGTTCTCGACCAGCTCGGCCACCAGGTGGGTGAGGTCGGCGGCGGCGGTGCCGTCGACCGCGGCGACCGGCATGCCCTCGACGGTGACCCTGGTGTAGTCCTCGATCTCGGCGATGGCCGCGCGGACGATGTCGATCACGGGCACCGGCTTGCGCCAGGCCCGTCCCGGCGCGGCCCCCGACAGGATCATCAGACTCTCGGCGTGCCGGCGCATGCGGGTGGTCAGGTGGTCGAGGCGGAAGAGCTCCTCGAGCCGGTCGGGGTCGTGCGTACGGCGCTGCATGGCGTCCAGCAGCGACAGCTGCCGGTGCAGCAGGCCCTGCTTGCGCCGGGCGAGGTTGAGGAAGACCTGGCCGACCCCGCGCCGCATCGCGGCCTGGCCGACCGCCGCCGTCACGGCGGTGCGCTGCACGGAGCCGAAGGCCCTGGCGACGTCGGTGATCTCAGCGGAACCGTGCACCTTGATCGCCTTGGCCTCCTTCCGCACGTCGACGTCCTCGCCCTTGCGCAGCCGCTCGACGATGTCGGGCAGCCGGCTCTGCGACAGCTCGATCGCGGCGGTACGCAGCCCGGCCAGCTCGCCGGCCAGGCGGCGGCCGAAGCGTACAGAGATGATGATCGACGCGAGCACGGCGATCAAGCCGAGGCCGCCGGCGATGGAGATCTTGACGATGGTGGAGGTCGCGGCCTCGGACGTGCGCGCGGCCAGCACGCCCGCCGAGGAGGAGCCGAGCTGGTCGAGCCGTGAGGTGAGCTTGTCGACGGCCTCGGTCCACCCTTCGGCGGTGGGGGGCGGGCTGCCGGTCTTGATGATCCGCGCCTCCATGGTGGCGAAGGTCTGGAACGGCTCGCTGGCGAAGACCTGCTCGTACGGCCGGCGCAGCGTCACGTCGAGCCCGGCCAGGCCGCGCGCGTGCAGGAACTTCCTGGAGGCCGCGTACTCGGTGAAGGCGGAGACCTCGGGAGCGGTGAGCCGGCGGTCGGCCAGCGCCCCGATGACGAGCGCGTGCTCCCTGGCGATGTACTCCCTGGCCATGCCCATGGCCTGCAGCGAGGACGCCTGCTGGAAGATCGTCAGATCGGAGACGGAGACCAGGTGGTCGTAGAGGGTGAAGATCGAGTCGAGGATGCGGTTGTACTCGTCCAGCCCGGCCAGCCGGGAGCCGAGGCCGCCGTCGATGTCGGCCCTGATCGCCCCGAGACGGCCGAGGGCGGATTCGAGGGTGTCGAGCGACAGTCGCAGATCGTCGCCGACCGAACCGCCGGCCTCCATGACGGCCAGCTTGAAGTCGGTGACCGACCTGTCGGTGCGGGCGCGCTGGGCGCTGAGCACCGAGGTGAGCTTACGCGTAGTGAGCGTCTCCGCGGAGCGCACCCGTTCGGCCTGAAGCTGTAATCCCAGGTCGGTGGAGGTGACGCCGAGAGTCCGATAGAGCGTGTTCGCGCGGAGCAGTGACTGGGCGTCGCCCATGGTGAGGTTGAGGACGAAACCCCAGAGCGCGCTCAGAGACAGAAGGGGTAGCAGCAACAATAAGAAGATCTTGAACCGAATTGACCGGTTTCGCGAGCCCATGTCCCAACCTCGAGTCGGGGGCATTTCCACACCTTGTGTAAATACACCTCCGGAAGATCGCATAGGAGACTAGCATCGTTTATGGTTCCGGCGCAGTGGGAGGAACACGTTCATTACCGTGATTATTGGGACAAGATCTCCCGCTCGTGACGCGCCTTGGCGGCGATCGTCCGCAGCCACAGCAGCGCTACCAGCGAGATCGTGATGAGTCCGGCCCAGTTGACCATGGTGTACACGTGCACCTGCCACGCGGTCACGTTCGGGACCCGGCCGATGCGCAGAAGCTCCCACTGCCACGGCTGGCCGGTCAGCACCAGCGTGATCGCGATCGCGATGGCGGTCATGGAGTCCCAGAGGGCGTGCAGCAACGAGACGCCGAGGTAGGCCAGGACGACGGAGCCGGTGATCCGGCCACGCGCCGCGAACAGCACGCCGCCCAGGACGGCCGTCCACAGCCCGTGCCCTACGGGCGACAGGATGCCGCGCAGCACCTCGGTCTCGACGAGCTGGGACAGCGACAGGCCGTCGGCGGTGAAGAGGGCGTTGAAGGCGTACCCGGCGCTCTCGAACGCGGCGAAGCCGAAGCCGACGGTGGCGCCGAGCACGATGCCGTCCCGGGCGGAACGCCGCTCCATCCTCCTGGTGACGAACATCAGCGCGCCGAGCTTCACGCCCTCCTCGATGAGGCCGACGAGGACGTACATGATGATCGACGGCCGGATCAGCAGGCTCTCCAGCAGGGACGCGCCGAGCACGCCCAGCACGCCGCCCACCACGAACGCCACGAACAGCAGCTCGACCGTCACCCGCGGCGAGCGGTCGCGCCCGTAGGCCCAGACCACGAACGTCACGGGCACCAGGAAGCTGCCGAACAGCACCACGGTCGGCACGAGGTTGGAGTTGCCCGTCCAGCCGGTGACCGCGACGCTGGCCAGCCACAAGACGAACCCGATCAGGAAGACCCGCAGCCACAGCTTCACAGCGCCTTCACCTCCACAGCGCGGAGGGCTGCCGTGACGGCGCCGCCAGGTCCAGCCCAAACCGTCGAACCGCGAATACCCCCGTTCCTCACGCGTCAATCGTCGTCTCAGGCGTCAATCGTCCCGAATGTCCGAACGCTCGCCCGCCGGGGCGCGTGCCGCCGGAATCTTTCGTACGGCCTATTACCGCGAATCCTCCTTTGGAGTAGCGTCCGGGATATCGCGAGCGGGGGGAGTCCGGTGGTCGGCAAGCAGGGCAGGGTCACGGGGAAGATCGGCCCAGGGCTCGTCGGCGAGGTCATGATCCCGGTCAGAGGCGGCGTGGAGGCGTTCTACGCACATCCCAGCGTGCCCGACGAGGAGTTCCAGACCGGATCCATCGTGGTCGTGGTCGAGTACTTCCCCCCGCGGACCGTCTACGTGGCCAGGGCACTCATCTAAGGGAGGCCGCTCCGATGTCCCCCGAGTTCTACATCGCCGCCGGCGGCATCGTCGCCGCCGCGGTCGTCATCATCCTGCTGTTCAAGGCCGTGTGGCGGGTCGCGGAGCCCAACGAGGCCCTGATCATCTCCGGGCTGGGCGCCCGCCGCCGTGGCGAGGGCGTGGACAGCCTGGGCTTCAAGATCATCACAGGCAAGGGTGCGGCGGTGCTGCCGGGGTTCCAGGCGGCCAGGCGGCTGCGGCTGGACACGAGGGCCGCCAACCTCCAGGTCTCCTGCGTCACCCAGCAGGGCATCCCCGTGCACATCCGCGGCGTGGTCATCTACAAGGTCGGCGACGACCTGTCCTCCATCGCCAACGCCGCCCGCCGCTTCCTCGACCAGCAGGACTTCATGACGAGCGCCATCCACGAGCTGTTCACCGGCCACCTGCGCTCGATCATCGGCAACCTCACCATCGAGGACCTCATACTCAACCGCGAGCGCCTGACCAGCGAGACCAGGGCCTCGGCCGCCGACGAGATGAGCAAGCTGGGCCTGATCGTCGACTCCCTGCAGATCCAGGAGATCGACGACGAGACCGGCTACATCGTCAACCTCGGCAAGCCGCACGCCGCCAAGGTCGCCTCCACCGCCCGCATCGCCCAGGCCCAGCGCGACCAGGAGGCCACCGAGGCCGAGCAGATCGCCGCCGCCAACATGGCCGCCGCCCGCCGCGACTCCCGCATCAAGGAGGCCTCCTACCAGGCCGAGATCGACCAGGCCCAGGCCACCGCCCGCCAGGCGGGCCCGCTGTCGGAGGCGACCGCCCGCCAGGAGGTGGTGGTCCAGGAGACGAGGGCCGCCGAGCTGGAGGCCAAGCTCGCCGAGCAGCGGCTGCAGTCGCAGGTGCGCAAGCCCGCCGACGCCAAGGCGTACGAGACCGTCACGCTCTCCCAGGCCGAGCGCGACGCCCGCATCGCGCAGGCGGAGGCCGAGGCCAGGGAGACCGAGCTGCGCGCCGCCGCGCAGGCCTCCCAGGTCAAGCTGGCCGCCGCGGCGGACGCCGAGTCGGTACGGCTGCGCGGCGAGGCCTCCGGCGCCGCCACGAAGATCGCCGGCGAGGCCGAGGCCGAGGCCCAGGCCGCCCGGGCCCGCGGTCTGGCCCAGGCCGAGGCCGCCAAGGCGCTGGGCCTGGCCGAGGCCGAGGCGTCGGAGGCCAAGGGTCTGGCGGAGGCGCAGGCGATCAGGGCGCGCGCCGAGGCGCTGAAGGAGAACCAGGAGGCGGTCATCGCCCAGCAGCTCGCCGAGCGCTGGCCGGAGGTCGTGGAGGCGGGCGCGAAGGCGTTCGGGAACGTGGACCACATGGTGGTGCTGAACGGCGCCCAGGGCGTCGAGGAATTGCTGGCCAAGGCCCTCACGCTCGGCGGCGCCGGGATCGGCCTGGCCAGGGCCCTGCTCAACGGCGCCACCCCCAATGGGACAGAGCCGGAGATACCTAGTAAAGCGCCTTGATCGGGCGTACCTTTTCATTGGGGCGAGCCGGGAAGTCTGGTCGGCAACTCATACGACCACGTCCTCCCGGGAGCAGGTCATGGACTTAGTGCGCGGCGGTCGCCCAGGCGCAGGCCGAGGCCGAGGGCATCAGGCTGCGCGGCGAGGCGGAGTCGGAGGCGACCAGGCTGCGCGGCAGGGCCGAGGCCGCGGCCGCGCGGGCCAAGGGGCTGGCGCAGGCCGAGGCCATCAAGGCCCGCGCGGAGGCGCTGGCGAGCAACCAGGAGGTGGTCGTCGCGCAGCAACTCGCCGAGCGCTGGCCGGAAATCGTCGAGGCCGGCTCGAAGGCGTTCGGAAACGTCGATCACATGGTGGTGCTGAACGGCGCCCAGGGCGTCGAGGAAATGCTCGCCAAGGCGCTCACGCTCGGGGGCGCCGGATTGGGCCTGGCCAGAGCCTTGCTCAACGGCGGATCGCCAAACGGCGCCGAACCGGAAATCGTTCGTAAAACCACTGAATCCCGCGAATAGCGACGTTACTCGGCTGTCCGGTCTTCCATTCCTCTAGCGTTTTGAACAATGCCGCTGGAGCGAATTGGAGGACGAATGCTGAAGCCCATTTCCGGCATATTCCTGAGTATGTTGGCAATTGCCGGATGTTCCGCCGACAACGCCCCGTCGGCGGCGCCCGCGGCCGCGGCGCCGTCCGCGCAGCAGGCGTCCGCCGAGACGGCCAGGCTGCGCGCCGCCCTGCTGCCGGTGCCCAAGGGCATGCACGTCGCGTACGGGCCCGAGCTGGGCGCGTTCGGCTCGCTCAAGTCCACCCAGCAGGGCCTCGCGGCCGTCCGCGCGGCCAAGCTGCAGCGGCCGGAGTGCGCGGGCGCGGCCCAGCTCGACGCCGAGAAGCCCGACGTCGCCCAGGCGCCGGCGGCCGTGATCGCCTTCGCCGCCGACCGCGGCTCGATCACGCAGGCCGTGGTGTCGCTGCCCAGGGCGGCCTTCCCCGCGCCGCTGCCCAAGGAGTGCGCCTCGTACACCGCGAACGTGAGCGGTACGCAGGTGACCTACAAGACGCGCACCCTCGCGATGCCGGCCAAGGGCGACGAGTCGCGGGCCTACCTCACGACGGCGGCGGGGGACCAGAAGAACGCGCAGATCGGATCGGTCATCATCCGGCGGGGGACGCTGATCATGAGCATGCTGGTGGTGGGGCAGCGGGTGAAGCCGCAGGGGCTCTACGAGCTCGCCCGCCTCGCCGACCAGAACCTCGCCCAGGTCACCCGCTGACTCACCGCACACTTCGGCCGGGGTCCCTTGGACGACGCGGGCCGCCGACCTCCTGCCGCTCCCCCGAAGGGACGCCGGTCGGCGGGGCGCATCGGGCGGTGCGCAGAGCTTCTCTCAAAGGGACGCCCGCCGATGCGCCGCCGGGAAGGGGCGTCGGGCCTCAGATGAGGACGTGGTCGTCCGGGCGGCCGACGAAGGAGAACTGGGCGTTGCGGGTCAGCTTGATGTGGTCCGCCTGCCAGGTGTGCATCGACGCGTCCGCGCTGCGCCAGTAGACGAAGTTGAAGCGGTCCGCCGAGTAGATCTTGACGGAGTCCTCCTTCAGCCGCCGCACTAGGTGGGTGTCCTCACCACGGGTGATGTCCGCGAAGCCGTACGAGCGGAACATGTCCGCCTTGCCGAGGAAAGTGCCGCCCTGGACCAGGAAGGAGTAGCGGTGCTCCAGCCCCGGCAGGCGGAGCATGGTGGTGTTGCTGCCCTCGAAGTACGCGTAGTGCGCGCCCTTGCCGACCAGTTCGGCGTCGGAGTAGTCGAACGCGCGCACCAGGTCCGACAGGTAGTGCTCCCCGTACAGGTTGTCGTCGTCCATCTTGGCGATCAGGTCGCCCTCGGCGGCCGCGATGCCCAGGTTCATGCAGGCGCCGAGCGACAGGGAGGAGTCGGCGGGCAGGACGACGACGTCCGAGATGCCCGCCATGCGAGCCTTGTCGGCGACCACGACCGGGTCGATGTCCAGCCCGTGCAGCACCATGACGAGCTGGAGCGGCCGGTGGATCTGGCGGGCCACGGAGGAGATGGCGTGCTCGATCTGGGAGGCGCGGTTGGTGGGCAGCACGACCGAGATCGAGCGCGACCTGGGCTGCACCTGGTGCCCGAGGTCCTGCAGGATCTGGTCCACGCGGTGCGAGAACAGGTGCTTGTCGAAGACCTCGCGCATCGCCAGGTGCCCCATCCTGGCCCGCAGCTCGGGGCTGTTGATCAGGTGCAGGACCTGGTTGTACGACTCGACCGGCTCGCGCGCGATCGGGATGAGGTCGCCGAAGGTCTCCTCGACGGCCCGTGACCACCCCGACACGACAGGAGTGGCGCAGGCGGACAGCTCGAAGACCCGGCGGGCGCACATGGTCGGCGAGTCGAGCACCGAGTTGACGTTGAGGAAGACCTTGTACATCCGGTACGCGGCCAGCATCTGGTCGTAGGGGAGCTCGCCCACGATGTGCGGCCGGTACTTCTCCGGCCAGGCGTACTTCTCGTCCACCTCGCCGTTGCGCGCGAAGATGTGCAGCCCCAGCTCCCGGACCGGGTCGATGACGGTCTCCATCTGCTCGCGGCGCTCGGGGTGCTTGTCGCGGAAGTACATCCCGGCGAAGACCACGTCGTGCAGGCGGCCCTGCCGCTGCTGGATCGGGTTGTGGACGCGGGGCTGGGCGGCGAACTGCAGCACATCAACCCGATCATGTCCCAAAATTTCCCGATATTTCGGCAGCATGTCACCGTCGCAGGTGAACACGTAGTCGAACAGCTTGGCCGTGTCGATGAAGAAGTCGAAGTTCGGCGGGTCCTCCTTGTTCCAGAAGACCGTCGGGATGCCCTCCCGCTTGCACCAGGCCACGAGATCGCGCAGCGGCTCCTTGGGCGCGTTGGTGCCGGTCATCTGGTAGCGCCAGCGGCCCTGGTTCCCGTGCCAGGCCGACTCGCAGAACAGCAGGTCGGGCCGCTTCTCGGCGAAGATCTCCGGCCAGTCCTTGAGCCCGAACTCGATCTGGTCCCACTCGTACTGGAAGGCCATCCGGGAGAAGTCGTCCAGGATCACCGCGACCTTCAGGTCCGGCCGGTTGACCGGCCCCTTCGGCCACTTCACCGCCGGCACCTCGACCAGCGGCGGCCGGTGGTTGGCGAGCTCGGTCGCCTCGGAGACCGGGACGGGCGGCTTCGGCGCCTTCTCCTTCGACCGGACCGCCTCGACGATCCTCCCCGGGCTCTTCGAGCCCAGGGCCTCGCCCAGCTTGTACGTCCGCTTCGCCTGCGTGGCCTCCAGCTTCCAGCTCGCGTACGCGGCCTTGGCCTCGGCGATCTCCAGCCGCCGCCGCAGCTCCCTGACCTCGGCCTCGAAGCGCTCGACGAGCTTGCGCTCCTCGGGCAGCCAGTTGACGGGCCCGAGCCGCTGGTACGTGGGCTCTTCAGGGGTTTCGGCCATGGTGATACGCCTATCGCTCGGGGGAACCGATGAGAAACCTGCTCATCAGAGTGCCGCCCCGCTGTCGTGCCTGGTCAAGGCCGTAGCGGCAGTCCACTTAGCAGGTTTCTCATCGGACGTCATGCTACGGGGGATAAGGCCGCTATTCGGGGCGTTTGGCCTGAGAGGCGGGGGCGAGGTTGTCGCCCTTCAGCCAGGCGGAGATCACCCGCGCGATCCGCGGCCCGGCCTGGCCGTCCCAGAGCACCGGCAGCTCGCCCGCCGGCGTGGCGGCGCCGTCGGCCAGCGCCTTCTCCGCGGCGGCCGGCAGGAGGGCGGGCGTGATCAGGCGGTTCGTGCCGTGCGTGATCGTGATCGGCCGCTCGGTGTTGGGCCGCAGGGTCAGGCAGGGGACGCCCAGCACGGTCGTCTCCTCCTGGACGCCGCCGGAGTCCGTGACCACCAGCGCGGCGCCGCGTACGAGTGAGAGAAAGTCCACATAGCCGAGCGGGTCGACCACCTTGATCGACTCCCCGTCGACCAGGCCCGCCTCGGCCAGCCGCGCCTTGCCGCGCGGGTGGATCGGCACCACGATCGGGATCTGCCGCGAGACCTGCAGCACCGCGTCCACGAGCTCCTTGGCGGCCTCGGGGGTGTCCACGTTCGCGGGCCGGTGCAGGGTCGCCACGGCATAGCGAGCCGGTATGGCCAGCCGCTCCACGACCGGCGCCGGGTCCAGCGACGGCAGCGCCGCGTACAGGCTGTCGATCATGGGGTTGCCCACCAGGTGCACCTTGGACGCGGGCACGCCCTCGTTCGCGAGGTAGGCGAGGGCCTCGGGGGAGGTGGCGAAGAGCAGGTCGGCCAGCGCGTCCGTGACGACCCGGTTGACCTCCTCCGGCATGCCCCGGTCGAACGAGCGCAGCCCCGCCTCCACGTGCGCGGTCCTGACGCCCAGCTTGGCGCAGACGAGGATCGCGGCCAGCGTCGAGTTCACGTCTCCGTAGACGACGACCAGGTCAGGGTCCTGCTCCTGGACGACCTCCTCCAGGCCGACGAGGAGCGCCGCGGTCTGCTTGGCGTGGCTGCCCGAGCCGACCCCCAGGTTCGCGACGGGCTCGGGGAGACCGAGGTCGGCGAAGAAGACGTCCGACATCAGCGCGTCATAGTGCTGACCAGTGTGGATGATGCCCTGCCGCACGCCGAGTTCACCGAGTGCCCGCACCACCGGGGCCGCTTTCACGAAATTGGGGCGAGCGCCCAATACGTGCAGGACCAGGGGGTTCTCCCTCATTGACCTCGCCTTTCATAGCGGAAGGGGAAAAACGTTGCCTATGGTACGGTCACCGCGTGGCATCCGACGCCAGTCGTCAAGACTCCTCCAAGGTTTCCGCGAAGTCCGCCCGAGCCGGCGTCGGTGGACTTCTCAAAGGTTTCGTTCAGCACCCGATCATCGTTTCCCGCGTCGTCGTGACGAAGGTCAAGTCCGACCCCGTCCGGGTGGCCCAGGCCGCCGCCGACGCGCTTCCGCCCCGGCTGCGCCCCGTCGTCGGCAGCGTCGCCTGGCCCGTCGCGCGGCGTGCCCGGCGCGTCGTGCGCAAGTTCGGCATGCGCGTGGTCAAGGGGCCATGGAACGAGGCCAAGGACCTGTGGAACGCCGGCAGGGTGACCGAGGCCGCCGAGGTGCTCGAAGCCCACACCAAGTACCCGTTCGTCAAGCGCAGGGCCGCCTATTACCGGGGCGAGCTGGCCGCGATCAGCCCTGACCCGATTCCGCCCGGGCCGAAGGTGGCCATCACCGACCGCGTCGCGGGCCGGGTGCTGCACATGGTCACGAACGCGCTGCCGTACACGCAGGCCGGGTACACGGTGCGCACGCACCGTATTGTCACCTCGCAGAAAGCCGCCGGGCTCGACCCGCACGTGGTCACCAGCTGGGGCTGGCCGATGCTGCAGGGGCACGCGGACGCGGCGCCGTTCGAGGAGATCGACGGCATCCCCTACTACCGGCTGCTGCCCGACGGCCACGGGGAGATGCCGTTCGAGACGCGCGGGCGCATCATCAGGGGCGCCGACGCGGTCACCAAGCTCGTCACCGAGCTCAAGCCGCAGGTGCTGCACGCCGCCACCGACCACCGCAACGGCTCCATGGCCCACGCGGTGCGCGACAGGACGGGCACGCCGTTCGTCTACGAAGTGCGCGGCTTCCTGGAGGAGACCTGGGCCTCGCGCGACCCGATCCGGGTGGGCAGCGAGCGGCAGGTGCTCCAGCGCGAGCGCGAGGCGTTCCTCATGCGCGCGGCCGACGCCGTGGTCACGCTGGCCGAGACCATGGCCACGGAGATCGTCGAGCGCGGCGTGCCGCGGGAGAAGATCCACCTGGCGCCCAACGCGGTGGACGACTCGCTGCTGACCGCCCATTACGACGGCGCCTCGTTCAGGAACGCGTACGGCATCGCCCCCGGCGAGATCGTCGTCGGCTCGGTGTCCAGCATCGTGGCCTACGAGGGCTTCGCCACCCTGCTGCGGGCCGCCGCGCTGCTGCGTGACGGCGGCACGCCCGTGCGGGTGCTCATCGTGGGCGACGGCACCGAGCGCGAGAACCTCCTGACGCTGGTCGACGAGCTCGGTCTCACCGACGCCATCCTCCCGGGCCGGGTCGGCCCCGACGAGGCGTTGCAGGCGCAGGACGCCATCGACATCTTCGCCTGCCCGCGAGAGGACCTGCGGGTGTGCCGACTTGTTACGCCATTGAAACCCGTCGAGGCGATGGCGCTCGGAAAGCCCGTCGTACTCAGCGATCTGCCTGCCCTGTCCGAGCTCGTGGGCTCCGACGGCGCCGGGCTGCTCGTCCCTCCGGGCGACCCGGCCGAGCTCGCCAAGGCCATCGCCGGGCTCCGGGAGGACCCGGCCCGGCGCGCTGAGATGGGTGAGGCAGGACGGGCGGAAGTGGCGGCGAAGCGGACTTGGAGCCGCGTTGCCGAGACTTATCAAGCGCTATACCGGTCGCTTGCCTAATGTTGACCTTCGCGTTGGCTGTCACTTGTGACGTGTTCGGTCGCATTAGGCGTGAGCTAGGTGGACTTGAGATAACCTTTGCGACCATGAAGTGTTGTTTCCGGCTCTCTAAGGCGCTGCTGTGACAGAAATCGACTTGGCTGTCATCGGCCTGGGCTATGTCGGCATGCCGCTGGCCAAGGAGGCGGTCGCCGCCGGCCTGCGGGTCGTCGGCCTCGACGTCGACCCCGCCAAGGTCGACGCGCTCAACGCCGGGCAGTCGTACATCGATGACCTGGCCGACGCCGACCTCGAGCACATGCTGGCCAACGGGTTCAGCGCCACGCTCGACGAGACCGTGCTGGCCAGAAGCAACACGATCGTGATCTGCGTGCCCACCCCGCTGGACGAGGACCACCGACCGGACCTGTCCGCCGTGGAGGGCGCCACCAAGGCCGTCGGCCGCAACCTGACCAAGGGCACGCTCGTCGTGCTCGAGTCCACCACCTGGCCCGGCACCACCGACGAGGTGGCCAGGCCGCTGCTGGAGAGCTCGGGGCTCGTCGCGGGCAAGGACTTCCACCTCGCCTTCTCCCCCGAGCGCATCGACCCCGGCAACCCCAAGTTCGGCCTGCGGAACACCCCCAAGGTCGTGGGCGGCTACACGCCGACCTGCCGCGACCGGGCCACGGCGTTCTACGGGCAGTTCATCGAGCAGGTGGTGCCGGTCAGCGGCACCCGCGAGGCCGAGATGGCCAAGCTGCTGGAGAACACTTACCGGCACGTCAACATCGCCCTCGTCAACGAGATGGCGATCTTCTGCGACGAGCTCGGCATAAACCTGTGGGAGTCGATCGAGGCCGCGGCGACCAAGCCGTTCGGCTTCCAGAAGTTCCTGCCGGGTCCGGGCGTCGGTGGGCACTGCATCCCCGTCGACCCCTCGTACCTGTCGTACACCGTGCGCAAGCTCGGCTACCCGTTCAGGTTCGTGGAGCTCGCGCAGGAGATCAACGAGCGGATGCCGTCCTACGTGGTGGCCCGCGTCCAGCGACTGCTGAACCGGCATAAGAAGGCCGTGAACGGCGCCCGGGTCGTTATGCTCGGCGTCACCTACAAACCGGACATCGCCGACGAGCGCGAGACCCCGGCGCTCCCGGTGGCGCGTGCGCTGCTGGAGCTGGGCGCCGAGCTCTCGTTCGCGGATCCCTACGTCAAGGAGTGGGCGGTAGACGGCACCCTGGTGCCGCGTGAGGAGGATCTGGCCAAGGCCGTGATCGACGCGGACGTGACGCTGCTGCTGCAGCAGCACGCCGCGTTCGACCTCGACATGGTCGAGGACAAGGCCCGGCTCGTGCTCGACACCCGCGGTGTTCTCACCGAGGGTGAACGCGTCGAGCGGCTGTAGCGACGGAGGGCAGCGCGCAGTGCACGTGCTCGTCATGACGGTGGTGCATAACCCCGAGGATGCTCGAATTCTGCACAGGCAGATTCGTGCCCTTGTGGATGCCGGTCATGAGGTCACGTACGCCGCCTCGTTCACCGCTCACGGAGTCGTACCGCGACCCTGGGTGACCGGCGTCGACCTCCCCCGCGCCGCGCAACGCAAGCGGATGGCGGCCGTGTGGGCCGCCCGGCGGCTGTTCAAGCGCATGCGCGACAAGGTCGATCTCGTCCTCATCCACGACCCCGAGCTGCTGTTCGCCATCTGGGGCGTGCGCAACCGGCCGCCCGTGGTGTGGGACGTGCACGAGGACACCCCCGCCACGCTCTCGCTCAAGCCGTGGCTGCCGGCGCCGCTGCGGCCTCCCGTGCGGTTCTTCGCCCGCATGCTGGAGGGCACCGCGGAGCGCCACATGCACCTGCTGCTGGCCGAGACGGCGTACGCGGGCAGGTTCAAGCACGCCCATCTGATCGTCCCGAACGAGACCTGGGTGCCCGACTCCGTGACACCTCCCGGCGACGACCGGGTGGTCTACCTCGGCTGGCTGTCCAGGGCCAGGGGCGTGTACGAGGCCGTCGAGGTGGCGAAGCTGCTGCAGCCGTACCGGGTGGCCGTGGAGCTGATCGGGTACGCCGACCCGCAGAGCCGTCCGATGCTCAACCAGGCCGTCACCGAGGGCCTGCTGGAGTGGCGCGACTTCATGCCCAACGACGAGGCGCTCAAGCGGCTCGACGGGGCGCTGGCCGGGCTGTCGCTGCTGCACGACGAGCCCAACTACCGCCACTCGATGCCCACGAAGATCGTGGAGTACATGGCGCACGGCATCCCCGTCATCACGACCCCGTCGCCGCGCGCCGTCGAGCTGGTGGAGCGCTACGACAGCGGGGTCGTGGTGCCCTGGGAGGACCCCAAGGCCGTGGCGCAGGCCGTCCTGACCCTGCGGGACGACGTGCGGGAGCGGCGGGCGCAGGGCGCGCGCGGTTACGCGGCGGCCCGGGCGAACCACCACTGGCCCAACTCGGCCAAACGCTTCGTGACCCAGCTGGAGTCCTGGGCCGGGGTCAAGCGGGGGTAGGTTCCTGAACGTGCGCTGGCTCTTACTCGTTGTGGGCGCAGCGATCCTGGCAGTGATCGCCGCCGTGGTCATCGTCATGCCACCGTCCGACGAGCCGGCGCCCACGGCCGCGTCCTCGACGCCCAAGCCGTCGCAGACCGATCCCACGCCGAAGGTGCCCGAGTTCACCGACAACTGTGGAACGTTCGAGACCAGAGAGCGGGCCCCGTACGCCGTCACCGGCTACTGGATCACCCCCAAGTCCAACCCCTGCACCTGGCGCAGCCAGCTGGAGGAGATCCACAGCGTGGGCGGCGACACGATCATCAGGATCGGGTACGGCCTGCAGTTCCGCACCGTCTCCGACTCGGGCGAGATCCTGACGAGGGACGGGGAGCTCGACTCGCTCTACAAGGCGTGCGAGGAGGACGGGCTCACCTGCCACGACGCGGCCGAGCGGGACCTGCGCGAGGCCAATCCCGGCAACCGGGTCGGCCGCACGTACGTCTACCGCACGGACGAGTCGTTCGGCCCCAACCTGTTCCGCTGCCCGCAGATGGAGCACCCCGTCAAGGCGGGCAAGCGGATCTACTACCGGCTCCTCACCCAGCCGGACGGTTCCGACGACGCCACGTGCGACTTCTCCGGCAAGGCCACCTCCTACGACATGATCCTGGTGGCCGGGTCGGAGGAGGACAGCCTGGCCAAGCTCCTCGACCTGGGCGACCAGTTCGGCATGCGGATCTTCCCGGCGCTGCCGCTGGCGCCGCGCGACCCCAAGACGCCCACCAGGGCGTACAAGAAGCATCTCGGCACGCTGACCACGCTGACGCGGCGCATCCTGCAGGACTACGGCGTGCGGTTCGCCGGCCGCGACTCGCTCGGTGGCGTCTACCAGCCGTTCGAGGTCCAGATGGCGGACACCCTGGCCACGAACCCGACGCTGGAGGTGTACGCCGACCAGCACACGATCGTGGAGCAGGAGCTCGACAAACCCATCCTCATCAGCCCCTACATGGACGCGCGCAAGAGGGTGCCCTTCGGGCAGACGCCCAAGCAGGTGGCCGAGGCGTTCAAGGCGCTGGCGAAGACCGGGGTCGGCATCATCGCGCCCCAGGACAGCCGGGGGACCGGCAAGGTCGGGCTGTTCTGGCCGGACCAGCGCGACGACGAGGTGGACGAGCGGCTGCGACCGGTGGTGGGAGAGTCGACGTACGGGACGGCCTACCACGGCTCCACGCGCGACTACTACCGGGAGATGGCGGCGGCCCGCGCGGAGATGGTCGCGGCCGGCTTCCAGGTGGACCTGTGGGCGAACGTCGAGGCGTTCGAGCCCTCGGGCAAGGAGCCGTGCGCCCCGCAGGGCACTCGCGGCAAGACGGACAAGAAGCGCCTGGACCAGGCCGTGACCATGGCGGGGCGTTACGTACAGAAGGTCGTCTCCTACATGTGGAGCGACTTCATGACATGCGGCACGCCGTCGCTCGAGAAGGAGATCACCACCGACTGGCGGCGGCCGATCGCGGTGGACGCGATCAGGAAGGCCCGCGACATCCAGGACGGGGTGGAGGTTCGCGGGTACAACTTCAGGGACAGCACCGTCACGATCACGTGGTCCGGGGGGACGAAGGACCTGTCGGTGCCGGCCGTCGGCTGGCTGGACGAGGCCCGGCAGGAAGGGCTGGCCGAAGGCATGGTCACGGCCTGGGTGCCGTTCGACTGGACGCAGGTGCCGGCCGGGGACTGGGTGCGGATCACCGTCAAGGGTCCGTCGGGTCAGGTCACGACGGAGCCCTTACACGTTCGGATTGTCACGTAGGCACGGTTACCTGCCGACTACTGACAGCGTGTAGCGTGCCTCCATGGTCCCGAGCATCCCGGTCAGCGTCGACCTGGTCGTGCTCACCGTGCGAAACCACGCCCTGAGCGCCCTGGTGTGGCGCCGTGACAATCCCCCCTTCCTGCGCCGCTGGTCCCTGTCCGGCGGCTTCATCCAGCTCGACGAGGACCTCCCGGCCGCCGCCCACCGCATCCTCGCCGAGCGGGCCGGCCTCCCGGGCGCGCCGGTCCACCTGGAGCAGCTCCAGACGTACGGCTATCCCGACCGCGACCCCCGCCAGCGCGTCCTGAGCGTCGCCTACCTGGGCCTGGCCCCCGACCTGCCGGCCTCGGAGAAGGCCCACATGAGCTGGCAGCCGGTCGACTCGCTCACGGTCATGGCCTTCGACCACCGCCGCATCATGCAGGACGGGATCGAGCGGGCGCGGGCCAAGCTGGAGTACACGTCGCTGGGGGCGGCCTTCTGCCCGCCCGACTTCACGGTGGCGGATCTGCGCCGCGTGTACGAGATCGTCTGGGGCCGGCCTTTGGACCCACGCAACTTCCACCGGAAGGTCACCAAGGCCGAGGGCTTCCTGGTGGAGACGGGCGCCACGACGACCAGGGACGGGGGCCGCCCGGCCAAGCTCTACCGCCGCGGCCCCGCCGAGCTCCTTCACCCGCCGATGCTCCGCAGCCTCAAGGAGTAGGGCTCCTCAGCACGGCCGCGGTCATGGGGGTGTGCAGGCTCCAACCGAGGGTTTCGTAGAGGGCCTGGCCTTCCGCGGTGGCCACCAGGACGCCCGTGCGGGCCCCCAGCGACGCCGCCGTGCTCGCCAGCGTACGCATGATCACGGTGCCGAGCCCGCGGCGGCGGTGGTTGCCCGCCGTCTCCACCTGGTCCACCACGGCCGTGCGGCCCGCCAGGGCGAACTGGCCCCGGGCGGCGACCTCGCCCGCGGCCGTCAGCAGGCGGGCCGCCGTGACCCCGGCGCGGGTCGTGACGGCCAGCGTGTAGCCGGGGGGAGCCTGGAAGGGCCCGCGGTTCAGCCACGCCGTCATCATGAACTCCGGGTCCTGCACGGCCCATCGCTCCGGCAGGAAGGGGCTGACTTCCGAGGCCGGGGCGCACAGCTTCAGCCAGGTCCCGGGCGTCGTGAGGGTGTCGGTCAGGCGGTGGAGGGTCTCCGGCGTCGGTGCGGCGACGATGTGGCGGGACACGTGGCCGGGCAGGCCCACGTCCACCCGCAGGCCCCACGGCTCCGGTACGGGTCGGGGGGCGTTGCGGGAGATCACCCAGCCGTCCACCCAGGCCCGAACTGTTGCGGTATGGGCAGTTTTGAGAACCTCCGTCATGATGTCCAGCTTATGGTCTGCCCTCCACCGCCGACCGGGGCGTAGCAGGATAAAAAGGACACGGCGTGGCACCGCCGAGTCGTGACCCGGGCCAGGTAGGGTCCCCGGTGTGCGCGTTGAGATACATGGTCACAGGGGAGCTCGGGGCCTCTGGCCGGAGAACACCCTGCCGGGGATGAGCCGCACGATGGAGCTCGGCGTCCACGCGCTCGAGCTCGACGTCGCCCTCACCGCCGATCGGCGGCTCGTGCTCACGCACGACCTCACGGTCTCGGCCGTGACCAGTGCCGACCGGCGGCCGCTCAGGGCCGACGATCCGCTCTACCCGTACGTCGGCAAGCCGATCAACGCCCTCACGCTGGCGCAGCTGCGCATGCTCGACGTGGGCGTGCGGCTGCCGCGCCACCCCGACGACCCGTTCGCGCTGACGCAGGTCGCCATGCCCGAGACCAGGATGCCGACGCTCGGCGCGGTGCTGGGGCTGGTGAACGCCTACGAGGCGGAGGGCGTACGGCTGCACGTCGAGCTGAAGTCCGACCCCACCAGGCCCCACCTGACGGCCGACCCCGAGCTGTTCACCGAGCTGGTCGTCGAGGAGCTCGACCGGCACGGCAGGCTGGACAACGTGGCCATCCTCAGCTTCGACTGGCGGATCGTCACCCATGCCGCCAGGCTCGCCCCGGGCTCCCGGCGGTTCGCGCTGATCGAGCTGGACACCCTCCACTGGCACGACGACCTGGGCGACGACATACCCGCCGCCGCCCGCGACGCCGGGGCGACCACGCTCTCGCCCGAGCACGCCATGGTGGACGAGGCGCTGATGGCCCAGGCCAGGGCCGCCGGCCTCGACGTGGCGGTCTGGACCGTCAACGAGACCGGCCTGGCGGCGAGAATGCTGGATCTGGGGGTGGCCGGGATCGTCACCGACTATCCCGATCGGATGCGGGAGCTCTGGCGGGAGCGGGGGATGGAGCTGCCCGAGCCCGTGGGCCCGCTGAAGCCGGTGGGGGTCTAGAGCCAGCCGTTCCTGCGGAAGCCCCGATGCAGGAGCACGCAGGCGGCGACCATGACGGACAGCACCGCGGGGTAGCCCCAGACCGAGTGGATCTCCGGCATGAAGTCGAAGTTCATGCCGTAGACGCCGGCGATCATGGTCGGCACGGCCATGATGGCGACCCAGGACGAGATCTTGCGCATGTCCTCGTTGGCCAGGGCGTTGGAGCGGGCCAGGGCGGCCTGCAGGATCGAGCTGCACAGCTCGTTGGAGGACTCCACCTGCTCGCAGACCCGGGAGAGGTGGTCGCCGACGTCGCGGAAGTATTCGCGCATGTCCGAGGGGATGACGCGACGCTGCGGCAGCGCGGCCATGGGGGACTGCAGCGGGGTGATGGCCCGCTTCATCTCCAGCATCTCCCGCTTGAGCTGGTAGATCCGGTTGATGTCGCGGGAGCTGACGTCGGCGAACACCGTCGCCTCGACCTCTTCCAGCTCCAGCTGCATGAGGTCGGCGACCTGGAGGTACTGGTCGACGACGTGGTCGGAGATGGCGTGCAGGACGCCGGCCGGGCCGCGGTTCATCAGCTTGGGCTTGTCCTCAAGACGCTCGCGGACCACGGTGAGCGGGCAGTGGTCGCCGTGCCGCACCGTCACCACGAAGTCCGGGCCGAGGAACACCATGATCTCGCCGGTGGCGATGATCTCGCTGGTGGCGGTCAGCTCGTCGTGGTCGAGGTAGGCGATGGTCTTGAGCACCATGAACAGCGACTCGCCGTACCGCTCGACCTTGGGGCGCTGGTGGGCCTTGACGGCGTCCTCGACGGCCAGCGGGTGGAGGTCGAACACCTCCGCCAGCCACTCGACCTCGGGGGCCTCGGGCTCGTGGAGTCCCACCCAGACGAACCCGTTGGCGCCGTCGGAGTCCTTGTTGCGCTCGCGGACGAGGTTGAGCGCCTCCACGATGCCGGTGGCGGCGACCTTCCTGCCCTGGACGTAGGCGCCGTACTCGACGATGGAGTCGACGGGGGGCACGCACATGTCACGCACCGGCTCTGCGAGCTGGAGCGCGGTGCGCGTCGAAAGAGGGTGACGGTTGATGCGACGGAAAAGCGTGGACGAGCGCATGGCAGTCCCTTTCCGCCCGACCTGGCACGCTCCACGCGCGATGAAACTTCACCTCACAGAATGCGTGGAGGCACGATCAGGCTGCCGGATTGGAGTGGTCGGGGGTATACGGGGTGTACGTGTGCGAGCACGTACTGCTGGGATCACCAGGATTCATCCCGGACCACCTCCAATCACATTGGGACGCCGCGAAGCCGCCCTAACTTACCACAGCCGGGTGAACTTCTTTGACGATACTCGCCAGGACAGTCTCGACTCAGGTAGAACTCCACAAAGTTCTGGCCCTGTTCCGGCGATTGGTGTGGCCGAGGCCCCAGCCTGTGCCAGGCTGCGGGCCTGCGACAATGGACCACGTGCGCGTTCTAGTCATTGGTTCCGGAGGGCGTGAGCACGCCCTGTGCCGTTCCCTCAGCCTCGATCCCCAGGTCAGCGAGCTCCACTGCGCCCCGGGCAACCCGGGCGTCGAGGAGGTGGCGACCCTTCATCCCGTCGATCCGCTCGACCCCGGGCAGGTGGCCGAGCTGGCCGTGCGGCTGCGGGTCGATCTCGTGGTCGTGGGGCCGGAGGCGCCGCTCGTGGCGGGGGTGTCCGACGCCGTGCGCGACGCGGGCATCGCGTGCTTCGGGCCGTCGAAGGACGCCGCCATGATCGAGGGCTCCAAGACGTTCGCCAAGGAGGTCATGAGGGCGGCCGACGTGCCGACCGCGCGGGCCAGGACGTGCGTCACCGAGGAGGAGGCGGCCGCCGCGCTCGACGAGTTCGGGGCCCCGTACGTGGTCAAGGACGACGGGCTCGCGGCCGGCAAGGGCGTGGTCGTCACCGACGACAGGGACAAGGCCCTCGCGCACGCGCGCGCGTGCGAGCGCGTGGTGATCGAGGAGTTCCTCGACGGGCCGGAGGTGTCGCTGTTCGCGCTGTGCGACGGCAGCACGGCGGTGCCGCTGCAGCTCGCCCAGGACTTCAAGCGGGCCTACGACGGCGACGAGGGCCCCAACACCGGCGGCATGGGCGCCTACACGCCGCTGCCGTGGGCGCCCGAAGGGCTGACCGAGCAGGTCATGCGGGAGATCGTGCACCCGACGATCGGCGAGCTGACCCGGCGCGGGCTGCCCTTCCAGGGCGTGCTCTTCGTGGGGCTGGCGCTGACCTCGAAGGGGCCGAAGGTCGTGGAGTTCAACGCGCGCTTCGGCGACCCGGAGACGGAGGTGCTGCTCGACCGGCTGGAGACGCCGCTGGGCGGGCTGCTGATGGCGTGCGCGACGGGCGAGCTGGGGCTCGACCCGGTGTTCAAGGACGGCTCGGCCGTGACCGTGGTGATCGCTTCCGAGGGCTACCCCGAGGCGCCGGTCAAGGGCGACGCCATCAAGGGGCTGCAGGAGACCGGCACCGCGTACGTCCTGCACGCGGGGACCGCGCGGCAGGGCGACGACGTGGTCTCCGCCGGCGGGCGGGTGCTCGCCGTGGTCGGCCACGGGCCCGACCAGGAGAGCGCGCGCCAGGCGGCCTATGACCTCGTCGGCCGGATCGAGCTGCGGGGCTCCCACCACAGGACGGACATCGCCCGATGAAGCACGTGCACTCCGGCAAGGTACGCGACCTCTACCGGACCGACGACGGCAACCTGCTGATGGTCGCCTCCGACCGCCTGTCGGCCTTCGACTACGTGCTGGAGCCCGAGATCCCCGACAAGGGGGCCATTCTCACGCAGATGTCGTTGTGGTGGTTCGACCAGCTCGAGGACGTCGTGCCCAACCACATCCTGGGCAAGGGCGACGACGCCCGCAGCGTGCTGTGCAGGCCGCTGACGATGGTGCAGGTCGAGTGCATCGCGCGGGGCTACCTCACCGGCGGCGGGCTGAACGAGTACCGCGCCGACGGCACGGTCTCCGGGATCCGGCTGCCGGAGGGGCTCGAGGACGGCTCTCGGCTGCCCGAGCCGATCTTCACGCCGACCACCAAGGCGCCCATGGGGCAGCACGACGAGCCGATCTCGTACGAGCAGGTCGTCCAGGAGGTCGGTAAGGAGACCGCCGAGGAGCTGCGGCGGATCACCCTGGCCGTCTACGCGCGCGGCGCCGAGATCGCCAGGGAGCGCGGCATCATCGTGGCCGACACCAAGATCGAGCTCGGCTATGACGCCGACGGGGTGCTGACCCTGGGCGACGAGGTGCTGACACCTGACTCCTCGCGGTTCTGGCCGGCCGACGAGTGGCAGCCGGGCCGCGCGCAGCCCTCTTTCGACAAGCAATTTGTACGTGATTGGCTGCTATCGCCCGAATCCGGATGGGACAAATCCTCCGGAAACCCCCCGCCTGCGCTTCCTGACCACATCGTGGAGCGCACGAGGCAGCGATACCTAGAAGCATATGAGCGCATCACGGGGGCTTCCTTTAGCGGATGATTCGGCTGGGCCAGTTGGTGTAACCGACTACTGTTGGCCCGATCGAGCCTCACCGTTGATTTCAAGGAGCCGCACGAATGGTCCGTTACCGCGTGCGCGGTGGCAACGCACTGCGTGGAACCGCGTTCATCCAGGGCGCGAAGAACGCCGTGCTCCCCATGATCGGTGCGGCTCTGCTCGCCGCCAAGGGCCGCACCGTTCTACGCAACGTGCCGATCATCGAGGACGTCCGCCGCGCGGTCGAGCTGGCCGAGGCGGTCGGCGCGTACGTCGAGCTGCACGAGTCCGAGCGCACGCTGGTCATCGACGCCTCCAGGCTGACCAGCGCCGTTCTGCCGGCAGAGATCGCCAGGCGCTTCCGCGGTTCCGTCCTGTTCACCCCCGCCCTGCTCCACCGGCTGGGCGAGGCGATCATCGAGGGCGTCGGCGGCTGCAATCTCGGCAGCCGCAACCTCGACTTCCACTACCTCGGCTACAAGCGGCTGGGCGCGCTCGTGGACGAGGGCGAGACCGTCATCCACGTCAAGGCGTCCGGCCTGACCGGCGCGACCCTCTACCTCGACACCCCGTCCCACACCGGCACCGAGAACCTCATCATGGCCGCCGCCCTGGCCAAGGGCACGACGGTGATCGAGAACGCGGCCCTGGAGCCCGAGGTGCTCGACGTCATCGACATGCTGACCAAGATGGGCGCGCGGATCAGCGGCGGCGGCACGGGGTTCATCACCGTGGAGGGCGTGGAGGAGCTGCACGCCGTCGAGCACACGGTGATGCCCGACCGGCTCGACGCGGGCGTGTTCGCGATGGCCGCGGCGATCACCGGGGGCGAGCTGAGCCTGGTGGGCACGGGCCTCGACCTCGGCGTCGTCCGCTACAAGCTGGAGCAGATGGGCGTCGAGTTCGCCCGGCAGGGCGCCGTCCTGCATGTGCGGTGCGAGGGCCCGCTGCGCCCGATCAACATCATCACCGACACCTACCCCGGCTTCGCCACCGACCTGCAGTCGCCGATGATGACCGTCGCGGCGCTCGCCGACGGCACCAGCTACATCCACGAGCGCATCTTCGACGGCAGGTTCGCCCTGGCCGGAGAGCTGAACAAGATGGGCGCCAACGTCGAGGTCGAGGGCAGCCGGGCCGTCGTGCGCGGCCGCACGCCGCTGATCGGCACCCAGGTGACGGCCCACGATCTTCGCTCCGGCATCGCCCTGGTGCTCGCCGGCCTCGCCGCAGAGGGTGAGACCCAGATCGACTCGGGATACCTCATCGATCGCGGCCACGCGCATCTCGCCGCCCGAATGCGCGCTCTCGGCGCGGACATTACACGAGAGATTTCAGAGCGCTAAAAAACGCCAGAAAAACCTCGTTGAGCTGCTAGGACATCTTGTCGGGCGGTCAACCTGAACGACTTTCCGGAAAAGTCGGGCGTGACATTACGGCCCCCGCGAGCGATCGTTCCAAAAGAGAGCACTGCAACGGACGGCAGGATGGGACGAACATTGGTCGAGAGGGCCGAAGAAACTCCCCGAGTGTCACGCCCGGGCGCTATGACACCGGACCTCACCATCGGCGTGGTCGGACCCCACGACCTGGTCGAGCGAGTCATGCTGATGGGTCATGCCGCGGCTCCGCTGCCGTGTCGCCTGGTCGCGGCCGCATACCGCGACGAACAGGAGGCGCCCGACAAGGTGACGCGGCTCGGTCCCGGAGTCGACGCATGCTTGTTCGCCAGCCCGGTCCCTTATGACCTGGCCAGGCGTTCCGGTGTGCTGACGATGCCGGCGACGTACGTTCAACTCGGCGGAGCAGCATTGGTGGCGGCGTTGGCCAAGGCCGCGCTCGACACTCGCATCGACCCCCAGCGGGTCAGCATCGACGTGGTGAGCAGGGCCGATGTCGAGGAGGCGTACACCGACCTCGGCATCCCCGCGACGGATGTGCACAGCCGCGACGAGCCGGGTGCCACCGGCACGATCGCGGCCTACCACGAACGTCTGGCCAGGCAGGGGGCCACCTCGGGGGCGCTGACGTGCCTGCCCGCGGTGGCCGAACGCCTGCACGGCGCGGGCGTGCCGGTCATCAGGATCAGGCCGACCTCGGCGGCGGTCCGCACGGCGCTGCACACCGCGGCGCTGCTGGGGGCACACCACCGGCTGGAGGAGTCACAGCTCACCGTGGTGCTGGTGGAGGTGCCGACGCTGCGCGAACCCGTGCGCCGCGCGGCCCCCCGATACTGGCGCGACGAGTTGCGGCTGTCGCTGCACCGGCTCCTGGTCCAGGAGGCGAACCGGATCAACGCCACCGTCTGGCCGATCGACGATCACAGCTATCTGGTTACCGCTACCAGAGGCTCGATCGCGGCGGCCACGGACGGGTTCAGGGTGTTGCCGTTCGCGGCCAGGATCAGGGACGAGCTGGGACTGGCGGTCGAGGTCGGCGTGGGCATGGGGCGAACGACGCACGACGCGGAGTCGCACGCCCGGGCGGCACTGGCCCGCACGCAGGCGGGCAAACAGGCACAGGGATTCGCGGTGGACCGCGAGGGTCGGGCTCTCATCCCGGCTCCGCGGATGCCACCGACCGGGTCCAACGCACTCAAACCGAAGGGGGTGGAAGTACTGGCCCGGCTGGCGGCCAAGCTCGAAGGCGGAGACACCGTGGTGGACGCCGAGGGCGCGGGCAAGATGCTGGGAGTGACGCCGCGTACGGCTCGGCGGTTGCTGCGCACGTTGGTTGACGAGGGACTCGCGTGGCCGCTACCGCCGAACCGCACACCGCAGCCTGGCCGTCCGCGCCAGCTGTACCGGCTGATCGTGGAGAAGCTCGGGCCCCGATGAGGGTCTCCCGGGACTGAGCGTTTCGGTGCCGGGCCGCCTCTCGGCACCGAGCGTCATGGGCGGAGGTCCGCGCCCGCGGGGCACCTCGTGCTGCCTGCCGTACGGGCCTGAGGCGTCTCTTGAGGCTGGAAACGCTCCCGGGGCTACTCTGAGGCCCGGCCGGGAGCCGCCGCCCCTCTGTGTGCATTACGGAGTCGTGTGTGACTCCTGAGGGCTTTCGCATGGCCTGGGGAAGAGGATGGCATTGACAATAGATGTCATCTTTGCGAACTCACGCATTGACTCTTGTGAACTTATTGGTTGACCCGTGTAGATCCGGGTATGTTCTCGGGTGCCCCCGATCGACGGGATTCGGACGGGGGCGCCAATTCTTTCAGGCGTCGATCATCGGCCCCCGCGCGTCGCGTCCCCCGTTCTGGCTGAGCGTTTCTGGCCGAGGCGTCGAGGTTTCGTCCAACACCCACGTGGCTCGGCGGGTTTCCGCAGGTCGGAGGCCGGGAGCCGTGGTAGGGAAGCGGCCGGTTTCGGGCTGATTCGTCCGGCTTTGCGGGCCGTGCGTCGTCAGCAGGCGCAGGCGATGCCGGACACCGGCGCCGTGAGGGCGTCCACGGGGCGCCGGGTGACGCCCGAGGCGGTCTCCACGGGGAAGCCCTCCCTCGCCCAGTACTCGAAGCCGCCGATCATCTCCTTGACCCGGTAGCCCAGCTTCGCGAACTCCAGGGCCGCCCTGGTGGCGCCGTTGCATCCCGGGCCCCAGCAGTACGTCACGACCGTGGCCTCCCTCGGGACCAGGCCGGGCGCCCTCGTGGCGATCTCGGCGGTCGGGAGGTGCACGGCGCCCTCGATGTGGCCCTGGTCCCAGCTCTCCCGGCTGCGCGAGTCGACGACCACGACGCCGGGGACCCCGGCGGCCAGGTCGGCGGCCACGTCCGAGACGTCGGTCTCGAAGGCGAGGCGGGCGGCGAAGTGGGCGAGCGCGGCGGCGTTGTCGGCGGCCGGGACGGCGGTGACGGACATCGGGGGATCGTTCCCTTCGTCGCAGGTGGGTGACGCGAAAAATCCTGTCATTCGCCGCAGGTGGCAGGACAGTGGCGTGAAAGCCGCTGATCGCTAATATCCCGCCAGAGTGCGAGGTCTGATACCTGCGAGAGTTCTGTCAGGGGCGGCCGGTACAGTCATGAGCCATGCGTACGGACACCACTGACAGTCGCCCCACCGTCCTCGTCTGGGGCGCCCTGGCGGTCGTCTACGTGGTCTGGGGTTCGACGTACCTCGGCATCGGCGTCGCGATCGAGTCGATCCCGCCCATGCTCAGCGGGGCCCTGCGGTTCATCACCGCCGCCGCCCTGCTCGCCGGCTTCCTGCTGATCAGGTCGGGGCCGTCGGCCTTCAGGATGACGCGCCGGCAGTTCCTGGGCGCGGCCGTCGTGGGCGTGCTGCTGCTGACCACCGGCAACGGGCTGCTGGCGGTGGCCGAGCAGTACATCTCCACGGGCCTGGCGGCGCTCCTGGTGGCGTCGGTGCCGCTGTGGCTGGTCGTGTTCAGGTTCGCCGTACGCGACCGCCCCAAGACGCTCACGCTCGCGGGCGTGCTGGTCGGGCTCGGCGGGGTCGCGGCGCTGTCGCTGACCGGCGCCGACGGCGGCAGCGGCGTCGGGATCGTGGTGGTCCTGCTCGCCTCGGTGTCCTGGGCCGTGGGCTCGTTCCTGTCGAGCAGGATCCAGATGCCCGCCAACGCGCTGGCCACCAGCGCGGTCGAGATGGTCGTGGGCGGCGCCGGGCTGCTGGTGCTCGGGACCGGGGTCGGCGAGCGGCTCGACGTGTCGGCCGTCACTACCCGATCGTGGGTGGCGCTGGCCTACCTGATCCTGGTGGGGTCGCTGATCGGGTTCACCGCGTTCTCGTGGCTGCTCGGCAACGCCCCCATCTCGCTGGTGTCCACCTACGCCTACGTCAACCCGGCCGTGGCCGTCGCGCTCGGCGCGCTCCTGCTGGACGAGCCGATCACGACGCAGGTGGTCGTCGGCGGCCTGGTCATCCTGGCCGGCGTGGCGCTGGTGATCTCAACCGAGCGGAAGGGATCGAAGCGCGTCCTCGAAGACGTCGACGGTGGCGGCGACGTCGGCCTCGGTGTGAGCGGTGGACAGGAACCACAGCCCGCGCGGCACCATGTTGACCCCCCGGTCGAGCAGCGCGGCGTGTAGGCGGGCCATCATGGCGCGGTCGGTCCTGGCGAAGTCGCGGTAGTCGCGCACCGCCGGCGCGTCGGTGAAGTACGTCTGGAAGACCGGCCCCGGCCCGTCCACCAGCACCGGGACCCCCACCCGGGCGGCGGCCTCGCGCAGGCCGGTCATGAGCTGCCGCCCCCGCGCGTAGAGGGTGCCGTAGACCTCCTCGCGCTGCTCGTCCAGGATGCGCAGGGTGGCCTCGGCGGCGGCGATGCCGACGGGCTGGGAGTTGAACGTCCCGGCGTGGGCGACCTTGCCCGAGGAGATGGCGTCCATCACTGCCGCCCGCCCCGCCAGCGCGGACACCTGCATGCCGCCCGCCATCGCCTTGCCGAAGACCGACAGGTCGGGGCTGACGCCGAGGTACTCCTGGGCGCCGCCGGGGGCCAGCCGGAAACCGGTGATGATCTCGTCGAAGATCAGCAGGCTGCCGTGGCGGTCGCACAGCGCCCGCACCCCCTGCAGGTAGCCGGGATCCGGCTCGATGGCGCCGGTGTTGCAGAGCACCGGCTCCGTGACGACGGCGGCGATCTGCCCCGCGTGCTCGTCCATGAGGCGGCTGAGCGCGTCCAGGTCGTTCCAGGGGCAGATCACCAGGTCGGCGGCGGGCGGCTGGCCCGCGGTGCCGGGGACGGCGCGCGGGTGGTCCTGCGGTCCCGCGTCGTCCAGGGACGGGTGCACGCTGTAGAGGACCGGGTCGAGCCAGCCGTGGTAGTGGCCCTCGAACTTGAGGATCTTGGGCCGTCCCGTGAAGCCGCGCGCCAGGCGCCAGGCGGCGTGCGCGGCCTCGGAGCCGACGGTGTTGAAGCGGACGCGCTCCGCCGAGGGCACCATCGCGCACAGCCGCTCGGCGACCCGGGTCTCCGCCGCGTGCTGGGCGGAGTAGACGATGCCGCGGGCCACCTGCGCGGCGACGGCCTCCACCACGGCGGGCGGGCAGTGGCCGAGCAGCGCGGGGCCCTGGCCGAGCACGTAGTCGGTGTAGACGTTGCCGTCGACGTCCCAGAGTTTGGCTCCCGATGCCCTGTCCACGTAGAGCGGCACGCCCGCGGTGCGGCGGGCGTCGCTGGAGACGCCGCCCGCGATGTAGCGCCGGGCAGTGGTGTAGAGGTCGCGGCTGACGTCCAGAGTGCGGGTCATGCCGACCATCAAACGGCGGCACCGCGCCCGGCCACAAGAAAGAGAGCAAGAAGCGGGTCTAAGCGCAAATTTCGGTGCTTGTGGAGGTCACAGGGCCTTGATGGGCTTACGGACATGTTTCTTGGACGCATTCGGCGCACCCCGTCCGATCCGGTCGAGCTGGTGGCCCGGCGCGCGCCCGGCGAGCTCGTGAGCCTGGCAGGCGTGGGATCGGACCCGGTGGCGGCCCTGGACTCGTACGGGCTCGACCGCCTGGCCGAGCTGGCGGCCGGCCACGACGGTCCCACGCTGGACGAGAGCGCGGTGATCTTCGAGCCGCCCGTCGCCACCTGTACGAAGATCTGCTGCCTGGCGCTGAACTACCAGGAGCACGCGGACGAGAGCGGCCTGGAGGTGCCGCCGGAACCGGTGCTGTTCTTCAAGCCGCCGTCCGCGCTCGTCGGCCACGGGCAGCCGGTCGTCGCCCCCGCCCGCACCCGCCACCTGGAGCACGAGGTGGAGCTGGCCTTGGTCATCGGCAAGGTGACCAGGGACCTGCCGGCCGAGCGGTGGCGCGAGGCCGTCGCCGGATACACCGTGATCAACGACATGACGGCCCGCGACCTCCAGCTGGCCAACATCGCCCGCAACGTGCCGTGGGACCAGTCGAAGGGGTTCGACACCTTCGCGCCCGCGGGCCCGTACCTGGCGACGGTGGACGAGGTGCCCGACCCGCAGGCACTGGAGCTGACCCTGGAGGTGGACGGCGAGGTCAGGCAGCGGGCCAACACCCGGCAGATGGTCTTCGGGCTGCCCCGGCTCATCGCCGACCTGTCCGACGGGATGACGCTGATGCCCGGTGACCTCGTCGCGACGGGCACCATCGCCGGGATCGCCCCGCTCAAGGACGGCGACACCATGCGGGCCACGGTGGAGGGAATCGGGACGCTGGTGAATACGGTCAAATTTCGGTCCGCCTAAAGTAGAGGCATGACCTACGCCGTGGCTGCCCTGGTGGACATCGACGACTTCATGGTTTCCGAGAAGACCCGTGGCCGGCCATGGGCGCTGCGCCAGCTCCAGCGCGCCGACCACGCGGTGCGCGCCGCCGCGAGCGCCCGCCGCGACGCCACCTGCCACTCCCGGCCGCCGGAGGAGTGGCTGATCGTGTTGTCGGGCGCCGATCCGGGCGCGCTGATGTCCGACGCGGAGGAGCTGGCCGAGGAGCTGCGGGCCAGGATCGTCCGCGAGACGGCGTGGACGGCCACGGTCAGCCTGGGCGCGCCCAGCCTCGAACACGTCGCGGCGGAGCGGGACGCGCGGCGGGTCAACGACTACAAGCTCGTGCTCGGCGGCGACCGGGTGATCGCGCCGCCCGCGCACGAGAGCGCGGCGCCGGCGCCTCCGGTGCGCATCGAGCAGGAGCTGACCAGGCGGGTCCGCGCCGGTGACCGCAACGGCGCGGCGGGCCTGCTGGCCGGGTGGGTCGACAGGTGCGCCCGGCAGCCCGGGGTCGACCCGCGCACGCTGCGCAACTGGCTCATCGGCCAGCTGCTGTTCGTGGTGGACGTGGCCAACCGGACCAGGCTCGCCGACGGGTCCACGGACTGGGTGGAGGCCTGCGCCCGGCTGCCGATCGAGGACATCGTCATGGTCGGAGACATCCACGAGCGCTCCTACCTGCACATCTGGCTGCGGGAGACGCTGGGCCGGCTCATGCCGGCCACTCCCCGCCGTGACGTGCTCGCGCTGGCCGAGGCGTACCTGGCGCAGCACTACACCGATCCCGGGTTGCGCCTGGCGACCGTGGCGGAGGCCGTGAGCGCTAGCCCGTACTACATCTCGCACCTGTTCGCGGAGGAGCGGCGGACGACGTTCCTGCGGCACCTGACCGGGCTGCGGCTGCGGCACGCCCGCCGGTTGCTGTCCACCTCGGCGCTGCCGGTGGACGTGATCGCCGCGCACACCGGCTACCCGACCGCCAAGGCCCTGCGCAGCGCGTTCAGGCGGTACGTCGGCTGCTCCCCCACGGAATACCGCAGGGCCGGGCTCCGGCCCGAATCGTGACCAGGAGGACGTGCATGGACCTGGCGATCGACGGCGGGCAGACGGGCCTGCGGATCGGCCTGGCCGAGTCGGGGCGGATCCGGGAGGTCCGCGAGCTGCCCGGCCTGTCGTACGCGGAGGGCTCCCCGGTCGAGGCCGTGCTGGAGCGGATCGGGACGGGCTGGGGACCACTCGGCACCGTCTGCCTCGGGCTGACCACGATCCTGGACGATCCGGACAAGCTGGCCGGCCGGCTGCTCTCCATGGCCCGCCGCGTGCTGATCACGACCGACGTGGTCACCTCGCACGCGGGGGCGTTCGCGGGCGGCGAGGGCGTGGTGCTGGCCGCCGGCACCGGAGCGATCGCCCTGGGCGTGGGTGACGGCATCCGGCAGGTGGACGGCTGGGGCTACCTCTACGGCGACGCGGGCAGCGGTTTCTGGATCGGCCGCCGCGGCCTCGACGCCGCCTTCCGGGGCTTCGACGGGCGCGCGGAGCCCGGCCCGCTCACCGAGCGCGCGCAGGCCGTGTTCGGCGACCTGGCCGGCCTGCCCGGGCGCCTCTACCTCGCCCCCGACGCGGTGGCGCGGATCGCGCGCTTCGCCGTCCACGTGCTGGAGCTGGCAGGAGAGCCGGGCCGCGTTCCGGAGCCGTTAGGAGAGCCGGGCCGCGTCCTGGAGCCGGCAGGAGAGCCGGGCCGCCCGGACCCCACGGCCCGCGCCATCGCCGAGGAGGCGGCCCGCGAGCTGGCGGGCACGGTGGCGGCGGCGGCCCGCTGCTTCGCGAAGGGGGCGGCGGTGCCCGTCGCGTGGACCGGCCGCCTGCTGCGCGACCCCGGACTCCGCGCCGGCTTCGAGGCGGAGCTGACCCGGTCACTCCCGCAAGCGGCACTCCGGCCCCCCATGGGCGACAGCCTCGCGGGCGCCGCCCTGCTGGCCGCCTCCACGGGGCGGAGCCGCTACCGGACGATGATCAGAACGGCGGAACGATGAGAGTGGGACACGGCACCGCCGATCTGCCCGTGCCGGACGGCACGCCGATGGGCGGTTACATCGACCGGCCGGGGCCGTCCACGGGCCTGGCCGACCCGCTGTCGGTCAGCGCGGTGACCTGGTCGGACGGCGGGAGGCGGTTCGCGCTGGCGATCGCCGACGTCATCTGCGTCAACGAGGACCTCGCAGCGCGGGCCAGGCAGGCGGCCGGATGCGAGCTGTGGCTGGCGGCGAGCCACACCCACGCGGGACCCGAGACCGGCTGCGTACCGGGCGGCGGGCCGACGCCGGAGCCGTGGCTCGGCCTGCTCACCGAGGCGGTCAGCACGGCCGTGCGGCGGGCGATCGACGCCGAGCGGCCGTGCGAGGGCATGGTGCACCGCGGGGAGCTGCACGGGATCGGCGCCGATCGGAGCAGGCCGGGGGCGCCGGCGGTGGTGCCGATCGACCTGGTCACGGTGCGCGACGGCGGGCTCGCCGGGGCGCTGGTGGTGCTTCCCGTGCACCCCACCGTGCTGCCCGCGGCCAACCGCCTGGTCAGCGCAGACCTGGTCGGAGCCGTACGCCGGAGCTTGAGGCGACGGCTGGGCGAGGACGTCTGGGTGGCGGTCGCGACCGGCGCGGCCGGCGACATCAGCACCCGCCACACCCGGCGCGGCCAGGACGCGGCGGAGCTGGGACGCCTGGGCGAGCTCGTCGCGGACCGCTGCGCCGAGCTGCTGGCGGGTCCGGGGACCCCGCTCTGGCACGACGGACCCACCGGCATCTCCTGGGCCACGCGACGGCTGACGCTCGAACCCGCCGCCACGACGGCCGACGGGGCGGCGCTCCTCGCCGGGTACGAGCGGGCCGCGGCGTCGGGTGACCCGGTCGCCACCCGCCTGGCCCGCAGCAGGCTCGAAGGGCTGCGGGCGCGCACCGCACCGCCCGTCCGGACGGGCGTCGACGTCAACGTGGCCCGCCTCGGCGGGCTCGCCCTGGCCGGGCTCCCCGGCGAGCCCTTCCTCGCCGTCGCCGAGCGCGTCGCCGACCGGCCCGGCGAGCCGACCGTGGTCCTGGGCTACGTCAACGGCTACCCCGGATACCTGCCCACGGCCGCCGCCTACCGGCGGGCCGAGTACGAGGTCCTGGCCAGCCAGGTGGCCCCGGGCAGCGCCGAACTCATCGCCGAGACCGCACGAAACCTGCTGGAGGACCTGTGATCGACCAGAGCTCGTACGCGCTGATCGCCGGAGCGGCGGTGGACCGGCTGCTCACCGCCGAACGCGACGCGATCGAGCGGGCCGGCGCGCTGGTCCACGCCTCGCTGCGGGCGGGCGGGGTGCTCCAGGCGTTCGGCACCGGCCATTCGAGGTCGGTCGCGCTGGAGCTCACCGGCCGGGCGGGCGGCCTGGTGCCGGCCAACCAGCTCGGCATCCGCGACCTCGCCTACTACGGCGACGCCTCGCCGCGCGACATCCTCGACCCGAAGATCGAGCGCGAGCCCGGCCTCGCCGCGCGCGTCTGGCAGCTGGCCGACATCCGGCCCGAGGACGTCTTCGTGATCATCTCCAACTCCGGCGGCAACGCGGCGATCGTCGAGATGGCCCGCCTCGCGGTGCGGCACGGGCACCCGCTGATCGCCATCACCTCCCGCGCGCACACCGCCGCGCTGGCCGTCGAGGAGCGGCTGGCCGACCTGGCCCAGGTGGTCATCGACAACGGGGCGCCGTACGGTGACGCCACGCTGCCGCTGCCGAGCGGCGGCGGCGCCTGCGGCGTCTCCACCCTCACCGGCGTGCTGGCCGCGCAGCTCCTGGTCGCCGAGGTCGTCGGCCGCTTCCTCGCGGCCGGCGAGCCGCCGCCCGTCTTCAAGTCGGCCAACACCCCGGGCGGCGACGCGCACAACGCCCGGCTGCTGGAGAGGTACGGCCGGCGCGTGCGCCTCGGCGACGCCTAACTCCGCACGAGCCGGTACGGCTGGCGGGGCCGGCCGGCCTGGGCGCCCTTGACCGGGGGCATCGGCCAGGCCAGCCCCTCCTCCGCGAGGCTCTGGAGGACCCGGCGGGCGCTGCGCGGGGAGATCGACAGCACGTCCGCGACGATCTCGGCGTCGACCACCATCGAGTCGCCGTCGTGGAGGCCCTCCACCAGGCGTTCGAGCAGCTTGGCCGCCTTGGTGGCGACGATCGGCTCGTTGTCCTGCCGCTTTCGCCGGCGTACCGGCAGCGACAGCACGGTGCCGTCGCCCCCGACCAGATAGGCGGCGGTCGCCCCCGCGTTGCGGGCCTTATCGACGGCCGCCACCGCGTTGGCGTCGGCGTCGCGGGCCGTGCTGCCGAGCCCGATGCCGACCTCGACGTCGACCCCCACGTCGGAGCGGATCCGGTCCATGAACGGCGCCATCCTGAACCCCTCGGTGGCCTGGCCGAGAGCGCCGACGGTGGCGGTGACGACGTAGCCGTTCTCGTCGCGGGGCGCCACGGTGGCGCCCATCAGCCGCGCGTCGGCGAGCAGCGAGCGGTGCAGCGACAGCTTCAGCTCCTGCTGCCAGTAGTTGCCGGGCCCGGAGTAGCTGGGCTTGGCGGAGGCGGCGAGCTCGACGACCACGATGGCGATCTGCGCGTCCTCCAGCCTGCTGCCGGTGCCGAGCAGGGCGGCGGTGTTGAGCGCGAGGCGCAGCGTGTGGGAGGTCGGCAGCAGGCGCAGCACGGGCACGCCGGCGGCGCTCAGCTTGTTGGCGACGCTCCTTATCGTGGTCAGCGCCGCGGTGGTCTCGCCCGCGCGGTAGAGCTCCTCGTGGAAGGCGCTGAAGCCGCGCGCCGACTCCGGCCGGTCGTACTCGGAGAGGTGCACGCCGGCCGTGCTCACGCCGATCTCGCCGTACGCCTCGTCCACGTCGGCGGCGGGCAGCGAGTCGATGCTCACCCTGGCCGGGTCGATCTCGTGGCTGAGCACCCCGCGCAGCAGGCTGGCGTACAGGCTGGCCCCGCTCATGGGCACGAACGTGGCGGGGACGGTCAGCTCGCCCGCCTGCCTGGCCAGGTCGTGCTGGAGGGGCCCGGTGAACAGCACCACGTCGATGCTGTCGGCGATCCTCGAGAACTTGTCGTAGGTCTCGTGCTCCTCGGCATGAGGCGCGCCGACCAGCCGCCAGTCGGCCGCGGCCGGCAGGCCGGCGCCGATCATCATGATCTGTTCGACGAGATCGTGCGGTCCCACGACTCCGATCGTCACCCTGGGCCGCGACTCCGAACGCAGCCGGTCCATGATCTTGATCACCCCAGTCCGGATCTCCACTGAAGCAAGCGGGTCATCGTCGCACCGAGCACCGCGGCCTGGTCCCCCTCTGCGAGGCCACTGAAGATTACCCTCCCCAGCGAGATCCGAAGATCGATGAAGGGGAAGTCGGACCCGTAGACGACCCGTCCGGCCCCGAGCTCCCGCACCATCCTGGCGATGTCGGGCCCGGTGTTGAAGGACCCGCACACCTCCAGGATGACCCCTGGACGCCGCTGCGCCACCTCGATGGCCCGCTCGATGCCCAGCGGGGTCGCGCCCGCGTGCCCCGCGATGATCACCACGTCGGGGTGCTCCGACGCGACCGCGTCCACCGCGGCCAGGTCGTTGTAGGGGGAGCCGTCGTAGGTGTGGGTGAGCACCGGGCAGCCGGTGCGCTGCGCGAACTCCCACACGCCGGTGTAACGCCTGCCGGTGAGGGGATAGTCGTGCAGGTCGGGATGGAGCTTGATGCCGCCGAAGCGCGGGTCGGCGCTCCATTTGGCCAGCTCGCCGTCGGGGTCCTGCCAGGGGTTGATGGTCAGGTATCCGGTGAAGCGGTCCGGCGCGCGCTCCACCGCCTCGGCGGTCGCGGCGTTCCCCGCCGCCGCGTCGAGCTGGATCGCCAGGTGGCTGGAGATGACGGCGTGCGCCACGCCGCACCTGTCCATCACCCTGGCCATCGCGTCAGGGGACGCCTCGGGGATGAAGAACAGGCTGTAGGGGCCGGCGTGCGCGTGCGCGTCGACGATCCGGACGCTGGTCTGCGGGCGGCGCTGCCACAGCGCCGAGGTGATCGCGTTCACATCGCCCCTACGGGCAGCAGTTCCAGCAGGGTGCCGGCGCCGATGGCGGCCACGGCCGCGTCGTCGAGCTCCGCCCACAGCAGCCGGGTGACCGCCTCGGCGGGGTCCCTGAGCGGCGCTCCCGTGCCGAAGACGAGGCGGCGCTCGCCGTACCGCTCGACGAGCCATTCGAGCCCGCAGTGCGAGGACAGGTTGGCCAGCCCCAGGTAGACGTTGCCGGTGCGGGAGAGCACGCCGGCCGCCTGCCTGAGCTGGCGGTAGCCGATCGCGCCGACCACGACCCGCAGGTTGGGGTGCGCGCCGGCGACGGACTCCACGGCGGCCCAACCGGTCTGGGCCGCGTCCACGAGCAGCGGCAGCCCGGCCTCCGCGACGGCGGCGAGCATGGCCGCGCAGTCGCGGCCGGCGAGGTCGTAGCCGTGGTCGGCGGGGTAGGCGCGGACGGCGCACACGCCGCCCTCCAGGGCCCCGGTCACGAACTCGTCCGGCGTGCCGGTCTCGCCGCAGGTGCCGGGCAGCATCACCCAGCAGGGGCGCAGCCTGGGCCGGCCGGCGACCAGGTCGAGCAGTTCCCTGTTGCCCGTCGCGGGGTCGTGCAGCCATGACAGGGTGTGGCTCACCACGGCCTCCGCGATGCCGAAGCGGTCCATCCTGTCCAGCGCCTCCGTGATCGAGCCCGTGCCGACGTCCCTGCGGGGGTAGCGGCCGAGCATCGCGTCAGCGTCGATCAGCATGAACCGTCCAATCTTCGGGGCCAATCCTCGGGGACAGAGGGTGGTTCGTCGCGGTAGGGGAAGATGCCGACGGTGAACCTGCCGTCGGCGCGCCGCAGGCCGAGC
Source organism: Nonomuraea sp. JJY05 (assembly GCF_043496855.1). Taxonomy (NCBI): domain Bacteria; kingdom Bacillati; phylum Actinomycetota; class Actinomycetes; order Streptosporangiales; family Streptosporangiaceae; genus Nonomuraea; species Nonomuraea sp. JJY05. Next base: position 265,702 of record NZ_JBIEIS010000010.1, read on the forward strand.
GAGTGGATCTCGCCGTACTCGGCGGTCCTGGTGACGGGGTCGGGGATCCTGGCCGGGCCCGTCCCGTACAGCACCTCGTCGGGTGGCTCCAGCGGCACCACCAGGATTCCCGGGCCACGGGTGCCCGCGAACCCGCCGTCGCGCCCGGCCCACGGCGACAGGCCGTGGATCTGCCAGATCGCCTCCGCGTCGATCCGGTCGGTGACGATCCAGTACGGTGAGTCGCCCTTGACGAAGACGATCTCGCGGTCGTGCCGCGCGCTGTAGCCGTGGTGGTGCCCCGCGAAGACGTCGGCCTGCGCGGAGACGGAGAACAGGTCACAGGCGGCGCGGCGGTCCTCGGTGTAGCCCTCGCCCGGGACGAGCAGCGTGTTGTGCGCCCTGGTCGCCTGGTACCAGTCGTAGTAGCCGGGGTCGTCGTAGGACGGCGGTCCGCCCCCTTCCCAGGCCAGCGGCACGCCCCAGCCCGACAGCACGAAGTCGAGCGCCGCGTGGTGGCTGTGCGGTTCGAGCTCGTGCCCGACGTAGGGGCCGTAGTTGACGACGGTGTGGAAGTCGCCGTGGCGGAAGGTGGCGTAGCCGCTGGCCTCAAGGTTGTGCGAGCCCTCGGCCGGCCCGACGTCCTGCGGCCAGATCAGGCCGCTGTCCTGCAGGTGCGGCACCCAGCCGCCGGACGTCATCAGGACGCTCAGCCAGTGGTACATGGCCTGGCGGCGCGGATGCCGCGCGAGCGAGGGCTCGACGGCCACGGCCCGTTCGAGGTTGTCCAGGCACATGAGGTGGTAGCTGGGCGAGCGCTCATGGTGGCCGCCGTCGGCGCGCACGTCCTGTTCGAGGTGCTCCAGGACGCGGGCCAGGGCGACCTCGGCCCACTGCCCCGCCTCCGGGAGGTCCGCGAACACCCTGGCCGTGTGCAGCAGCTCGCACGCGTTGACGAACTGCCAGTTGCCGTGGCGGAACTCGTCGTGCTCCTCGGCCGACCACCGGGCGCCGCCGACGACCGTCTTCATCATCCGCAGCCAGCACCCGTCGCTCAGCGCGGGCTCGTCCGCGAAGACGGCCAGCGCCTCGGTGACGTACATGGCGCGGGCGCGGACGCCGAGCGAGTACCAGACCACGTCGAGCCCCGGCCAGTCGCCCTCGACCCGGTCGCGGTCGTCGTACCACTGGCGGAACAGCCGGTCCCACTCGCGGGCGTAGCGGGGGTCCGCGGTCTCGGCGTAGGCCGTGATCAGCGGGGACATCCAGCGCAGGTAGTGGAAGCCGTACAGCAGCGAGCGGCCGTGGCCCTTGTCCAGGAAGTCGACCTCGATGCCGAGCAGGGCGTCCGCGCCCTCCGCGCCGAGGGCGGCCGGGACCGGCCGCCGCCGGCGCCAGGTCCTGGCCTCGGCGACGCCGCCCGCCCCGAGCGCTTCCAGCAGCGCCTCGTCGGTGATGTGCCGCATGCGCGTGGGATGCACGTGCGGCGCCTTCTCGACGGACATCACAGCTTCACCGGCTGACCGGTGCGGGCGGACTCGTGCGCGGCGGCGAGCACGGCGGTCACGTGCCGCGAGCTCTCCACGCTGACCAGCGGCTCGGCGCCGGTGCGGGCGCAGTCGACGAAGTGGTGGATCGCGTCGCGGTAGGCGCCCGCAGGGATGCCGTGCACGACCCGCTGGAGCATGTTGCGCGGGTAGGAGTAGGACTTCTCGGTGGCGAGCTGGATGTTCTCCTTCTGGCGGTCGAGCTGGATGACGCCCGACTCGCCGGCCACGGTGATGTAGCTGTCGACCATGGTCGGGAAGGTGTTCGGGTAGATCCAGGCCGACTCGAAGGTGGCCACGGCGCCCCGGCTGAAGCGGGCCTGGATCTGCATCGCGTCGGGGGTGTCGATGCCCATCCCGCGCAGCTTGCCGTGGCGGGCGGTGGCGAACACCTCCACCACGTGGTCGTCGTAGAGCCAGGTGACCAGGTCGATGTCGTGGCTCGACAGGAACCAGGCGCAGGTCGTCCGGTCGGCCCAGCCGATCATCTCGGTGGGCACGTGGATCGTGTCGTCCTTGCGGGCGTAGCCCACGACCGGCTCGCCGATCAGCTCCATCTGCTGCTTGGCCTGCGCGTACGCGGGCACCCAGCGGTGGTTGAACAGGCACATCGCGGTGACGCCCGCCTGCCGGATCGCGGCCACGGAGCGGTCGGCGTCCTCGACCGTGGTCGTGAACGGCTTCTCCACCAGGATGTGCAGCCCGGCCTTCGCGGCCGCCACCATCACGTCCGCGTGCAGGTGGTCGGGGGTGGTGATCGACACGGCGTCCACCGTGCCGGAGGCGATCAGTTCGCGGTAGCCGGGGTGGACGGCCGCCTGCGGGGCGGCGTCGAGGGGACGGCGCGCGACGGCGGTGACCTCGGCGTCCGGGTGGGCGGACAGGACCGCGGCGTGGCCGCGACCCATGATCCCGGCGCCGATGATCCCGACTCTGAGCTTAGGCAAGTGCGTCATTCCATTGCTTCTCTGCGGCGTCGAGCGCCTCCTTGGCGCTCTTGGATCCCTGGAGGAAGGCCCTGATCTCCTCCGACAGCGACTCTCCGAGCTCGGCGTCCTTGGCCGTGCCCAGCGGGACGTACTCCAGCTTCGGCAGGCCCTTGACGATCACCCGGCGGGCGACGTCCATCGGCGAGTCGCCGGTGACGTCCGAGAAGAAGGCGTCCTTGGTGGAGGAGATCGTCGAGGGGTAGATCGGCACCAGCTTGCAGAACGCGAGCTGGTTGGCGCCATTGGTGAAGAACTTGACGAACTCGGCCGCCGCCCGCTGGTGCTTCGACGCCTTGGGGATGGCCACGGTCTGCTGGGCGAGCAGCAGGTATCCGCCGGTCTTGGTCTGGACGGGCTCGGTGACGAGCAGGTCCTTGTAGATGTCGGGAGCGTTCTTCTCGACGTTGACCAGCGTCGCCGCCGACGCGCTCGCCGCCATCGCGATCTGGCCGTTCTCCAGGGTCTGCGGGTAGTTGCGGACGTCCTTGGAGACCGATCCCGGCGCGATGCCGTGCTTGTCGTAGCTCGCCTTGAACGTGTCCAGCAGCTTGGCGACCTCGGGCGTGTTGAACGTCGCCTTCTTCCTGTCGGCGCTCAGCAGTTCGACGCCGTAGTAGCGCAGCACCGAGGCGGCGTTGACGCCGGGGATGTCGTTGCTGCCGTAGACCTTGGTCTCGGCGTAGACCTTGTCGGCCAGGGCGAGGGCCTCGGCGTACGACTTCGGCGGGGCCTTCTCGTCGAAGCCCGCCTTGGTGACGACGGACTTGCGGTAGATGGCCACGGGGGTGCCGCCGTTGTACCAGGGCACGGCGTACAGCTTGCCCGACACGCGCAGCGAGTCGACCAGGTTCGGCTGGAAGTCGGCGAGGTCGGCGGGCTTGAGCAGCTCGTCGAGCGGGGCCAGCGACGGGGTGAAGCGGCCGAGGTCGGAGGAGGCGATGTTGACGGCGTCGGGGACGTCGCCGCTGGCGACCGCCGCGAGCAGCTTGGTCGCGATGTCCTGGCCGGGCACGTCGACCCACTTGACGGTGACCTTGGGGTGGTCCTTCTGGTACTGGGCGATCAGCCCGTCGATGTAGGCGCCGAAGTTCTTCTTCAGGTTGATCGTCCAGAACTCGACCTCCCCCTCGAACGGCTGGTCGTCCGCCTGTCCCCCCGACGTGCTGCCCGACGTTCCGGCGACGCAGCCGGACGACATGAGAGCCAGCGCGAGCGCGCCTGCCCCCAACGCTCTTCTTCTCAACATCGGGGGACCTCCTGAGAATTATGGCCGTCCTTAATAATTCTTTCGGCACAATGACACTCTGGCGGCGGCGTCGTCAAGGGTCCCTGCTCAGATCCGCTCTTGACGGTCGAGATCGGCCGTCTATAGTCTGCGTCCAAATTCTGGCCAACTCTTATCGAGGCTTTGGGCGTCACTATTAAACACTGAAGGATGTGAGGCCGGTGGCCACCAGCCGGATCCCGGGGCAGCGCTGGTACACGCCGTACCTCTTTCCCCTGCCGGCCCTCGTGCTGTTCGGGGTGTTCTTCGCCTGGCCCGCCGTCACCGCGATCCAGCTCTCCTTCACCGACTACGACGGCGTCAGCCCGCCCGTCTTCTCCGGGCTGGACAACTTCGTCAAGATCGTCGGCGACGCGCGGTTCTGGACCGCCCTGCGCAACTCGGTGGTGTTCCTCGTGGGCCTGTTCCCGCTGCTCGTCGTGCTCCCGCTGCCGCTGGCCGTGCTGGTGAACCAGAAGCTGCCCGGCATCAGGACGTTCCGGATGCTCTACTACCTGCCGGTCGTGACCTCGATGGTCGCGGTCGCGGTGGCCTGGAACTACGTCTTCCACCAGCAGGGCGTCGTCAACTGGCTGCTGACCGGCATGGGCGTCCTGGACGAGCCCATCCAGTACCTCCTCGACCCCGTCTGGGCGCTGCCCGCGCTGATCCTGGTCGAGGGCTGGAAGAACATGGGCGTCTACATGATGGTCTACCTCGCCGGCCTCCAGACGATCCCGTCGGACCTCTACGAGGCCGCCAAGATAGACGGCGCCAACGGCTGGCACCGGATGCGGCGCATCACCGTCCCGCTGATGGTCCCCTACATCGCGGTCACCATCACGATGGCCATGCTCGACGCGATGCAGGCGTTCACCACCGTCTTCGTGATGACCAAGGGCGGCCCGCAGGACGCCACCCTGATGCTCGGCTACTACATCTGGGCCGAGGCGTTCGAGAAGTACGACATGGGCTACGCCAGCGCCGTCGGCCTCGTCCTGTGGGTCCTGCTGATCGTGATGGCCCTGCTCAACCATCGGCTCACCAGCGGAAGGAAGGACGAGCGGTGACTCGGAGGCTCAGCTGGTGGGTACGCCGCGCAGGCATGTACGTGCTGCTCACCGCGATCGCCCTGGTGTTCGTCGGCCCCTTTCTCATCCTGCTGTCGGCGGCGTTGAAACCGGCCGGCCAGGCCGTCTTCTCCTTCCCGCCGGACATCATCCCCCGGCCCCCGGTGCTCACCTGGGCCAAGGAGGCGTGGACGGCCATCCCGTTCCCGCGCTACCTGCTCAACTCCGCGTTCCTCGTGATCGTGATGGTGCCGCTCTACATCCTGGTGTCGGCACTGTGCGCGTACCCGCTGGCGCAGATGGTCTTCCGCGGCCGGAACCTGATCTTCTTCGCGATCCTCGCCACCATGTTCCTGCCCGGCGAGGTGATGCTGCTGCCGAGGTTCCTGGTGGTCTCCCAGATCGGGATGGCCGACAGCTACCTGGGCGTGATCCTGCCCGGCCTGCTGTCGGCGTTCGGGATCTTCCTGCTCCGGCAGACCTTCGCCGGGGTGCCGCGCGAGGTGGTGGACGCCGCCAGGACCGACGGCTGCCACGAACTGCGCATCTTCTGGCACGTCATGCTGCCGGCCGCCCGCCCCACCCTGGCGATCCTCGGCGTCTTCGGCTTCATCTCGGTCTGGAACAGCTTCATCTGGCCGATGGTCGTGCTGAAGGACTCCTCCCTGTATCCCATCTCGCTGGGGATCGCCTACCTGGCCGGAATCACCGGCACCGACATCCGCAGCCTGGCGGCGGGCACGATCATCTCGATCCTGCCCGTGGTCGTCTTCTTCATGATCATGCAACGACACGTCCTCGAAGGCATGCGCGGCGCGGTGAAGAGCTGATCGCCGCCCCCCGTTGTGAAAGGGTCACCCATGCTCACTCGCCGCCAATTCGGCCTGGGCGCGCTCTCCCTCGGCGCTCTGGCCGCACTGCCCGGCACGGCACGCGCCGCGGCCGGCTACGACTACACCAAGCGCGAGACGTTCGACCTGTTCGACAAGGTGTTCCACGAGAGCGGCACCGTCGGCCAGCCCACCGACACCAACGAGGCGGGCGGTCTCGGCTGGGGGGCCTCCTACGTGCTGGCCGCCTACATCAGGATGTACGAGGCCTACCACGCCACCACCTACCTGGACCGGCTCATCCACAACGCCGACCTCGTGCTGGGCAACCGCGACTCCGAGCGCGGCGTCACCGACTACCGCGGCCTGTCGCTGCCCGCCTGGCGCAGCATCGTCTACAGCGCGGGCGGCGTGATCCTGCTCGACGCGTCGGGGCAGCCGCTCCTGGAGGTACGCAGCGCGCTCGTCAACGTCAACGACGCGGTGGCGACCGTACGGGCGGGCACCTCGGAGGGCCGGTTCACGCTGGAGGTGAGCAACCCGGTCAAGAACAAGGTGTCCACCTTCACCGACCTGACGATGGACCCCGCGAGCCCCGACTACGCCGTGAAGCGGATCCTCGACGCCTACCCGTCGCCGACCATGGTGACGGCCAAGGACCTGCGCCCCTCGCCGTCGGGGGCGACGACGCCGGCCCTGGGGACGTTCAAGCTGGCCGCCGCACCGGTGATCTTCTCGGTGCACACCGGCATGATCACCTACCCGCTCGCGTCGTTCGTCCGGATCGTCCGCCGGGACCCGCGCCTGCTGCGCAACGCCCGCTACCGGGCCAAGGCCGCCGAATACCTCCAGGCGTGCCGGGACGCCGCGGCCGTGCACGACCCCGAATGGGTGGCGGACGGCTACTACATCTGGCCCAAGGGCATGCCCGTCCCCTACGACGGCGTCGAACAGCCGATCAACCAGAGCGTCGCCCTCGGCCAGACGTACGCGGAGCTGGCGGCGGCCACCCGCGACCCGTTCTACCGCGACCGCACCAGCCGGCTCGCCGCCACGTTCGCCCGCGACCTCAAGGCCAACGTCAAGGACGCCTACTACTGGCCGTACTGGCCCAGCTTCGGCAAGCTCTACAGCGGCTACACCAAAGCCGACGGCGTCTCCGAGTGGACCCCGTCCTACGGCACCCCGCCCAAGGGCGGGCAGCAGATCGAGGACCTCAGCCACGGCGGGATCGACGTCGAGTTCGCCGCCGCCGCGCACCGATTCGGCCTCGGCTTCACCGACGCCGACATGGGCCGCTTCGCCCGCAGCTACACCAGGAACATGGCCACCACCGACAACGGCGTGGCGACGACCTTCCTGAGAGTGGACGGCACCGGCGGCCTGGCCGCCGCCGGGCAGTACCTCCAGGCGCCGCGCTACATGCCGGTGGCCAAGTGGGACCCGGCCCTGTTCACGCACGCGCAGGCGGTTTACGTCGACCACGCCGTCGAGTCGCAGTACGGCTCCACGCTGCTGTCGGTCGCCTACCTCAACTGGCAGGCCAACCGCTGATCAGGCCGCTGATCAGGCTGCTGATCAGCCGCGGAAGGCCGCGGCGGCGGTGAGGAAGGCGTCGTTCGCCTCGGGGGAGCCGATGGACACCCGCGCGCCCTCCCCGGCGAACGGCCGCACCGCCACGCCCTCCACGGCGCAGGCGGCCGCGAAGTCGAGGGTGCGCTCACCGAGCCTGAGCCAGACGAAGTTGGCCTCGGTGGGCGGCACCGTCCAGCCCTGGGAGATGAGCGCCTCGCGGACCCTCGTACGCTCCTTGACCACGTGCTCGACCCGCTCCAGCAGCTCGTCCTCGGCCTTGAGGGAGGCGATGGCCGCGACCTGGGCGAGGTGGTTGACCGCGAACGGGATGATCGTCTTGCGGATCGCCGTCGCCACGGGCTCGTGCGCGACCAGGTAGCCGACCCGCAGGCCCGCCAGCCCGTACGCCTTGGAGAACGTGCGCAGCACGCAGACGTTCGGCCGGTCGCGGTAGAGCGTGAGGCCGTCGGGGACGTCCTCGTCGCGCACGTACTCCCGGTAGGCCTCGTCCAGCACCACCAGCACGTGCTCGGGCACCCGCTCCAGGAACGCCTCCAGCGCGCCCCGGCGGATCGAGGTGCCGGTCGGGTTGTTGGGGTTGCACACGAACACCATGCGCGTGCGCTCGTTGATCGCCTCCGCCATGGCGTCCAGGTCGTGGTCCTCCCCGGCCAGCGGCACCATGACCGACTTCACCCCGGCGAGGTCGGCCAGCAGCGGGTACGCCTCGAACGACCGCCACGCGTAGACGACCTCGACCCCTGGCTCCCCGATCGACTCGAACAGCTGCTGCGCCACCGTGACGGACCCCGCGCCGAGCGCGATGTTGTCGGCCGGCACGCCGAACCGCTCCGCGATGGCCTCCGTCAGCCCGACGGCGCCGGGGTCGGGGTAGCGGTTGATCTGCTTTGCCCCTTCGGCGATCGCCTCGACCACGGACGGCAGCGGGTCGTACGGGGATTCGTTGGAGGACAGCTTGTACGACCGGCCGTCGGGGGTCGCTACGACCTTGCCCGGCTTGTAGGCGGCCATGGTGTCCAGGATGTGGCGGAAACGAGGCATACCCCAACCATATGAGGCCGGGCAGGCCGAGGCATCACCTGCCCGGCGCCGCCGCGGCACCGGGCAGAGAGCGGAAGCGGTCAGACGAGCGAGCGCACCACCACGGTCTGGTCGCGGCCCGGGCCCACGCCGATGGCCGAGACCGGGGCGCCGCTCATCTCCTCCAGCGCCCGCACGTACGCCTGCGCGTTGGGCGGCAGGTCGTCGAACGACTTCGCGCTCGTGATGTCCTCCTGCCACCCCGGCAGCTCTTCGTAGATCGGCACGGCGTGGTGGAAGTCCGTCTGCGTCATCGGGATCTCGTCGTGCCGCACCCCGTCCACGTCGTACGCCACGCATACCGGGATCCGCTCCAGCCCGGACAGCACGTCCAGCTTGGTGAGGAAGTAGTCGGTGATCCCGTTGATCCGGGTCGCGTAGCGGGCGATGACCGCGTCGAACCAGCCGCAGCGCCGGTTGCGGCCCGTGGTGACGCCGTACTCGCCGCCCGTCTGGCGCAGCCACTCGCCGACCTCGTCGGTGAGCTCGGTGGGGAAGGGGCCGGAGCCGACCCGGGTCGTGTACGCCTTGAGGATGCCGATGATCTTGGTCAGTCGGTTCGGCGGGATCCCGGCCCCGGCGCAGGCGCCCCCGGAGGTCGGCGAGGAGGACGTGACGAAGGGGTAGGTGCCGTGGTCGATGTCCAGCAGCGTGCCCTGGCCGCCCTCCAGCAGCACGAACTTGCCCTCGTCCAGCGCCTTGGACAGCACCAGCGAGGTGTCGGCGATATGCGGCTTGAGGCGCTCGGCGTAGGCGAGGTACTCGTCCAGGACCGCCGTGGGCTCGATGCCGCGCCGGTTGTAGACCTTGGTCAGCACCTGGTTCTTCTCGCCCAGGGCGACCTCGATCTTCTTGGCCAGGATGCCGGGGTCGAGCAGGTCCTGGACGCGCACGCCCATGCGGGCGATCTTGTCGCCGTACGCCGGCCCGATGCCGCGGCCCGTGGTCCCGATCCTGGCCTTGCCGAGGTAGCGCTCGGTGACCTTGTCCAGGGCCTTGTGGTGGGGCATGATCAGGTGCGCGTTCGAGGAGATCAGCAGGCGCTCGGCGGAGATGCCCCGCGCGGCCAGCCCGTCGATCTCGCTCAGCAGCACGCCGGGGTCGATGACCACGCCGTTGCCGATCACGGGGACCACGTCAGGCGACAGGATCCCCGTCGGTAGAAGGTGCAGCGCGTATTTCTGGTCCCCGATGACCACGGTGTGTCCCGCGTTGTTGCCACCCTGATAGCGGACGACGTAGTCGACGTCGCCACCGAGCAGGTCGGTGGCCTTGCCCTTGCCCTCATCGCCCCACTGGGCGCCAACGAGAACGGCAGCCGGCATGGTTCAGTCTCCCGTGCACAAAACGAAACCCCTGGCGCAAGCGCGACAGGGGCTCTTGCGTAGAGAGACTACCCGAACGTGCCTATTCGTCCCAAGACAACGAGGGCTAACCCTTTGTGAGTGCCTCGTAGCCCGTCTCGGTGCTGTCCTTGAGGAACTGTACGCACCGCTCGGCCTCGTCCTTCTCGCCGATCGCCTGGGCGGCCCTGGACAGGGCGTACAGGCAGCGCAGGAAGCCGCGGTTGGGCTCGTGCTCCCAGGGGATGGGCCCGTGCCCCTTCCAGCCGCTGCGTCGGAGCGCGTCGAGCCCGCGGTGGTAGCCCGTGCGGGCGAAGGCGTAGGAAGTGACGGCGTGCCCCTGCGCGAAGTACTCTTCCGCGAGCGTGGCCCAGGCCGCCGGGTAGGCGGGGAAACGGGCGGCCACGTCCGCGGCCTTGGCTCCGGATTCGAGCGCCTCCCTGGCCTCGGGCAGATCCGGCAGTTGAGTCGGGGGCGGCCCGGCGAGAAGGTTATCCATAGGACAAGTCATACCCGCCGGGCCCCCGAAGTGGCTACTGATGAGAAACCTGTGAAATGGACTGCCGCTACGGCCCTGACCCGCGACGGCCGTGGAGCGGCAGGCTGATGGGCAGGTTTCTTGTCAGGCGGAGGCTCGTGTCCCAGCGCTCTTGAGGTTCTCGCACGCCTCCACGACGCGCTTGGCCATGCCGGCCTCGGCGCTCTTGCCGTAGGCGCGCGGGTCGTAGGCCTTCTTGTTGCCCACGTCGCCGTCCACCTTGAGCACGCCGTCGTAGTTGCGGAACATGTGGTCCGCGATCGGCCTGGTGAAGGCGTACTGGGTGTCGGTGTCGATGTTCATCTTGACGACGCCGTACGAGATCGCCTCGTGGATCTCCTCCAGCGACGAGCCGGAGCCGCCGTGGAAGACCAGGTCGAACGGCTTGTCCTTGCCGTACTTGGCCGCGACCGCCTCCTGGATCTCCTTCAGCACGCTCGGGCGCAGCTTGACGTGGCCGGGCTTGTAGACGCCGTGGACGTTGCCGAACGTGGCGGCCAGCAGGTAGCGGCCCTTCTCCCCGATCCCGACGGCCTCGGCGGTGGCCAGCGCGTCCTCAGGGGTCGTGTAGAGCTTCTCGTTGATCTCGCCGACGACGCCGTCCTCCTCGCCGCCGACGACGCCGATCTCCATCTCCATGATGACCCGCGCCTTGGCGGACTTCTCCAGGAGCTCCTTGGCGATCTCCAGGTTCTCCTCCAGCGGCACGGCGGAGCCGTCCCACATGTGGGACTGGAAGAGCGGGTCGAGGCCCTTGGAGACCCGTTCCAGGGAGATGTCGAGCAGCGGCCGCATGAAGCCGTCGAGCTTGTCCTTCGGGCAGTGGTCGGTGTGCAGAGCCACCGTCACGGGATATTTCGCGGCCACCACCCGCGCGTACTCGGCCAGCGCCGTGGCCCCCGTGACCATGTCCTTGACGGTCGCGCCGGACAGGAACTCGGCGCCGCCCGTGGAGACCTGGACGATGCCGTCGCTCTCGGCCTCGGCGAAGCCCCGCAGAGCGGCGTTCAGCGTCTGCGATGAGGTCACGTTGATCGCCGGGTAGGCGAATCCGCCGGCCTTGGCCCGGTCGAGCATCTCAGCGTAGACCTCTGGAGTCGCAATAGGCATGATTCATCTCCCTGAGAAGTAACGGCTTCGCGCAGGCCCAGTATCCCGACTCACTACCCCGTGTGGTAGACACAACGCGTTTGTCGCCTCTACAGGTAGGCTCTCGGGCGTGGACTGGCTCTGGAATCTCCTCGACCCGACGTGGTGGCTGACCGTGTTGGGGGCTTTCGCGACGATCGGCGTTCTCGCCATCATCTTCGCCGAAACGGGCTTGCTGCTCGGGTTCTTCCTGCCCGGCGACTCGCTGCTGGTGGCCGCGGGGATTTTCAGCTCGGCCTCCGTGGCTCAGGGAATGGGCATCGAGCCGCTGTCCTTTCCCGTCCTGTTGGTCGGCACCCCGCTGTGCGCCATTGCGGGCGCCCAACTCGGGCATTTCCTGGGGGCCAGGTTCGGCCGCAGGCTCTTCGACAAACCTGATTCGCGGTTGTTCAAGAGGGAGCACGTCGTCAGGGCCGAGGAGTTCTTCGAGAAGTTCGGTCCGGCCAAGGCGGTGATTCTGGCCAGGTTCGTGCCGATCGTGCGCACGTTCATGAATCCCGTCGCGGGCGTGCTGGAGATGCCGGCCAAGCGTTTCTTCCTGTGGAACGTCGTCGGCGGCGTCGTCTGGGTCGAGGGCCTGCTCCTGCTCGGTCACTTCCTCGGCAGCAAGGTCGACCCCAAGCAGATCGACAGGTACATCCTGCCGGGCGTCTTCGTCATCGTGTTCATCTCGCTGATCCCGATCATCGTCGAGGTGATCAAGAAGCGCCGGGAGCACAAGAACCTTCCCGAGCCCAACGGCAAACACCACCGCGTGCGGTACTGAGCCGAGAACCGGGGGTTACCCGGGGTACGCTGCCGACTGTGGGACGCCACAGGTCAGATCCGATGGGCGTCGCCCGCTTGGCGCTCGCCGTCCTCGCCGCGGGCGCCGTGGTGACGCTGCTGGTCATCGGCGGTCGCGCGCTGTTCGGCTCGTTCGGCGCGACGCCGCCCGAACGCGAGCGCGCGTCGGCCGTCACGCCCGGCCCCGCGGCGGAGACCGCCGCGCGGGTGCCGACCGTGCACATCGAGTGCTTGGCCGATACCTGCCCCATCGTCACCGTACGCGTGCCGGGCGGCGACGTGCTGCAGTATCGCGAGATGAGCAGGGGCGAGGAGGTCACCTACTACGAGCCCGAGCTCGACGTCGTGCTCAGCGACGCCGGCACCGTCCGCGTCACCGAGAACGGCGAGCCGCGCGAGCAGGGGAAGGCCGGCAAGCGGGAGGCGTTCACCGTCAAGGCGTCCGGCGGCTGAGGCCCCGCAGTGAGGCCCTGCAGTTGAGGCCCCGCAGTTGAGGCCAAGGCCCTGCAGTTGAGGCCCCGCGCTGAGGCTCGCGGGGCCCCTCGGGTTTTCAGAGCCCGAGGTCGCCCAGGGTGAAGACCGAGCGGTACTCCAGGCCCTCGCCCGTGATGCGCTCCCGCGCGCCCCGGTCGACGATCGTGGCCACGGCCACCACCTCGGCCCCTGCCTCGCGCAGCGCCTCCACGGCCGTCAGCGGCGAGGAGCCCGTCGTGGAGGTGTCCTCGACCGCCAGCACCCGCCGCCCCTTGACGTCGGGCCCCTCGATCCGGCGCTGCATGCCGTGCTGCTTCTGCGCCTTGCGCACCACGAACGCGTCGAGCGTGCGCCCGCGCGCCGCCGCCGCGTGCAGCATCGCGCCCGCGACCGGGTCGGCCCCCAGCGTGAGCCCGCCGACCGCGTCGAACTCCAGGTCGGCCGTCAGGTCGAGCATCACCCGGCCCACCAGCGGCGCGGCCACGCCGTCGAGGGTGATGCGGCGCAGGTCGAGGTAGAAGTCGGCCTCCATGCCGGAGGACAGGATGACCTTGCCGTGGACGACGGCCTTGCTCTTGATCTCGGCCAGCAGGTTGTCGCGATCCGTCATGCGCCCAAGCTTATGGCTCCGCCCGCAGGACCCGTCGCGGCGCCCTCGAACCTCCCGAAGGTAAAGGCGCGGGCGCGGTTTAGTCCCGACGGTGAGTGCGGAATGAATGCGCGGGGCAACCCCGCGTAATCGTGAGGTCACTATGGGTGTCGAAACTCCGCAAAGCGATGCAGAGCTTCTCCAGGCGGTCAGGGCAGGCAACGCCGCCGCCTACGGGCAGCTCTACGAGCGCCATGTCGCCGCCGCCCGCGCGCTGGCCAGGCAGCTCGTCAGGCGCGCCGAGGTCGAGGACGTGGTCGCGGAGTCGTTCACGAAGATCCTCGACCTGGTCGGCCGGGGCGGCGGGCCCGAGTCCGGCTTCCGCACCTATCTGCTGACCGTGGTGCGGCGCACGGTCTACGACCGCTCCAGGATCGAGAGCCGCCAGGTGAGCACGGGCGAGATCGAGGAGTACGACCCGGGAGTGCCGTTCGTCGATCCGGCGCTCGTGGGGCTGGAGAAGTCGCTGATCGCCAAGGCGTTCCTGTCGCTGCCCGAGCGGTGGCGGGCGGTGCTCTGGCACACCGAGGTCGAAAGGTGCAAGCCGGTCCAGGTGGCGCCGCTGCTGGGCCTGTCGCCCAACGGCGTGGCGGCGCTGGCGTACCGGGCGAGGGAGGGGCTGCGGCAGGCGTACCTGCAGATGCACCTGGGCTCGCCGCCGAAGCACGACTGCCGGCCCGTCCTGGGCAAGATGGGCGCGTACGTCCGGGACGGGCTGACCAGGCGCGACGCCAAGGAGGTCGACGAGCATGTGGCCGCCTGCGAGGAGTGCAACGGGGTCCTGCTGGAGCTGAGCGACGTCAACCGCGGCCTGCGCGTCATGGTCGGTCCGCTGGTCACGGGGCCGATCTTCGGCGGGTACGCGGCGGCCCTGGCGAAGTCGGCCGCGGGCGTGGGCGGCGCGGGCGGGCTGCTGCGGGCGTTCGACCGGCTGTGGCGGGCGCCCGGGCCCCAGCGGGCCGCGATGGCCGGCAGCATGGCCGTCACGGTGGCCGTGGCGGCCGGGCTGCTGCTGGCCACCGACCAGAAGCCGATCACGAGGCCCACCGCCGCCGTGCCGGTCGCGGGGCCGCCACCGGTCGCCGGCGAGCCGATGCCGGTGCCCGTGCCGTTGCAGAGCGAGGAGCCCGCGCGGGTGCGGCCGCCGGCCAGGAGTCCGGTCAGGAGCACGCAGCCGGGCCAGGCCCGGCTGCGTGCCACCGTCGAGGCGCTGGGATCGCTCGTACGCGCCCGGCCCGGCATCGTCGGCCTGCGCCTGCGCAACTACGGCGAGGCGCCCAGCGAGGCGCTGACGGCGCTCGTGGACCTGCCCTCCGGGGTGACGCTCGTCCCGCCCGCGCGGCACGACGACCACGACACCGCGGGCACCGTGGACGGGTGGGCGTGCCGCCCCTCGGGGCACGACGCGCGGTGCTCCAGGGCGCCGCTGGCGGCGGGGCAGGGCACGGCTCTGTTCCTGCGGGTCCGGGTGGCGGCGGAGGCGCCGGAGGGCGCGGGCCCGGCCGTCCGGATCGACTCGGGCCCGCTGCACGTCACGGCGAAGGCGGAGGACGGAGTGCGGACGACCGGGGCGCCCGCCAGGTTCGCCACCGACGGGAAGGTGGCCGTCAGGGCGATCGGCAACTCGCTGCTGACCTGCCCCGAGACGGGCGCGGGCTGCTCGGAGGCCAGGCGGCGCGAGCGCGGCCGGCGCGACAACGACCTCTGGCCGATGACGGCGCTCGACCAGGACGACAGCCCCGGCACCGGCGCGTCCAGCGGGGCCGCGCTGAGCCTGCCCAAGGGGAGCAAGGTCGTGTGGGCCGGCCTCTACTGGTCGGCGAGCGCGACGACGGCCGGGCCCATCAAGGTCCGGCCGCCGGGGCAGCGCCAGTACACGCTGGTCAAACCTGACGACGTGGCGCTGCGCGAGCTGCCGTCGGGGCCCGTCTACCAGGCGTACGCCGACGTCAGCGAGCTGGTCGCCGCCTCGCACCGCAACGGCACGTGGTGGGCGGCCGACATGCCCATGGAAGAAGGGGTGTCCCGGCACGCCGGGTGGAGCCTGGTGCTGATCGTCACCGATCCCGCGGAGCCGTACAGCCAGGCCATGGTGCTCGACGCGGCCACCGTGGTCGGCGGGCCGGCACGGCGGGTGCGCATCCCGCTCGGCGGGCTGAGCCCGGCCGCCTCGCCCGCCCGGGTCGAGCTGGTGACGTGGGAGGGGGACGCCGACCTCAAGGGCGACAAGGTCTCCCTCGGGTCCGGCGCGATCGCCCCAGAAAGCGGCGATCGGGACGCCGCGAACGTCTTCGACGAGTCCTCGGCCGGTGCGGCGGAGATGACGTTCGGCGTCGACGTCGACACGGTCGGGGCCGAGCTCGGGGTGGATCCGGGGCTGACGATCGCGACGGACAAGGATGTCGTGCTGTTCGGAGTCGCCGCGTTGAGCGTCCGCGCGCGATCATGACTGTGAACGGGACAAACTGGTACGGTCTGCCTCAATGCTCCGGGGTGGCAGCGGGTCGATGCCGAATCGTCGGGATTAACCCTCGCGCGATCACCAGCTTTCATTACCCTGAGAGAGGGCCGCCGAGTCCGGTCTCTGACGGTGCAGAGCCAGCCAGGACGGACCACCAGGAAAGGGGCGGTGCTAAGTGGATCGCTGTGCGCTGTTCGTGGACGCCGGCTATCTGCTGGCCGATGGCGCGATGGCCGTGCACGGCACGCGTCATCGCGAAGCGGTTGCCTGGGACTACCCGGGGCTGCTCCAGCTGATGACCAGCCTGTCGCGCGAGCGCACCGGCCTGCCGCTGCTGAGGTGCTACTGGTACGAGGCGACGGTCGAAGGCCGCCGCACTCCGGAGCACGACGCGCTGGCCGACATACCGGGCCTCAAGCTCAGGCTGTCGCGCATCCGGCCGGGCCGGCGCGAAGGCGTCGACGCCCAGGTCCACCGCGACCTCATGACCCTCGCCCGCAACAACGCCATCTGCGACGCGGTGGTCGTGAGCGGGGACGAGGACCTGGCCCAGGTGGTGTGCGACGCGCAGGACCTCGGCATCAGGGTCAGCGTGATCCACATCGCCGCCGACGGCGGCTGGGCCGTGTCGCGGTCGCTGCGCCAGGAGTGCGACGACCTGGTCGAGCTGGGCGCCGTCCACCTGCGCCCCTACGTCAGCCTGGTCACGGGCATCACGGAGGCGTCCAACGGGCACCAGCCGGTCAGCAACGGGCAGGCCGCCCATTCGCTGCCGCCCGCCCAGCCGTCCCTTCCCCCGTCGCTGCCCCAGCTGCCGCAGTCCAGCGGCAGCCACGCCGCCGGCTCCTCCGCCACGCCGTCCTCGTCCAACGGGTCCTCGTCCGGGCGCGGGCAGTCGTCCACGCCGCCCGTGCTGCCGACGTACGCCAGCTACCAGCCCGAGCAGCCGCCGGCCACACCCGCGCCGCCGTCCGCTCCGGCGACCGGGCCCATCCAGTCACAGTCGCAGTCGCCCAGCACCGGGCAGTTCGCCAGCCCGTCGTCCAGCGGCACCTACCAGCCTGCCCAGCTGGGGCCGTACACGGGGCCGCAGCCCGCGCCCGTCACCCCGCCGTCCGCCGCCACGGCCGGTGCCACCACGCTGTCGGACGCGGTCAAGTCCGCCCACCGGGAGGGACACGACTTCGGCGAGTCCGTGGCGCGCGACGCGCCCGCGCTGTGGCTGGAGGCGGTGCTGGCGCGCAAGCCGCGCATGCCTTCGGATCTGGAGGCGCGGCTGCTGCAGGGGTCTTCCCTGCCGATCGACTTCCTGCTGCACGACGAGGTACGGCACGCGCTTCGACGCGGCTTCTGGGACGCCTTGGAACGCGCCCGCCACTGACCCCCGCCGGCCGCTCCCGCCACGCTCGCGCACGCGACCTTCCGGCCACAGAATCCCCCGGCTCCGGTATCACGCGCGCCCTCCGGCTCACCAGTCCCGGCCGCCCCAGCACCGACGCCCCGTCCCATCGGCTGCGTCGCGCTGGGCGCTACCGCAGGTCGGCGCGGCGGCCGATGGGCGGGGTCAGGAGAGGGCGTCGAAACCGGCGCGTAGGTGGTTGATGCGGTCCGTGAGATCGGACAGGGGGACGGTGAGGGTCGGGTCCTGGGACTTGCGGGCCAGCTCCCGCACCCGGGCCAGCTCGTCCTCCACCGCCGTCAGCCGCCGCGACAGCTCGGGCAGCACCGAGGCGTGGTCGCCGACCCCCGGCGGCAGTTCGCCGCTCACGCGGTCGCGGAGCAGGGACGACTGCTCGGCCAGCCGCTTGTTCATGTTGTACAGCTCGGTGAACACCGACACCTTCGCCCGCAGCACCCAGGGGTCGAACGGCTTGGTGAGGTAGTCGACCGCGCCGGCCGCGTAGCCGCGGAAGGCGTAGTCGGGCGCGCTGTCCACCACGGTCAGGAAGATGATCGGGATGTTCCTGGTCCGCTCCCGCCGCTTGATGTGCGCGGCCGTCTCGAAGCCGTCCATGCCGGGCATGCGCACGTCCAGCAGGATCAGGGCGAACTCGGTGTTGAGCAGCGCCTTGAGGGCCTCTTCGCCCGACCTGGCGCGGACGGGCACCAGGTCGAGCGAGGAGAGGATGGCTTCGAGGGCGATCAGGTTCTCCTCGCGGTCGTCAACGAGGAGAATCTTGGCGCGATCCGGCATCGATCACGACCCTTCGGCTGCTGAGGCTGACGAGTCGGACATGGACCCGCGCCCGCGGCTCAGCCAGCCGCGCAGGCGTTCGAGCAGGCGGTCCACGTCCACCGGCTTGGGGACGTAGTCGGACGCGCCGGAGGCGATGCTCTTCTCGCGATCGCCCCGCATGACCTTGGCGGTCAACGCGATGATCGGCAGGTCGGCGAACTGAGGCATGCGCCGGATGGCGGAGGTGGTGGCCCAGCCGTCCATCTCCGGCATCATGATGTCCATCAGCACGAGCGCGACGTCCTCGTTTCGTTCGAGCTGCTCGATCCCCTCCCGACCGTTTTCAGCGTAGACGACCGTGGAACCGTGTCGTTCCAGGACGCTGGTCAACGCGAAAACATTGCGGATGTCGTCGTCCACGATGAGGATCTTGGCGCCGCTGAGCGGGTCGTCGCCCTGCCACTGGACCGGCGTCTCCACCGGCTCGACCAGTTCGGGCATCGGCAGGTCGAGCGGCAGCGGCGGCTCCGGCGTGACCGCGGCCGACTCCTCCGTCGGCGCCGTCATCAGCTGGCGGCGGGGCGCGCCGCCGTCGGTGGCGGCCAGCGGGCCGGTGTACGAGGCCGGCAGGTAGAGCGTGAACGTGCTGCCCTTGCCCAGCTCGCTGTCCACGTGGATCTCGCCGCCGAGCAGCCGGGCGATGTCGCGGCAGATCGCCAGGCCCAGGCCCGTGCCGCCGTACTTGCGGCTCGTCGTGCCGTCGGCCTGTCTGAACGCCTCGAAGATGACGTCCCGCTTGTCGGGCGCGATGCCGATGCCGGTGTCGATCACCTGGAAGGCGAGCAGGTCGTCGGCGCCGTGCAGGGTGTCGTCGTCGTAGTCGACCCCGGGTGGCGCCATCGAGACGCGCAGCTTCACCTCGCCCCGCGGTGTGAACTTCACCGCGTTGGAGAGCAGGTTGCGCAGCACCTGCTGCAGGCGCTGCTCGTCGGCGCGCAGCTCCTTCGGCACGTCGGACTCGACGTCGACGCTGAACGACAGCCCCTTGTCCTGCGCCAGCGGCGTGAACGCCGCCTCCAGCAGGTCCACCATCTTCGGCAGCGACACCTGGATCGGGTGGATGTCCATCCGGCCCGCCTCGACCTTGGACAGGTCGAGCATGTCGTTGATGAGCTGGAGCAGCGACGAGCCCGCGCTGTGGATCGTGCGGGCGAACTCCACCTGCTGCGAGGTCAGGTTGCCCTCGGCGTTCTCGGTCAGCAGCTTGGCCAGCACCAGCAGGCTGTTGAGCGGCGTACGCAGCTCGTGGGACATGTTCGCGAGGAACTCGGACTTGTAGCGCGAGGAGACCGCCAGCTGCTCGGCGCGCTCCTCCAGCGTGCGGCGGGCCTGCTCGATCTGGAAGTTCTGGATCTCGATCGCGCGGTTCTGCTTGGCCAGCAGCGCCGCCTTGTCCTCCAGCTCGGCGTTGGACCTGCGCAGCTCCTCCTGCTGGCGCTGCAGCTCGTCGGAGCGCTCCTGGAGCTCCCTGGTGAGCCGCTGCGACTCGGTCAGCAGGTCCTCGGTGCGGGAGTTGGCGATGATCGTGTTCATCGTGACACCGATGGTCTCGACGAGCTGGCGCAGGAAGTCGAGGTGCACCTCGCCGAACGGCGTGAACGAGGCCAGCTCGAGCACGCCGAGCACCCGGCTCTCGAACAGGATCGGCAGCACCACGATCTGCGCGGGCGTGGACTGGCTGAGCCCGCTGTCGATGGTGATGAACTGCGGCGGCACGTCGTCGAGCATGATGTGCCGGCCCTCGGCCGCCGCCTGGCCGACGATGCCCTCGCCGATCGCGAAGCGCTGGCGCGGGCCCCGGTCGGGGCGCACGCCGTACCCGCCGATCAGGATCAGCTCGTGGTCGCCCTCGGGGTCGATGCCGTAGAAGGCGCCGTAGCGGGCCGAGACCAGCGGCGTCAGCTCGCTCATCGTCAGCTTGGCCACCTCGAGCAGGTCGCGGTGGCCCTGCATGAGCCTGGAGATGCGGGCCAGGTTGGACTTGAGCCAGTCCTGTTCCTGGTTGGCCTGGGTGGTCTCGCGGAGGTTGGCCACCATCGAGTTGATGTTGTCCTTCAGCTCCGCCAGCTCGCCCTGCGCCTCGACGGCGATCGAGCGGGTCAGGTCGCCCCGGGCCACGGCGCTGGTGACGGTGGCGATGGCGCGCACCTGCGTGGTGAGGTTGCCGGCCAGCTCGTTGACGCTCTCGGTGAGCCGCTTCCAGGTGCCCTCGACGCCCTCGACCCGGGCCTGGCCGCCCAGCTGCCCCTCGGAGCCCACCTCCCGGGCCACTCGGGTCACCTCGGAGGCGAACGACGACAGCTGGTCCACCATGCGGTTGATGGTGGTCTTCAGGGCCAGGATCTCGCCCTGGGCGTCCACGTCGATCTTGCGGGTGAGGTCGCCGTTGGCCACGGCCGTGGTGACCTCGGCGATGTTACGCACCTGAGAGGTCAGGTTGTTGGCCATGAAGTTGACGTTGTCGGTGAGGTCCTTCCAGACGCCCGAGACGCCGGTCACCCTGGCCTGGCCGCCCAGCTGGCCCTGCGTGCCCACCTCGCGCGCCACTCGGGTGACCTCGTCGGCGAAGGAGGACAGCTGGTCCACCATCGTGTTGAGGGTGTCCTTGAGCTGGAGGATCTCGCCCTGCGCGTCGACGGTGATCTTCTTCGACAGGTCGCCCTGGGCCACCGCCGACGACACGGCCGCGATCTGGCGCACCTGAGAGGTCAGGTTGTTGGCCATGAAGTTGACGTTGTCGGTCAGGTCCTTCCAGACCCCCGACACGCCGCGCACCTGCGCCTGACCGCCCAGCTGGCCCTCGGTGCCCACCTCTCGGGCGACTCGGGTCACCTCGGAGGCGAACGACGACAGCTGCTCGACCATCGTGTTCATGGTCGACTTGAGCTCCAGGATCTCGCCCTGGGCGTCCACGTCGATCTTGCGGGTGAGGTCGCCGTTGGCCACGGCCGTGGTCACCTGGGCGATGTTGCGCACCTGGTATGTCAGGTTGTTGGCCATCGAGTTGACGTTGTCCGTCAGGTCCTTCCAGACCCCGGAAACGCCCTTCACCTCGGCCCGGCCGCCCAGCTTGCCCTCGGTGCCCACCTCGCGGGCGACTCGGGTGACCTCGTCGGCGAAGGAGGACAGCTGGTCCACCATCGTGTTGAGGGTGTCCTTGAGCTGGAGGATCTCGCCCTGCGCGTCGACGGTGATCTTCTTCGACAGGTTGCCCTGGGCCACCGCCGTCGCCACGGTCGCGATGCTGCGCACCTGGGAGGTGAGGTTGTTGGCCATGAAGTTG
Organism: Nonomuraea sp. JJY05; assembly: GCF_043496855.1. Taxonomy (NCBI): domain Bacteria; kingdom Bacillati; phylum Actinomycetota; class Actinomycetes; order Streptosporangiales; family Streptosporangiaceae; genus Nonomuraea; species Nonomuraea sp. JJY05. Next base: position 286,976 of record NZ_JBIEIS010000010.1, read on the forward strand.
ACGTTGTCGGTGAGGTCCTTCCAGACCCCCGAGACACCGGTCACCTGGGCCTGGCCGCCGAGCTGGCCCTCGGTGCCCACCTCGCGGGCGACCCGGGTGACCTCCTCGGCGAAGCCGGAGAGCTGGTCGACCATCGTGTTGACGGTGTTCTTCAGCTCGAACATCTCGCCCACGGCGTCGACCGTCACCTTGCGGCTCAGGTCACCCTTGGCCACCGCGGTGGTCACGACCGCGATGTCGCGCACCTGCGCGGCCACGCGGGACGACATCGTGTTGACGGCCTCGGTGAGGTCGCGCCAGCTTCCCGACATGCCGCGCAGGTTGGCGCTGCCGCCCAGCCGGCCCTCGGTGCCGGCCTCGCGCGCCACCCTGGTCACCTCGCTGTTGAACAGCGCGAGCTGGTCGACCATGCCGTTGATGGCCTTGCCCAGGCGGCGCACCTCGCCCCTGGCCGACCGGTCGAGGTCGATCCGGCGCGACAGGTCGCCCTTGGCGACCGCGTCGATCACGTCGGCCGCGCCGCTCACGGGGCTCACCAGGGCGTCGATCAGCTGGTTGACCGACTCGACGCTCTCCGCCCACGCGCCGACGCCCGGCCCGGGCGTCAGCCGCTCGCCGAACCGGCCCTCCTTGACGACCTCTTTACGAACGCGCACCAGCTCGTTCGCCAGGTGCTCGCGGCGGTCGGCCACTTCGTTGAGCAGCAGCCGGACCTCGCTGAGGATCCCGGGAGGCGCATGTGGGACCCGACGCCGGAAATCACCATCACGCCAAGAGAAAAGAGTCTCGAGGATGGGAATGAGATCCGACTCGGTGTACGTCCTCTCCTCCGGGGTTGGCGCGGCCTTGGCCGTGGTCATGGGGCCTCCTTCACTCGCGGCGGGCTCCGGCGAGTGATTCAAGTCTGTCACGATGAGTAGCTCTGAGTCCTGTCCTTGGATTTACCCCAAGTCAGCAGTAAGTGTGGTAGGCACGGTGGGATGACTGCTTCTCCCCATGCGGTGCTCGCTGCGACCTTCGCGCCGGGCGAGACCGCTGTGACGGCTGCGATGAGGTTCACGCGCGAAGTGATGACCGCGTGGGCCACCGGCGGCGTGCTCCATACCGCCGAACAAGTCGCTGGGGATCTGGCCGAACAGGTCGCTGACGAGCCGTTTGAGGTGATCTGGAAGCATCTCGGGGATGCCGTACAGGTAGAACTGAGGCAGCGAAGCCTCTCCCAGGGTGATCCGAAAGCTCCTTCCGCTAACGTCGAAGAGTGGGGAGTCACCTTCACGGGTGATTCCCGTGTCCATTGGGCTAGGCTCACGCTACCTGGCTCCCAGGACAGGGTGGCAGCCGAATGGCTGGAGGAGAGCGCCCGAGGGCCGCACTGGCTCGGGTTTCTCGCCGACGCGAGTGACCTGCTCGCGGGCACGCTCGACCCGGACATGGTACCTGCCATCATCGCCCAGGTCGTAGTGCCGAGGTTGGCCAGCTGGTGCGCCGTCTACACCTCCGACAACTACGGGCCGATGCGGCTGGTCTACCTCTGGCACGCCGACGAGGCCAGGATCGACGGGCTGCGCGAGCAACTCGCCGACATGGACGTCGACGCCGCCGACGCCAGGGTCACCTCGACCGTCCATCTGGCCGACTCCCAGGTGCTCGCGGTGCCGCTCATGGCGCGCGGCCGGGGCCTCGGCATGATGTGCCTGGGCCGGTCCGACCGCTTCCCCGACGACGTCATCCAGTTCGCCGAGGACATCGGCAGGCGTGCCGCGCTGGCCATGGACAACGCCCGGCTCTACGCCCAGCAGGCCGCCGCCAACCGGGCGCTCCAGCGCAGCCTGCTGCCGCCCAACGAGCCCGAGGTCCCCGGGCTCGACTACGGCGTCATCTACGAGCCCGCCGGCGAGACCAACGAGGTCGGCGGCGACTTCTACGACCTGTTCAAGGCGGGCGACGACTCGTGGCGGTTCGCCATCGGCGACGTGTGCGGCACGGGCCCCGAGGCCGCCGCCGTGACCGGGCTCGCCCGCCACACGCTGCGGCTGCTGGCCCGCGAGGGCTATGGCGTGGCCGCCGTGCTCGGGCGGCTCAACCAGGCGATCCTGGAGGAGGGCGAGCGCGCCAGGTTCCTCACGCTGCTGCACGGCGACATCACGCCCGTCTCGACCGGGCTGGAGGTGCGCCTGGTGTCGGCCGGGCACCCCGAGGCGCTGCGGCTTAGGCCGAGCGGCAAGGTGGAGGCCGTGACCACGCCGCAGTCGCTGCTGGGAGTCTTCCACGAGGTCATGTTCGAGGCCGACACCGTGCACCTGGAGCATGGCGACGTGCTGCTGGCGGTGACCGACGGGGTGACGGAGCGGCGCTCGGGCGGACGGCTGCTCGACGACGACGGCGGGCTGGCCAAGCTGCTGGCCGAGTGTGCCGGGCTGTCGGCCAGGGCGGTGGCCGAGCGCATCCGCAGGGGTGCGGCCGAATTCGCCTCGGAGCCGAGCCAGGACGACCTGGCCATCGTGGTCCTGCGCGCCCGCTAGCACGCTCAAGCACGCCTCCCGGTGACAGCGTCGGCACATGCTGTCACCGGGAGAGTCTGACGGTCAAGTCCGTCGGTCAGAGAAATTTTTACAGTGTGTCAAATGTCACTGTGGTTCAGATGCTTCCTGGCGAATTCGAGCTGGAGCGCGGTCTGCGCGATCCGCTCCGCCACCACGAGCGAGCCGCCGATGGCGTCGTACATGTAGACCTCGTGCTCGCGCCCGTGCTCGGCCAGCTTGGCCACGTACTTCTCGATCTGGCGCAGCGGGCAGCGGCTGTCGTTCTCGCCCGCGAGGATCAGCAGCGGGCTCTTGACCTGATCGACGTAGGTGATGGGGGAGCTGGCCGCGTACTGCTCCGGCTGCTCGTCGGGTGAGCCGCCGAGCAGCGCGCGATGGTAGGCGCGCAGGCTCTCCGCCTCGTCCTCGTACGAGGTCTGGTGGCAGGCGATCGGCACCGCCGCGATGCCGGCCGCCCACAGGTCCGGCTGGGTGCCGAGGCCGAGCAGCGTGAGATAGCCGCCCCAGGCCGCGCCGGCCAGCACGATCCGCTCCGGGTCGGCGATGCCGCGATCGACCACGACCTGGCGTACGGCGGCAACGTCGGCCAGCTCGATGTGCCCGACGTCGCCGTGCAGCGCGTCGCGCCAGGAGGAGCCGTACCCGGTCGAGCCCCGGTAGTTGACCCGCACCACCGCGAACCCCGCGTCCACCCAGGCCGCGACCTCCGGCGAGAACGCGTCGCGGTCGTGCGCCGTCGGTCCGCCGTGCAGCAGGAAGACCGCCGGGTACGGGGCGACGCCCGTCTCGGGCTTGGACACCAGCGCGTGGATGCGGCCGCCCTCGCCCTCGACGTCGATGTCCTCGACGGGGACGCTCGGCGGGGCGGGCGGGCCGCCGGGATTGACCACGACCTGGCCGCTGCTGGAGCGGATGATCGGCGGGCGCGAGGCGCTGGACCAGGAGTACTCGACGTGGCCGCCGGGCCGGGGGGCCGCCTCGTCGATCACGCCGTGCGGCGTGTCGATGAGCGTCAGGCCGCCGCCCGCGAGGTCGTAGCGGTGCATGTGCGTGCGGGCGCGGTGGTCGCGCAGGATGAGCAGGCCACGGCCGTCGTCGTACCACTCGGCGTTCAGGTCGCCCGGGTCCTTAAGCCAGATCTCGCGCTGCTCGCCGCTCACCGGGTCCCAGACCAGGAGCCCGTGGCGCTGGCGGCGCTCGTGCAGGGCCAGCAGGCGGCGGTCGCCGACGACGGGGGCGAAGCGCAGGCCGGTGACGCCCTTGGTGGGCCCGTCGTACAGCTCGCTCACCGTCTCACCGCTCTGGCGGACGACGCGGAGCGCGGGGTGGCGGAAGTCGCCGTACTCGCCGTGGTTGATCGCGATGAGCGAGCCGTCGAGGGACATGTCGGCCACCCATGCGGCCTCGGTGTGCTCGTACAGGAGCGTCGCCGGGCCGCCGACGCGGACGACATGGATCCTGAACGTGCCCTCGCTGGCCATGCTGATCGCCGCGACGCCCGTCGTGGACAGGGCGATGCCGCCGGGCTGGCCCGGCGGCAGGTCGGGGGCGACCGGCTCGTTGGGGCCGCCGGCGAACGGCTGGCGCCACCACACGCCGAACTCGTCGCCGCCGGTGTCGGCGAACCAGTAGATCCACTGGCCGGTGGGGTCGATGGCGGCGTACGCGGTGCCCTTCGGGCGGTCGGTGACCTGGCGGACGGCGCCGGTCACGCGGTCCCAGGCGTAGACCTCCCAGGTGCCGGTGGCGTTGGAGCGGTAGATGGAGCGGTTGGGGGCCTGGCGCGCCCAGGACGGCAGCGTCATGCGCGACGCGCGGAACCTGGCCTGCCAGCGTTCCTCCGCCTTCATCCCGTGCGCCCCCTCCCATTGAGGTCCCGCGCCTCCGGGCGCGGGATGCCGTCCAGTATTGCGCGTGTTCCGACGAAAAACTCAGGGAATGTGGGGGAATTTCGGACTAAATGCCCCATCAGTAACACCAGTCCCACATGCCCGTCAAGGAACGGGTCTTGATCGGGGTACGGGCTCGAAGATAGACACGTGAAACGCGGCGTGCGTTGCTCCTTTTTGCTGACCTTTCATGACATTTCGGGAGATAAATCCCGCTATTCGCCTGTCAAGCTCGGCCGCGTCGGTATGCCACGCACTCGGGCCCATCCCGACCACCTGGGCGATGTCGTCATGCCCCAGCTCCATCTCGAACTCGACCGAACGCCGCTCCACCTCGTCGAAGCCCTCCAGGCTCCGCGCCAGCCTGCGCTCCTTCTCGTCGTCCACGGAGAGCAGCCCCAGCTCCTCGACCAGCGGGCTCAGATGCCGCGCCGCCGGCGTCACGACCACGGCGACGCCGCCGGGCCGCAGGATTCTCCTGAACTCGGGCCCGTTCCTGGGCGCGAACACGTCCATCACCACATCGGCCACCCCATCCCTGATGGGGAGCGGACGCCACACGTCGGCCACGAACGCCCCTGCCCTGGGATGCACCCGCGCCGCCCGGCGTACAGCGTGCTTCGACACATCGAACGCCATCCCGATGCCATCGTTCACCGCGTCCAACGCGGCCGCCAGGTAGTGCCCGGTGCCCGCGCCTGCGTCGACGATCAACGGCGCGGCCCTGCCCTCCGCGCGACGATCGCCGTCGATTTCCGGCTCGTACGCGGGACCCGTTGATCCAGCGCCGTAACCGGCCTCCACTCCCGCCCCACGGTACGCCCTCAGCCCCGTGCCGTCATTCGTTTCGGTGGAGTACTCACGTTTTGCTGGAACGTTCTTGTCGCACGCGTACTTTCGTACGGTTTCCGCTACCGCGTCGTGCAGTGGCGCGTAGTGGCCCGCGTCGAGAAATCGCGCCCGCGCGGCCACCATCTCGGGGCTGTCGGCGGTTCCCGGGGGTTTGTTGCCGACCAGGAGGCTCACGTAGCCCTGCTTGGCGACGTCGAAGGCGTGCCCTTGGGCGCACCGCAGCGCGCCGACGTCGAGCCGGAGGGCGGCTCGGCAGACGGGGCACGCTAGGTATTCGACGATATCTGCCAGCATGCCGCCCATTCTGGTCCACCACCCGGCCCCCCTTCCCACGGGGCGGGGCCGCATCGTGGCACCGTGCTCCCGACGCGCGCTTGAGGGGGCGTCCCTGGGGGGCGGTGCGGGTGGCTGGGCGCCGTGGTGTTGCGCCGGGCTCCCCCGTCCCCCTGCTCGCCGACGCGGCGCGCTTGAGGCGGGGTTGGACGGAGGTGTGCGTCCCCTTGAGAGCGGTGCGGGTGGGGAGAAGGGATTCAGGGGGTTAGGCGGCGGCTGCTTCGAGGAGGAAGGCGGCGTTGGAGGGGGTGGAGCGGAGTTTGCCGACGAGGATCTCGAGGCCCTGCTGCTTCTCCAGGGCGCTGAGCATGCGCCGCAGCCGCCACACCACCTGCCGCTCCTCCGTGTGCAGCAGGATCTCCTCCCGCCGGGTCCCCGAGGCGTCCAGGTCGACGGCCGGGAAGAGGCGCCGCTCCGCGAGCTCGCGGACGAGGTGCAGCTCCATGTTCCCCGTCCCCTTGAACTCCTCGTACAGGTTGTTGTCCATCCGCGACCCCGTGTCCACCAGGGCGGTGGCGAGGATGGTGAGGGAGCCGCCGCCCTCGACGTTGCGGGCGGCGCCGAAGAAGCGCTTGGGCGGGTACAGGGCCCCGGCGTCGATGCCGCCGGTGAGGACCCGGCCGCCGCCGGGCGCCAGGTTGTTGTACGCCCGCCCCAGCCGCGTCAGCGAGTCGAGCAGCAGCACGACGTCCTGGCCGGACTCGACGAGCCGCTTGGCGCGTTCGACGGCCAGCTCGGCGACGGCGGTGTGGTCGCGGTCGGGGTGGTCGAAGGTGGAGTAGAAGATCTCGCCGGAGATCGTGGCGCGCATCTCGGTGACCTCTTCCGGCCGCTCGCCCACGAGGAGGACCATGAGGTGCACCTCGGGGTGGTTGCGGGTGATCCCGGCGGCCAGCGCCTGCAGGACCATGGTCTTGCCGGCCTTGGGCGGCGCGACGATGAGGCCGCGCTGTCCCTTGCCGATGGGCGCGAAGAGGTCGATGACGCGCGTGCTGAGCGACTCGGTCTCGATGTGGAGCCGCTCGGTCGGATGTACGGGTGTCAGCTCGGCGAACCTGGGCCGGCCGCGCCACTGCGCGGCGCCGTTGACCGAGGTGACGCCGGCGAGCTTGTTGCCGGCGAACGACGCGACGACGTGGTCGCCGGGCCGCAGGTCGAACTGCCGTACCTTGTCGGGCGTGAGGCGCATGTCGCCGGGTCCGGGGAGGTGCCCGGCCCGGAGGAACGCGGATTTTTCGCGTACGTCCAGGAGGCCCTCGACCTGGCGGACGGGAACGTCCGCACGCTGCTCAGGAATGTGTACAGACATGGTGAAACCCCTCTGGGGGAATGCGCCGGACCAGCCCGAAAGCGGCCGGGCGCGGTGCGGAAAGAAAGGAAGCCGGGCCCCTTGAGAGAACGGGGCGAGACTCAGATGAAGATCGGCGGAGCGCAAGCTCGACGCCTGGTGGCAAGATACCACACCATCTGGTCCAGTAAACGCCTAGCCCTCTTGGGCTATTCCCGGACCGTTCTCGGAGTTTCTCCCACGGACGTGGGCAGGGGGACGTGACAATGTTCTTCTCGGCACCGTACTGCGAGGACAATTACCGCACCCGGTGTGCCGGAGGGCATACGGCCCCCGTCGAAGCAGCGCCATCGTGTCAAGTGACATGCAGGATCCCTGCAACTCGGTGAGGGTTCCATAGAACCAACAGAAACTCCTTGGGGGAGCACCATGAAGACCGTCAACCACTGCCCGCGGTGCCACCACGAGCTCGACGAGGGCCCGATCATGTACAGGTGCGCGCACTGCTGCCGCGCCGTCTATGCGGCCGACATCGAGAACGAGTTCGTCCCGCGCCAGCAGCAGGTAGCCGTAGCCGCCTAATCTGGGCGAGTGCCCCATACATCTATAACAGTGTCCGGCGTCGAGGTGACGCCGCTCTGCGACGCCGTAGGCCCCATGGGAGCGGCGATCCGCCGCCCGCTCGCCGAGATGTTCCCCGGTTCCGGGCTCCAGGACGAGCCTTGGGTCCTGCACTTCCACTGCTACCTGATCCGCGACGCGGCCGGTCGGCTGACCCTCGTCGACACCGGCATCGGTGACGAAGACTCACCGGCCGCGAGCTGGGCGCCGGTTCCCGGCACTCTGGCCGGCGAGCTGGCCGCCGCGGGCGTCTCGCCCGCCGAGATCGGCACCGTCGTCCTCACGCACCTGCACAGCGACCACGCCAGCGGCGTGGTGGCCGGCGGCAGGCCCGCGTTCGAGAACGCCAGGTACGTCCTCCAGCAGGCCGAGGTGGACGCCGCGCAGGGTCCCGTGCTCGACCGGCTCCTCACCCCGATCAAGGGGCAGCTGCACGTCGTCGACGGCCAGGCCGAGGTCTCGCCGGGTGTCCACGTGCATCACGCGCCCGGGCACACGCCGGGCCACCAGATCGCCAGGGTCGGTGACGTGGCCATCACCGGCGACCTCGTGCTCCACCCGGTGCAGCTCGACGATCCGGCCATCCGGTACGTCTACGACGACGACCAGGAGGCGGCCGCGCGCACCCGGGCGGAGGTGCTGGCGACGCTCAGGGCCGAGCGCGCGATTCTCGCGACCGCTCACTTCGGCGAGCCGTTCCTGCGTCTGTGACGGTTTCCCGGGCACGATGTGTAGCCATGAAGATACGCGTTGTGACCGGCGTCGTACTCGGCGCCGCTCTGGTCGTCCCGTCGGCGGCGTGGGCGGCGCCCGCGCCTGATCTGTCGGGGGCCGCCGTCTACGTGGCGGCAGGCAACCAGCTCAGCCGATACACGGCCGGCGGCGAGTGGCACCAGCTCGCCAGCTTCGGCGCCGCGCAGTTCGCCGCCTCGCCCGACGGCACGAAGGCCGCCTGGATCACCGAGAGCGGCAACCTCAACATCAGGGAGCGCGGCAAGACCAGCACGATCGTCAGCGGTCTCCAGGGCAGTACGCCGTGCCTCACCCCGGTCTGGTCCGCCGACTCGACCAAGGTGGCCTACCCGAGCGCGAACGGCACGATCACGGCCGTCCGGGCCGACGGCAGCAACGCCCCGCGCAAGCTGGGCGTGTCCAAGGGCGTCTGCCACCTCGCCTGGTCGGGTAACGGGCGCTACCTCGCCGGCTACACCACCACGGGCGACGGCCTCTACCGGCTCGACTCCAAGACGGGCAAGACCGTCATGGTCAAGGGCGTCAAGTCCATCAGCCACGTGCAGAGCCTGTCGCACGACGGCACCAAGGCGGTCGTGGCGTTCCCGGAGAACGGGCAGGCACTCAGCGCCAGGACCTGGCCCACGACCTTCAAGCCGGTCATCGTCCAGATCCCGTCGGGCAAGAGGCTGAAGCTGCCGGCCAAGGGCAACGCGATCGGCGCGTACTACCTGCCGGACGGCCGTCTCGTGATGCGGATGGCCGCCGCGCCCACGCGGTCGCGGCCCGCGGCCGCCCACGCCCACAACACGCTGGTCGTGTTCGACGGCGCGGGCAACGAGCTCCAGCGGCTGGCCGAGCCGCCCAAGGCGAAGAACCAGGCGCTGCTCCAGGTCGTGTCGTAGCGGCTACCGCCCGCTCATGACCGGCTGATCGGCCAGGAGCGACGAGGGCAGGGAGGCCATCGCGGTCAGGCCGCCGTACGGGGAGGGCGCGAGAGTGACCTTGATGCCGTGCCTGGCCGCGAGCCTGCTCACCACGAACAGGCCGAGCCGGTCGCTCTGCGCCAGGTCGAACTCCGGCGTCTTCGCCAGCCGCTCGTTGAGCTCGTCCAGCTCGGCCCTGACCAGGCCGAGACCGCGGTCCTCGACCTCGATCATCAGCCCGTGCGGGGTGGTCGAGGTCCGCAGGTCCACCCTGGTCTGGGGCGGGGAGAAGAGGGTGGCGTTCTCGATCAGCTCGGCCATCAGGTGGGCCACGTCCGTGACCACCGCGCCGTGGAGCGCGACCGGCGGCGGCTGGAGGATCTCGACCCGCTCGTACTCCTCCACCTCCGCCACTGCCGCGCGCAGCACGTCGAGGATCGGCACCGGGTTGCGCCAGCCGCGCCCGGGTGCCTGGTCCGACAGGATGATGAGGCTCTCGGCGTGCCTGCGCATGCGGGTGGTGAGGTGGTCGAGCTTGAACAGGTCCGCCAGGGCCTCGGGCTCCTCCGTCGCCCGCTCCATGCTGTCGAGCTGGAGCAGCTGCCGGTGCAGCAGCGACTGGTTGCGCCTGGCCAGGTTCACGAAGACCTGGCTGACGCCGTGCCGGAGCCGGGCCTGGCTCACCGCGGCCGCGACGGCCGTGGACTGCACGTCGTTGAACGCCTGGACGATGTCGCGTACCTCGGACGTGCGGGACTTGACCTCGATCGGGGCGACCTCTTCGGCGGTGGGCGGGGCCGTGTTCGTCCGCAGCCGCTTGACCAGGCCGGACAGCCGCACCTCGGCCAGCTCCGTGGCGGCGTCGCGGAGCCCGGCCAGCTCGCGCACCAGCCGCTTGCGGAAGCGCAGCGACAGCATGATCGACGCGATGACGGCGATCAGGCCGAGGCCGCCCGCGACCCCGATCTTGATCAGCATGCCGATGGCCGTCGGCGTCACCCGGTTCACGAGGCTCTTGACGGCCAGGGCCTGGTCACGCTCGACCGCCGCCCACAGGTTCTGGCCGTCGACGGGCCAGGTGGCGGCCGTGGCGGGCAGGCCGTTCGTGGCTGCCTGGCCCCGGATGGCGTCCTCGGCGTCCAGGAACTCCTTGTAGACCGGTGACGTGGACAGCCGCGCGTACGGGCCGCGCAGGTCGCGGTCGAGATGCGAGAGCGCCTGCGAGAACAGCAGCCGCCTGGTGGCCACCATCCCCGTGAACGCCTCGTGCTCCCCGGGATCCACCCGGCCCTTGCCCAGCACGATCGCGATCAGCGCCCGCTCCCTGGACAGCAGGTCCTTGGCCTCGCCCAGCATGGTCACCGCCCTGGCCTGCTTGTACAGGGCCATGTCGGGCACCAGCACCATGGCGTCGTACAGGCGGAAGGACGCGTCCACGATCTGGCTGTAGCCGTCGATCACGTCGAGCGGCGGGACGGTCGTGCCGTCCACCTCGCGGCGGACCTCCGCGAGCTGGTCGAGCTTGGTGTTCACCGCAGCGAGCTGCGTGGTCATCTCCGGTGACAGGTCACGCTGGTTCTTGGCGAGCGCGCGGAACGCGGCCACGGCCTTGTCCGTCTCGCCGCGCTGCCTGATCATCTTGGCGGCGCCCTGCCCGCTGACCAGGAACTCCACGGAGAACAGCCGCTCGTCCTGCAGCTCGATGTTGACGCGCTCGGAGGGATCGGCCAGGTTGGTCGCCAAGTCCTTGATCGACAGCAGCCGCATGCCGTCGCCGCCGGTCAGGCCCGCGGCGAATGCCCACAGGCCCACGAGGGACAGCAGCGGGACGAACAGCAGGACGAGGAGTTTCACGGCGATGGGGCGGCCACGCGTGGGGGGCATGCGACCTCCGGGTGCAATATGAGATCGCCTCGCAGAGTACACCCCCCTTTGGAAGGATTTCTGTGCGTCTTCCGCGTTCTTTCTCCGGCTGGACCATCGCGGTCTTCGGATTCCTCGCCTTCGCGCTCGGCCTGCTCGGGTTGATCTCGCCCGACTCGCTGCTGGCCATGCTGGGTTTCGAGGTGCTCGACGTCCGGCCCGCCGGGGACTACACGCTGGTCTATATGGCCGCCTCGTCGATGGCGGCGGTGAACATGGGCGTTTATTACGTTTTCGCGGCTTCTAACGACTACACGCCGTTCTTCCGGTGGACGGTGCCGTTCAGGCTCGTGACGTTCGCGGTCTTCACCACGCTGGTGGTGACCGGGGCCGCACCGGCCAAGTTCTTCGGTGTCGGGCTCTGGGAAGGGCTCGGCGCGGTCATCACGGGGTTCGCGCTCTGGCGCGAGGGCAAGCTGATGCCCTCGCGCCAATGAGTCACGGCCTGGCCTCCTCCGAGTCGCGCGCGACCAGTCGGTCGCCCGGCTCGGGGGTGTTTTGCAGGCGCCTCTCCAGTTCGCGCTTCTCGTCCTCCAGCCGGGCCACCCGGTTGGAGGCTTCGGCCCTGGCACCCTGCAACCGGCGGCGGCGCCTGGCGGACCTGCGCGAGCCCGAGCCGATCAGCCAGAGGCCCAGCAGCAGGACGGCCATGGCCGCCGCGCCCGCGAGGAACATCTCCACCTGATTGGGCTCGAAGGTGTACCCGAACAGGATGTACCTGGCGCTCTCCTCGGTCAGGACGAGGGCCACCGCGCTGCCGGCGAGGAGGACCAAGAGCACTCCAAGCAGAATCATCCAACTCACCCCTTGTCGTAAGAGCCCGTTTCCACTGCCCTCACGGGGACGGGGTATGCGCCAAGATTGCCATCATGAGACCTGAGCCGGGGCAGGTGCTCCACTTCTCCGAGGACCCGACGATCGAGCGGTTCGTCCCGCACGTGGCGCCGACGTCGAGCCGGAAGGAGCCGTACGTGTGGGCCGTCGATCACGACCGCTGCCCCGACTACTGGTTCCCCCGCGCCTGCCCGCGGGCCATGGCCTGGGTCGGGCCGCGCACCACCGAGGAGGACGCGGCCCGGATCGTCGGCGCGGGGTGCGGCGAGCGGGTGCACGCCATCGAGTACGGCTGGCTCCAGGCGCTCAAGGAGGTCCGGCTGTACGCCTACCGGCTGCCGGCCGACGGCTTCGCGCCCATCGGGGACCCGCCGACCGCCGTGGTGTCCACGGTCGCCGTGAAACCGCTCGGCCCGCCGGAACGGGTGGGCGACCTGTTCGAGCTGCACGAGGAGGCGGGCATCCAGCTCAGGGTGCTGCCCAGCCTGTGGCCGTTCTGGGACGAGGTGATCGCCAGCACGCTGGAGTTCAGCGGGATCAGGCTGCGGAACGCCCGTCGATGAGGGCCTGCAGGGTCTCCAGCGGCATCGAGCCGGGCGGCCGCTTGTCCCGCGCGAACTTGTTGGCCTCGCGCCGCAGCACCTCGTTGACCGGGGTGGGCACGCCGTGCAGGCGGCCGAGCAGCACGATCTCGCCGTTGAGGTAGTCGGCCTCGATGGAGCCGCTGCCCCTGGCCAGGCTCTGCCACGACGACCCGCCGCCGCGGACGATGCCCTCGATGGACCTGACGTCCACCTGGTTGCCGCGCAGGCTCGCCTCTTCCTCCGGCGTGGAGTACGTGATCCCGGCCCGGTCGAGCAGGTCTCTGGCCTCGGCCCTGGCCGCCTCGGCCACCTTCTCCCTGCCGGGAGCGTGGCCCACGAGCGCCTCCACGGCGTTGCCCAGGTTGCTGAGCAGCTTGCCGTGCTTCCAGCGCATGACGTCGGTCTGGGTCAGGCCCACCAGGCCGTGCTTGCCGAGGTCGCCGGCGATCCGCTCGGCGAGGTCGTCCACACCCTGGGGATAGCGTCCGACGTGGAGCAGGCCGGAGTACGGGTGCCCGTACGCGGCGACGACGCCGGGCTCGAGGTGCAGGGCCGGCAGCCACACGCAGATGCCGTAAACGCGGTCGAACCGCCGCAGGACCATGCGCTCGTTGGCGACGCCGTTCTGGGCGCAGGCCACGGGCAGGTCGGACGGCCAGCCGGCCAGCGCGGAGACGGTGTCCTGGGACTTGGTGGCCAGGATCAGCACGTCGTCGTCACGCGCGGGGACGGGGCCGTCGGCGGCGGGGATGTCGAGGGTCTCGGTGGACTCGGGGGTGATCAGGCGCAGGCCGTCACGCTTGAGTGCCTCGTAGTGGGCGCCTCTCGCGACGAGGAGAACGTCGTGCCCGCCTTGGTGGAGGCGGGCACCGATGGTTCCGCCGACTGCTCCTGCCCCGATCACTATGTAGCGCATTGTCCAAGGATGTCACTTTGCGAGGGCGACCTGGGTCTGCGCCGGCACGCCTGCCCCCCGCGTACGCTCCCGCATGATCGTCTTGAGCACGCGCCAGCCGTCGCGCACCGCGTTCAGGTTGCTCACGCCGTGGATGCGGGAGCGCTCGTGGCTGGGGACCTCGTGGATGATGAGGCCGGCCTGGGCGGCGCGGACGTTCATCAGGGTCTCGATCTCGAAGCCGTCGCAGTCGAGCTCGAGGGAGTCGAGGTGACGGGCCCAGAAGGCGTTGTAGCCGTAGCAGAGGTCCGTGTAGCGGGTGCCGTAGAGCAGGTTGGTCATCCCGGTGAGGACCTTGTTGCCGAGCGAGCGGATCGGACTGAGGTCGTCCGAGCCGCCACCAGGGGCGTACCTGGAGCCCTTGGCGAAGTCGGCGCCGTTGAGGAGGGTGGAGACGAAGGAGTGGATCTCCCGGCCGTCGGTCGAGCCGTCGGCGTCGATCATGACGATGATGTCGCCGCGGGCGGCCTGGAAGCCCTCGATGAGGGCGTTGCCCTTACCGCGCCGGCTCTGCACGACGACCCGGAGGTCGGGGCGCAGCCTGCGCGCTACGGCGACGGTGTCGTCGGTCGAGTTGCCGTCGACCAGGATCACCTCGTCGATCCAGTCGGGCAGCGTCGCGAAGACGTGGGGAAGGTTCTCGGCCTCGTTCATCGCGGGGACGATGACACTGACGCTGGCGGCGAAAGGCTGCTTGTTCATGGAATCAAGATGACTCCACGCACATGCAAGTCACTTGACACTGCCTTGCATTGGTCCGTCATTTATCGGACCAACGCCTCCGCGGCCCTCTCGATGATCTCGTCGACGGTCTCCTCGGGGGTTTGGCGCGTGGTGTCCAGCCACAGGCCGATCCGTGGGGTCTCGGTCCGCAGCGACTCGTCTAGCTGGGCAATCGTCCATTCGGAGCCGTACCCGACCTTGGGTCGGTCGCGTTCGCGACGATCCACTTCATCCGGATGGGGCGCCAGGACGATTACATGAAGGGGACGAGTATGAATCAATTTCGTAAACCGTTCCAAGTCCGGGCCAAGAATAACGTCTTGGACTATTGGCGTGAATCCGGCATCGAAATACAGGTCCGCGGTGTTCGCCGCTATCCGGTGACGCAGGTGCAGCTGGCGGACCGCCTCGCCGTCGAGGTCGGGAGTCATCTCGGCGCGGCCGCCCACGACCATGCGCCGGAACGTGTCGCCGCGCACGTGGGCCGAGCGCGGCAGCCGCTCGGCCAGCGCCTGCGCCACGGTGGACTTGCCGGCGGCCGAGATGCCGGTGATCAGGACGGCGCCCTTCACGTGCCGACCAGCTTCCGTACCCGGTCGGCGCCGATGGACAGCAGCAGCGTGGGCAGCCTGGGGCCGGTGTCGCGGCCGACGAGCAGCCTGTAGAGCAGGGCGAAGAAGGCCCGCTGCGCCGCCTTCAGCTCGGGCGTCGCCTTGGCGTCGGCCGGCAGGCCCGCCTGGAGCTTCGGCACGCCGTACACGAGCGTGGTGAGGCTCTCCAACGACCAGTCGTCCAGGCCGTCGGACAGCAGCCGCAGCGACTCGCGCTCGGCCTGGCCGAGCGAGTCGAGCAGCTCCTCGTCCGGCTCCTCGGGCGCGTGGGTGCGCTCCTCGGCGGGCACGTGGGCGTCGACCCAGCGCTGCGCCCGGTCCAGGCGGGGGCGGGCCTCGTCGAGCGCCTCGATCGCGTCGAGGTCGCGCAGGATCCGCAGGGTCTGCTCGGCGTCGCCGGTCGTGACGTCCACGATGGAGGCCAGCGTCCGGTAAGGGACCGGATGCGGGGTGGCGGGCAGCGGCCCGGCGGCCGTGCCCACCGCCCTCTTGTACGCGGCCAGCTCGGCGGGCTGGCCCTGCCCCTCCGCGATCTTGCGGCCCAGGGCGTCCCACTCGTCGTAGAGCCGCTGGATCTCCTGGTCGAAGGCGATCTTGAAGGACTGGGCGGGCTTGCGGCGGGCGTACAACCAGCGCAGCACCGGCGCCTCCATGATCTCCAGAGCGTCGGCCGGAGTCGGCACGTCGCCCTTGGAACTGCTCATCTTGGCCATGCCGGTGATGCCGACGAACGCGTACATGGGGCCGATCGGCTGGCTGCCGCCGAACACCTCGCCCACGATCTGGCCGCCGACGATCCACGCCGAGCCGGGAGAGTGGTGATCGACCCCCGACGGCTCGAAGACCACGCCCTCGTAGGCCCAGCGCATCGGCCAGTCGACCTTCCAGACGAGCTTGCCGTGGTCGTGCCCGGCCAGGCGCACGGTCTCGCCGAAGCCGCACTCGCAGGTGTAGGCCAGCTCGGTAGTCGCGTCGTCGTACGCGGTGACCGTCGTCAGGTCGCGCTCGCACAGGTCGCAGTACGGCTTGTACGGGAAGTACTCCTCCACCTGCTTCGACCGGTAGCGCGAGAGCACGGCGTCGATCTTCGCCCGTTCGCGCACGGCCACCAGGACCTGCTCGCGGTAGGCGCCGCGCGTGTACTGCTCGGTCTGGCTGATGCCGCGGTATTCGACGCCCAGCTCCTCCAGGGCCCGGATCATGGGCGCCTTGAAGTGCTCGGCCCAGTTGGCGTGCGAGCTCCCGGGAGGGGCGGGCACCGAGGTCAGCGGCTTGCCGATGTGCTCGGCCCACGACGGGTCGATGCCCGCGGGCACCCTGCGGAAGCGGTCGTAGTCGTCCCAGGACAGCAGGTGCACGCACTCGACGCCGCGCCGCCGGATCTCGTCGGCGACCAGGTGGGGAGTCATGACCTCGCGTAGGTTGCCCAGGTGGATCGGGCCCGACGGGCTCAGGCCCGAGGCGCAGACGATCGGTTTGCCGGGCGCGCGCCGCTCCGCCTCGGTGATGACCTCGTCCGCGAACCTGGAGACCCAGTCGGTCTCGGCACTTTCCGCCATCGCGCCATTCTTGCGGCTCCGCGCCGCCCAAGCCAACGCGTTACCAACCAAACCCGCCGTGTCGCCGGACCCGGACGGCCCGCCCCCCGCCGCCGACGAGCGGCGGAGCGGCGGGTGGGCGGGGTTGTCAGACGGTGGCCGCGTGCGGGTCCCAGTCGGCGGGGAGCGGGTCCGGGGCGGCCGTGGTGGAGGTGATGGGCAGGAACTCCCCGCGCTCGCCCGACTCCGTGATGGCGCACATGAGCTCGAGCACGTGGTACGCCAGCTCCCCCGACGCCCGGTGCCCCGTGCCCGCCCGGAGGGACCTGGCCAGGTCGAGCACGCCGATGCCGCGCCCGGCCGTGGTGCCCGACACCGGCAGCTCGCGCCAGTCCGGGTCGCGCAGCCCCCGGGCCAGCAGCGGCCCCTCGAAGGTGTTGGGGTCGGGGAGCGACAGCGCGCCCTCCGTGCCGATGATCTCGATCATCCGGCGGGGGACCGGCGAGTCGAAGCTGAACGTGGCCGTCGCCGTCGCCGTCCCCGGGAAGTCGAGCAGCGCGTTGACGTGCGTCGGGACGTCCACGGGGAAGACCAGGCCCTCCTTGGGCCCGGAGCCGACGACGCGGTGCGGGAGCGCCTTGCGGGTGTCGGCCGCCACCCGGGTGACGGGTCCGAGCAGGGACACCAGGGCGGTCAGGTAGTAGGGGCCGAGATCGAAGAGCGGGCCGCCACCCGGCTGGTAGAAGAACTCGGGGTTGGGGTGCCAGGACTCCGGCCCGAGGTTCTGGATGGCGGACGTGACGGCGACCGGCTCGCCGATGAGGCCGGAACGCAGGGCGTGCAGGGCCGACTGGAGCCCGGCCCCCAGGAACGTGTCGGGGGCGCCGCCGACCCGCAGGCCCAGGTTGGCGGCCTCGGCCACGACCTTGGCGGCCTCGTCCACGTTCATGGCCAGCGGCTTCTCGCCGTACACGTGCTTGCCGGCGCGCAGCGACTCCAGCGCGACGGCCGCGTGCGCGGACGGGACGGTGAGGTTGACGACGATCTCGACCTCGGGCACCGCCAGGACGGTGGCAAGGGTGCCCGACACGGGCACGCCGTACTCGGCCGCGACCGCGGCGGCCCGCTCGGTGTCGATGTCCGCGAGGCCCAGCACGCGGACGTCGGGGAAGGAGGTGAGGTTTCGGAGGTATTGGCCACTGATGTTCCCGGCGCCGACCAGGGCGACGCCGATGGGGCCGTTGCTCAAGAGCCCTCCAGGGAGGTGAGGTAGGCGTGGCTGTCAGCGAGCGCGGCGAAGATGTCGGTCGCGCACTCGTCGAGCTCGACGATGCGCCAGGCGTCGGGAGCGGCGGCGAGGATCTCCGGCACCGGCATGACGCCTCGGCCCACCGCGGTGTGCGGCTCGCCCTTGACCACCGGGCCGTCCTTGACGTGCAGCGCCAGCGTGCGCTCGGAGAGGCGGCCGAGCAGCGCGGGCACGTCCGCGCCGCCCACCGCCGCCCAGTACGTGTCGATCTCCAGGAACACCTCGGGGGCGAGCAGGTCGGCCAGCACCTCGATGGCGTGCCGGCCGTCGATCTCGGGCTCGATCTCCCACCAGTGGTTGTGGTAGCCGATCCGCATCCCGTACCGGGCCGCCTGCTCGGCGAAGCCGTTCAGCAGGTCGGCCGTGCGCGACAGGCCGTCGCGCGTGGTGAACTCCTCGTGCTCGATGCCGCCGGGGACGATCACCAGGTCGGTGCCGACCGTGGCGATGGCGTCGAAGACCTCGGCGGGCTCCTTGCTGAGCAGCGCGTACGCGTGCGTGCTCGACACGGTCAGCCCCAGGTCGTCCACGACCTCACGGAACCCCTTGGGGTCCGTCGTGGGGTCGTAGGGCTCGACGGCCTGGTAGCCGATCTCCGCGATCCGGCTCAGCACCGTGTCACGGTCGGCCGCCAGCGCGTCCCTGACGGTGTAGAGCTGGACACTGATGGGTTTCGTCATCCGCGTACCCCCAGGAGGTGCTCGAGCGCGAGCTGGTTGAGCCGGGTGAAGTGGAAGCCGCGGGCGGCGGCCACCTCGGGGTCGAAGTCGTCCTTGGCCAGGTCGGCCCAGGTCTCGCCCGGCGCCAGCGTAGGCTGGGCGAGCTCGTCCACGCGGGAGGCGCGCAGGGCCTCCTGCACCTCGGGGTCGGCGCGGAAGGCCCGCGACTTCTCCTTGAGGATCAGGTAGGTGCGCATGTTCGCGGCCGCCGAGTCCCACACGTCCTGGGCGTCCTCGGTGCGCAGCGGCTTGTAGTCGAAGTGACGGGGGCCGTCGTAGCCGCCGTTCTCCAGCAGGTCGACCAGGAAGAAGGCGCTCTTGAGGTCGCCGTGGCCGAAGATCAGGTCCTGGTCGTACTTGGGACCGTGCTGGCCGTTGAGGTCGATGTGGAAGAGCTTGCCGTGCCACAGCGCCTGGGCGATGCCGTGCACGAAGTTGAGCCCGGCCATCTGCTCGTGGCCGACCTCGGGGTTGAGGCCCACCATCTCAGGGTGCTCCAGCTCGTTGATCAGCGCCAGGGCGTGGCCGATCGTGGGAAGGAGGATGTCGCCGCGGGGCTCGTTCGGCTTGGGCTCGAGGGCGAAGCGGAGGTCGTAGCCGCGCTCGCGCACGTACGAGCAGAGGGTGTCGAGGCCCTCCTTGTAGCGGTCGAGCGCGGCCTTGACGTCCTTGGCCGCGTCGGACTCGGCGCCCTCGCGGCCGCCCCAGCACACGTACGTCTTGGCGCCGAGCGAGGCGGCCAGGTCGATGTTCCTGATCACCTTGCGCAGCGCGTACCGGCGGACGTCGCGGTCGTTGCTGGTGAACGCGCCGTCCTTGAAGACCGGATGGGTGAAGAGGTTCGTGGTGGCCATCGGGACCTTCATGCCGGTCTCGTCCAGGGCCTTCCTGAACGCGGCGATGGCCTTGTCCCGGTCGGGCTCGACGGCGAGCAGGTCGTCGTCGTGGAACGTGACGCCGTACGCGCCCAGCTCCGAGAGCTTGTGGACGGTCTCCACCGGGTCGAGCGGCGCCCGCGAGGCGTCGCCGAAGGGGTCGCGCGCCTGCCAGCCGACCGTCCAGAGGCCGAAGGTGAACTGGTCAGTCGGGGTTGGGATGAAACCGGCCATTTGGGTGCGCTCCTTGGGTTTAGTCCATAATCTGTACATAATCCTGAGGAGGTAGGCATGGCGGCGTCAAGAGGGGTTCGGCATGATTCCATGCGCGCCCGTAACCTGGCCGTAGTCCTGGGCGCCATCCACCGATCAGGACCTCACACCCGGGCCGCGCTCGCCGAGATGACGGGGCTCACCAAGACCACCGTGTCCAGCCTGGTCTCCGACCTGATCGAGGCGGGAGCGGTGGCCGAGGGCGGGGCCGTGCGGGGCGGCGAGCGGGGGCGGCCGGGCGTAGCCGTGAGCCTGAGCGGCGACCGGGTCGCCACGCTGGGGCTGGAGATCAACATCGACTACCTGGCCGCGTGCGTCGTCGATCTGACCCGGGCCGTGCGGCTGCGCCGTACCCGGCCGGCCGACAACCGCAACTCCGACCCCGTGGACATCCTCGGGAGCCTGCGCGACCTCGTGAAGGAGACGACGGCCGAGGCCGAGCTGGCCGGGCTGCGGATCATCGGCGCGGCCCTGGCCGTGCCCGGGACGGTCGAGGGCGAGGTGCTGCGCAACGCGCCGCATCTGGGCTGGCGGGACGTGCGCGTGCCGGACCTCGTCGACCTGCCCTTCGCCATCGACAACGAGGCGAACCTGGCGGCGCTCGGCGAGCTGTGGTTCGGCTCGCGGGAGACGGACTTCCTCTACGTGTCCGGCGAGATCGGCATCGGGGCCGGGCTCGTGGTGGGCGGCACCGTGTTCAGGGGGACGTTCGGGCTGGCGGGCGAGCTGGGCCACGTGGTCGTCGTGCCCGACGGGCCCGCCTGCAGGTGCGGCGGGCGGGGCTGCCTGGAGGTGTACGCCGGGCAGGACGCCCTGCTGGGGGCGCTGCCCTCGGTGTCCGAGCTGGTCACGCGGCTGGAGTCGGGCGAGCGCCGGGCGCTGGAGGCGTGCGGGCGGGCCGGGCACGCGCTCGGCGTGGCGCTCACCTCGGCCGTGCACCTGCTCGACCCGGGCCGGATCGTGCTCGGCGGGATCTACGCGCCGCTCTTCCCCTGGCTCGAAAGGGCGGTGGCGGAGGGTCTGGGCGCCCGGCTGGGTCACATGCGGGGCACGCCGCCCGCCCTGGTGGTCTCGGGCATCGGCGCGGACGCCGCCGTGCTGGGCGCGGCGGGGCTGATCATCCAGCAGGTCATCGCCGAGCCCGCCCAGATGCTCGGGCTCTAAGGGGCGATCTCTACCATATCGGCATGCTGATCGAAGAGCGGGCCGCCGGGGACGGCGAGCTGGCCGAGCTGCTCGACGCGGCGTTCGCGGAGCTGGTGGCGCGTTACGGGCCCGAGGGGCGCTCGCAGGTGAAGGAGGGCGCGAGGTACCTCGTGGCGTCGGTGGACGGCCGGGCCGTCGGCTGCGGCGCCGTGCAGCGCGTGGACGACCTCACCGGGGAGCTCAAGCGCATGTACGTGCTGCCCGGACATCGCGGGCGCGGCATCGCCACGTCGATCCTGGGAGCGCTGGAGGGGCTGGCCTGGGATCTGGGCTACCGGCGGCTGCGGCTGGCGACCGGGCTGCGCCAGCCCGAGGCCATCGCGCTGTACGAGCGGTGCGGGTACCGGCCGATCGAGCCGTACGGGAAGTACGTGGACGCCCCGCTGACCCGCTGCTACGAGAAGCCGCTGGCTCAGTAGTAGCCCTTGGCGCCGTCGAGCAGCTCCCTGACCGTGTCGAGGTGGCCGACGTGTCTGGCGGTCTCCTCGACCATGTGGAGCAGGATCCAGCGCAGGGTGGCGGCGTTCGAGCTGAAGCCGGGGAACTCGCCCACGTCGTCGAACGAGCGGGCGGCGACGATCTCGTTGGAGACCGCGCACTGCTGCTCGTACTCGTCGAGGAGCCGGGCCAGCGGGACGCCCTCGACCCGCATGTCGGCGTCCTCCGCCGTCTCGTCGAACTGCGGGTTGAGAGCCGAGTCGCGGCCCAGGAAGAGCACCTCGAACCAGCAGTGCTCGGTCCAGCGCATGTGGGAGACCAGCCCCGCCACCGTCATGAGCGGCGAGGTCGGCAGGACCGGCCGGTGGGCGTCCTCCTCCGACAGGCCCTCGCATTTCCACCGGACGAGTGCGCGCTGCATGTCGAGCCAGCCGATGAGCTGGGTGCGCTCGTCTGCCACGGCGGGAGGGCGTACACGCGAGAGGCTCATGGCCGCCGACGCTACTTCAGTGATCGCCCTGCCGCACCGCATTTTCCCGGCGGTGGACGGACCGGGACGGCCCGCCCACCGTGCCTAGCCCTTGGCCGCGTCCTCCAGGCCCTGGACGTCGATCTTCCGCATGCCCAGCATGGCCTTCATGGCGCGCTGCGCCCGCTCCGGGTCGGGGTCGCCGATCAGCTCCTGGAGCCGGCGCGGGATGATCTGCCAGGACAGGCCGTACTTGTCCTTCAGCCAGCCGCACTGCGACTCCTCGCCCCCTTCGGTGAGCTTCGCCCACAGCTCGTCGACCTCCTCCTGCGAGTCGCAGTCGACGTAGAGCGAGACGGCCTCGGTGAACTTGAACTCCGGGCCGCCGTTCAGCGCGATGAACCGCTGCCCGGCCAGCTCGAACGTCACCACCATGGCCGACCCGGCGGGCCCGGGCGTGACTTCGACGACGCGCGAGTCCTTGAAGAGCGAGGTGTAGAACTCGGCGGCCTCCTCGGCCTGGTCGTCGAACCAGAGGAACGTGGTGATCTTCTGCATGGCGTTTCCTTCCTACGAGGTCTCTCGCCAACGCGTCGAACTCCCCTGGGCCGGATCGACATCCCAGACATCGGATCTTCTCTTTTTTCTGATGCGCCGCCCGCAGGCCGCTAACGAGGCGCCGGCGCGGTGCTCTCGCGGATCACCAAGCTGGTCGCCAGCTCGACCCGCGGCGTCTCGGGCTCCTGGCCGTTGATGAGCTGCATCAGCATGCGGGCGGCCATGGCCGCCATGTTGGCCAGGGGCTGGCGCACGGTCGTGAGCGTGGGGGAGATCCACTGGGCGAAGGACAGGTCGTCGAACCCGACCACGCTCAGGTCCTCCGGCACCCGCAGGCCGCGCGCCCGGGCCGCCCGGTACGTCGCCAGCGCCTGGATGTCGTTGCCCGCGAAGACGGCCGTGGGCCGGTCGGGCAGGTCCAGCAGCTCCAGGGCGCGATGGTAGGCCGGCTCGTGGCTGTAGTCGCCGTGCCGGATCAGGGCGGGGTCGACCTCGATGCCCACCTGGTCGAGCGCGGCGCGGTAGCCGTCGAGCCGGGCCCGCGAGGTCAGCCGGTGGGCGGGACCGGTGATCATCGCGATCCGCCGGTGGCCGAGCTCGATCAGGTGCCTGGTCGCGGTGAAGCCGCCGTTCCAGCTGGTCGAGCCGACCGACGGCACGTCGGGGCCCTCGTCCACGGACGGCTGCACCACCACGAACGGGATGCCCAGCCGCCGCAGCTCGCGCTCCTGGTCGGCCGAGAGCTCGGAGATGACCAGGATCGCGCCGAGCGAGCAGCGCGTGCCGAGGTCGTCGAGCCACTGGCGGGCCAGGTTGCTGCGCTTGTGCACGGCCGAGACGACGAGGCCCATGCCCTCGGCCTGCAGCGCCTCCTCGGCGCCGCGGATCAGCTCCACCGCCCAGGGGTTGTCCAGCTCGTTGATGACGAACTCGATCAGACCGCCCGGGTGCTCGTAGCGGCCGGGCAGCGTGTAGCCGTGCTGGCCGAGCAGCCGTTGGACCTTGCCCCTGGTCTTCGCGGAGACATCCGACCTCCCGTGCAGCACCTTGGACACGGTCGAGACCGAGACGCCGGCCTGGGCCGCGATGTCGGCCATCGTGCTGCGCCGCTCCGTCGTGATGTCGTCCACTGTTCACATCCTTCCGCCCTTTAAGTCTGCCGTCTTGAAGAAGCTCTTGACGACATCCGACGTTTCACCTACGTTTCCGGCAGATCGATGTTTCGCAAACTTTCGCAAAAGCCTTCGGGGGCTCTACATGACCCTCGCCCGCCGCACCTTCCTCACCGCCGCCGGGACCGCGGCCACCTTTGGGCCTGGCGGCTCCGGCACGCGCGCAGGACGCCTTCGACGCGGCCCGCCTGCGGTGGACCGGCATGATCGCGGGCGGCGCGTTCGATCCGGGAGACCCCGACTTCGCCGCGAAGGTGGCCGCCGCCGACTCGGCCGCCGCCACGGCCCGACCCTGCGCATCGCGCTCTCCGACCCCTCGCGCACCGCGCAGACCGTGTCCGGCACGCTGCCCTGGCCGGTCAAGTCGGTCGAGAGCGGCGACGACACCGTGCGACTGGTCCGGTCGACGGCTGACGGGCCGGCCCGGTGGGCCGTCTCCGTCGCGGCCGGCGGCACCCGGGGACACACCCACTCCGCCGTACTCCGGCTCCGCACCTAGGAGGAACGCATGGATCACGCATTCAGCCGCCGCGCGGTGCTCACAACGACTACACCTCGGGGCACGCGCAGTTCGAATGCCTTCGTCAACCGCCAGTACCGCACCAGCTTCAACGACCGCGGCGCGGCCACCCACTACTTCAAGTGCGGCATCTACGGCCGGACGGACATGTCGGCCCGCAGCGACAACCACATCAAGAACATCCACATCTACCGCAAGTGACGTCCCCGCCGGCCCACCCCGTTCCCAGGGGCGGGCCGCCTCGTTAGAGTGCCGATCATGGAGCCGACGACCGCGGAACAGTACCGGCGCTTCGCATCGAGGGAGGCCCGCGGCTCCTCGCCGCTGTACGAGCAGCTCGCCTCCGGGGTGGCCGGCGACCCCGACCTGATCGCGCTGCTGTCCGGCCTCCCGCCCGCCAAGCGGCAGCCCAACCTGCTGTTCGCCGCCGCCCGGTACGTCGCGGGGATGCCCGCCGACTACCAGGAGTTCCGCAGGTCCGTGCTCGACCACCGTGACGCGGTCGTCGCCACGATGCTCTCCCGCCGTACCCAGACCAACGAGGCGGCCCGGTGCACCGCTCTCTACCCGCTGCTCGCCTCGCTCCCGCAGCCGCTGGCGCTGCTGGAGGTCGGCGCGTCGGCCGGGCTGTGCCTGCTGCCCGATCGCTACGGCTACGACTACGACGGCCGCCTGGCCGGGGACGTGGACAGCCCGTTGCGGCTGCACTGCCGCACCGAGGGCGAGTCGCGCTCCGCTGTGCCGGGCTTCTCCGGGCCGGGCTTCTCCGGGCCGGGCGCGGTGACGGTCGCGTGGCGGGCCGGCATCGACCTCAACCCCCTCGACGTCACCGACCCCGACGACGTCCGGTGGCTGCGCACGCTGGTCTGGCCCGAACAGCACGACCGCCTGCGGCGCCTGGACACCGCCATCGACCTGGCGCGCCCGGATCCGCCCCGCGTCGTGCGGGGAGACCTCAACGCGCGTCTCGGCGAAGTGGCCGCCCAGGCGCCCGCGCACGCCACTCTCGTCGTCTTCCACACCGCGGTCCTCTACTACGTGCCGGACGCCGAGCGCGCCACGTTCGTGGAGCAGGTCCAGCGGCTCGGCGGCCACTGGATCGCCCAGGAGGTCCCGGACGTCCTCCCGGGCGTCGACGCCCGCCTCCCCGAGCGGCCGCCGGCGGACGTCCTCACCTACGCGCTTGCGCTCGACGGACGTCCCGTCGCGTTCTCCGCGATGCACGGCGGCCGGCTCCGCTGGCTGTCCGCCTGAGCCGTCACTCGCGCGCACCGAGCGTGTCCGCCGGACGGGAGCTCAGCGCGAACCTGCCCGGCACGGCCGTGGCCATCAGCGCCAGCGCCGTCACAGCGGCGATCACCGCGAGGTACGTGGCCGGCGGCACGTACGGCAGCGCCGACCCCGTCATCCCCGCGCTGAAGGCGGCCAGCGTCACCAGCGAGATCGCCGTCCCGAGGGGCACCGCCACCACCGTCGCCGTCAGCGTCTCCGCGCGCAGCATCCGCGCCGCCTGCCGCCGCGTCGTGCCCACCACCCGCAGCAGGGCGAGCTCCCTGGACCTGCCCAGGGTGGACATGGCCAGCGTGTTGACCACGGCGATGGCGCAGAAGGCGATGATCAAGCCCATGGCGACGTACGTGACCGCCGCGTTGGGGCTCTCCACCCGCGCCGTCCCGGCCCCGTCGAGCAGGGTCGCGCCGGCTGCCCGCCGCAGCGCCTCGCGGTCCCCGCCGGAGACCAGGACGGTGCCCCGCGGGTCGTCGACGTGGCCCGCGACGAGCGCCCGGGAAAGGGTCAGGTCGCCGAAGCCGAGACCGCGGGCGTAGATCGCGACGACCCGCACCTCGGCGGGGGTGCCGTCGCCGAGCACCAGAGCGAGCCGGTCTCCCAGGCCCGCGTCCAGGCGGTCGGCGGCGGTGCGGCTGATCGCCGCCGACGTGTCGCCGAGCCCGTCCAGCGAGCCCGCCACCACGTCCAGATCCATCGTCCGGTCCAGGCCGCCGGGCGTGACGGCCTGGACGGCGTACTTCTCGAGATCGATCCTGACCGACGTGCGCAGCACCTCCGTGACGGCACGCACGCCGGGCACCTGGCGCGCGGCGGCCGCCGAGGCACCGACTCCGAGCACGTGGTCGGCCTTGACGCCCGCGCCCAGCTCGCTCTGCGCGGCGTGCCCCATGGTGGTCTGCACGAACAGGATCGTGCACGTCATCGCCGTCATCAGGGTCAACGGCACGATCACCGAGGCCAGCCGCCCGGTGCCGGCGCGCAGGCTCTTGCGCGCGAGATAGCCCGCCACGCCGGGCGCGCGCAGCGGCAGCGCCGTCACCGCCCGCGCGACCAGCGGCCCGAGCAGGGCGACCGCGATCGTCCACACCAAGGCGGTCAGCATGGTGACCGGGCTGGAGGCCGCCTCCGTGTTCAGGCCGGACAGCACGATCGTCAGGGCCACGCCGCCGGCCAGCGCGAGCAGGCCCGCGACCAGCCGCACCGGCGGGATCCCGGCGGCGGGCAGCGCCGTCTCTCCCAGGGCCTCCACCGGCCTGATCCGCGCGGTACGGCGGGCCGAGACGCGCGCCGCCACCCACGCGGCCACCAGCGTGGTCAGGACCGCGACGATCGAGGGGAACGGGCTGACCACCAGCCGCAGGTTCGCCGGCATCGCGCCCAGGTCGACGAACCTGGACCGCAGCCAGAACCCGAGCAGGATCCCGGCCCCGGAGCCGAGCGCCCCGGCGGCCACGCCGATGAGCAGGGCCTCCCCGCCGACGAGCCTCCTGACCTGGCGCGGCAGGGCGCCGACGGCCCGCAGCAGGGCGATCTCACGCCGGCGCTGCTGCATGGACAGGGCGAACGTGCCCACCACGACCAGGATCGCCACCAGCAGCGAGGTGCCGCCGAGCGCGCCGCCCAGGCTGATGAGCTTGACCCGGGAGCTCTCCGCCTCGGGGAACTCGACCGCGCCGCGCTCGTCGCCGGTGTAGGCCACGGCGCCCTTGACAGCGCCCTTGACGGCGCTCTCGACGGCGCTCTCGACCCCGGGCCAGACGCCGATCGCGGTCACCAGGCCGTCGCGTCCGGCCAGGCGGCGGGCCTCGCCGGTGGCGAAGAAGATCGTGTCCTGGCCGGGCAGCGCCTGCGCGGTCACCCCCACCACGCGGTGGCCGGGGATCGCCCGGCCGGCGTGGCGGGCGTCCACGACCACCTCGTCCGCGGCCTTGGGGGCGCGCCCCTCGGCGAGCGTGAACGGGGTGAGCGCGGCCGACTCCCAGCCGTGGGCGGTGAACCCGGCGTAGGGGAAGCTCACCTCGGTGACCACCTTCGTCACGCCGGGCAGGCGGGCGAGGTCCCGCGCCAGCGAGGCCGGGATCCACCTGCGCTCGGACAGGAGCTTGGCCTTCTCCTTGCCGCTCTCCTTCGCCTGCCGGACATATTGGTCGCCCGCCACGATCACGGGGGCGCCGGCGTACCGCTCGGGCGCCACCCCGCCGCGCAGGCCCGTCTCCAGCAGCATCCCGCACGCCGTCACCAGCGCCGCCGCGCACAGCAGGGCCACGAACGCGCCGGCGAACCCGGCCTTGCGGTGGCGGAGCATCCTCAACGCGAAGGAGATCATCAGTTCCACGCCCCCAGCCCGGTCATGCGCCCGGCCACCTTCTCGGCGGTGGGAGCCGTCATCGCGTCCACGATCCGGCCGTCGGCCAGGAACAGCACGGTGTCGGCGTACGAGGCGGCCACCGGGTCGTGGGTGACCATCACCACGGTCTGGCCGAGCCCGGAGACCACCTCCCGAAGCAGGGTCAGCACGTCGCGGGCGGTCATCGTGTCCAGCGCGCCGGTCGGCTCGTCACCGAAGACCACCTCCGGCCTGGTCACCAGCGCCCTGGCGATCGCCACGCGCTGCTGCTGGCCGCCGGAGAGCTCGGCCGGGCGGTGCCCGGCGCGGCCGTCGAGGCCCACCCGGTGCACGACCTCGCGCAGCCAGGCCTGGTCGACCCGGGCGCCGGCCAGCATGAGCGGCAACGTGATGTTCTCCGTCACGGTCAGCGCGGAGACCAGGTTGAAGGCCTGGAACACGAAGCCGACGCGCCGCCGCCGGAGCTCGGTCAGCGCGTTCTCGTCCATGCCCGCCAGGTCGGTGCCGCCCAGCCGTACCGATCCCGAGCTGGGGACGTCGAGCCCGGCCGCACAGTGCAGGAACGTGCTCTTGCCCGAGCCCGAGGGCCCCATGACGGCGGTGAAGGTGCCCCGGGGGATGGCGATCGACACCTCGCGCAGGGCCGCCACCGCGCTCCGGCCCCTGCCGTACACCTTGCTCACCGCGTCCAACCGCACTGCCTCTGTCATGCCTCAAGCCTGCTGATCTGCGCTTTCAGCCACCAGAGAGCCGGTCACGACCCCGCCATGACCTCATCATGATCCGGACATAATGGTCAGGTGATCCGCATTCTGCTGGCCGAGGACCAGCACGTCATCAGGGAAGCGCTCGTGACCCTGATCAGCATCGAGCCCGACATCGAGGTGGTCCAGGCGGTCGAGTCCGGGGACGCGGTGGTCTCCGCCGCCCTGGTCCACCAGCCGGACGTGGCCGTCCTGGACGTCGACATGCCCGGCACGATCGACGGCCTCGACGCCGCCGGCGAGCTGCGCGCGAAGCTGCCGGGCTGCCGCACGCTCATGCTCACCGGCCACGGCAAGCCCGGCCACCTCCGCCGCGCGCTCGCCTCCCAGGTGGACGGCTTCATCCTGAAGACCGCCTCGCCCGAGGAGCTGACGGGCGCGATCAGGAAGGTGGCGCGGGGCGAACGGGTTCTCGACCCCTCGCTCGCCGGCATCGCCTGGAACCTGGCCGACAACCCGCTCACCCCGCGCGAGGCCGACGTCCTGCGGCTGGTCGCGGCGGGCGCCGAGGCGACCGAGATCGCCGGTCAGCTCTTCCTGAGTGCCGGGACCGTCCGCAACTACATCACCGCGATCGTCGCCAAGCTCAACGCCCGCAACCGCACCGACGCCGCGCGCATCGCCACCGAGGCCGGCTGGATCTAGATCGGGACGGTGGCCGTCAGCTCGAAGCACCCGTCCTCCTGGGACACGGCCAGCCGCCCGTCGAGCGCCGTCAGCCGGGTGGTGAGGTTGCCGATCCCGGATGAGCCGCGGCGTCCCGCCGCGGCGCTCGCCCCGTCGTTGCGCACGCTCAGCCGTACGGCGCCGTCCCGCACGGACGTCGTGATCGTGCACCGGCGGGCCGAGCTGTGCCGCAGGACGTTGGTGACGGCCTCCCTGAGCACGATGCCGAGCGTGGTGTCGGCCTCCCCGCCGAGGGTGTCGTGGCCCAGGTCGAGCAGGACGTCGATGCCCGCGGTCGCCAGCAGCGAACGGGCCGACTCCGCCTCGGTGGCCAGGGACAGCTCCCGGTGCCCGCCCGACACCGTGCGCAGGTCCTCCATCGCCTGCTCGGTCATGGTCAGGACGTCGTCCAGCTCCTTGCGCGCCCGCTCGGCGTCGAGGCGGCGGGCAAGCTCGCACTTGAGCAGGATCGCCGCCAGGGTGTGCCCGAGGAGGTCGTGCAGGTCGCGGGCGGCACGCAGGCGTTCCTCGACGACGGCCGCGCGGGCCGGGCCGTCCCGCGACTCGTGCAGCTCCCTGGCCAGCTGGGCGAGCTTGAGCAGCCCGTACACGACCAGGCCGGTCACCACCGTGCTGATCGCGAAGTTGACGGTCAGCGGGACCGGCAGGCCGAGCAGCAGGCCGGCCGCCGCGACCACCACGACGATGGCCGCCACCAGCGGCAGCGCCACCGCCCACGGGAGGGCCAGCAGGATCGGCCCCGCCAGGAACCCCGCCACGCCCAGCCAGGACTGCCCGAACAGCGGGATCGGCGCGAACGTCAGCACCGCCATGATCGACAGGGCCACCGGGTGCCGCCCCTCGACCGATCGCAGCTGCATGAAGACGATGACGGCCAGCGGGACCGCCGGCCACAGCGAGCCGGCCACCAGCAGCGCCTTGACCGAGAACCCCACCAGCACGGCCGCCAGCAGCGCCATCGGCAGCACGCTGCCGCCGGTGTCGGGGGCGGGCTCGGCGGCCGTGGCGGGCAGCCTCGCCTCCACGGTCACCAGAGCGTCGTCGGTGAGCCCGACGGTGAGCGTGCCGCCTGCCGCCTCGACCTGGGCCGGCAGGTCGCCCAGGCTCTCGTCGCCGGCCGTGCGCGCGCCGTCGTGGGAGACGCGCAGCCGTACCGTGCCCGCCTCCGTGAAGGTCTCGATGCGGCAGGTGGTGGCCGTGCGCCGCCGTACGACCTCCGTCACGGCCTCCCGGAGCACCGCCGCCAGGAGCGCTCCCGCGGGACCCAGCGGCTCGGCGTGCCCGATGCGTACGTCCACGGCGACGCCCGCGGCGCTCAGCATGGCCCTGGCGGTGGACGTCTCGGGAGCCAGGGACATGGCCCGGTAGCTCGCCGCCGCGGCCCTGGCATCGGCCAGCGAGCGGCGGGCGGTCTCCACGTCGGGATCGCCCGTCCGGGCGCCGTCGGCGATCGCGGCCAGCGCCCTGCCCAGGCCCGCGCTCAGCTCGGCGGCGATGCGCAGCCGCTCCTCGGCCGCCGCCGTCACCGCCAGCGCGAGCCTGGCCGCGTTCACCTCGTCGATCCGGTCGATCATCTTCGTCAGGCCGTAGACGACCAGGGAGATCAGCACCATGCTGATCACCGGGTCGGCGGGGCCGAGCAGCGCGGCGCTCGCCGCCACCGCCGGGGCGAGCGGCCACAGCCGGGTCAGCAGCAACGACCCGCCGACGAAGCCGAGCACGCCGACGGAGGAGCCGGACAGCAAAACCGACCCGTACGCCAGGGCGGCCTGGAGCGGGACCAGCCACCACGACCGCCACCGGGCGAAGGCGACCTGCACCCCGAAGACGGCCAGCGCCAGGGGCGAACCGGCGGCCACATAGACGCTCGCGAAGCCCGCGAACACCACGACAACGATCAGCATCGCCCGCTTGTGCACCCGAGCAGCCTAGGAGACGTCCCTCCGCCGCCGGGTGCCGGGATCGGGCGCTCCGCCGCCGGGTGCCAGGGCTCAGGCGGACGTCCCGGCCGGAGCGTCAGGCGGAGGTCCCGACCGGAGCGGCGGGGACGCGCCGCCCGCCGAGCGCGGCCGACGTCCCGGGCCTGCGGGCGGAGACGGCCAGGACCGCGGCCGCGCAGGCCGACACCAGACCGGCGAGGGCGGCGGCGGCTCCGAGCGTCAACGCGTCGGGGTGGACGAGGGCCTGCCCGCGCTGCGCCTGCCACAGCACCAGCCCGGTGAGCCCCGCGTATCCGAAGGCGGCGACGATCACCAGCGCGGTGCGGGTGCCGGTGCCCGCGAGGACCCGGAAGCGCCGGGAGAGCAGGCGCAGGCCGATCGCGACCAGCGGGAGCACCTGCAGGGCGTGCAGGCCGACGAAGTGCGCCACCCGCAGGTCGCCCGAGCCGGTCTCCCAGCCGGTGACCGGCATGCCGGCGCCGCCGTCGGGCGCGCCCACGCCGTGCGCGCCGATCGTGGTCAGGCTCAGCCCCCTGGCCAGCCCCTCCGCCTGGTCGGGGGTGGGAGCGGTCATCAGGTAACCGACGGACATGCCGGCGAGCGAGATGGCCAGCCCCAGCGGGATCGCCCACGCCATCGCCCGGTCCAGGCGGCGCTGGGCCATCAGGAGGATCCCCATCGCGAAGGTCAGCAGCCAGCCCAGATACGCGGCGCCACCCATGATCATGAACACCGTCTCGTCCAGCCCGGTGGCGAAGTTGAAGTGGCTGCGCACGCCCCGTGCCGCCTGGAAGGTGATGGCCGTGATCTCCGGGAGGAGGAAGCCGCCCACGGTCACCGTGCCCAGCCACCACAGCGTCCGCCGCCACCGCTGAGCCTGGCCGATCATCCAGGCCAGCGTGAGCGCGTACAGGCCGAAGGAGATCGCGAACTTGACCGGCTTGAGCCACACCCCCTGGCCCAGCAGCGTCCGCCCGTCCACCGCGAGGCCTATGGCGCAGACGACGGCCAGCACCGCCATCGCCGCCGCGCAGTAGCTGAGCGGGCCATGCCACGCGGACGTGGCCTTCCGAAAGTCCCGGCGCTGGAGCAGGGCACCCATGACGACTCCTTCACATCGACTGGGTGCAACTCTGCTGGTCAGCGGCCTGCCCAACCAGAGACGTGATCACCGGGCCGGCATGACCTCGTCACAAACCGGGCATCTTGTTACGGCCGGTCCGATAGTGCTGAGACTGTACTGGTCAGTCTCCGATTTATACGTTTTCTTGACGCCCTGACCAGGCTAATCACCTCTTTGGCGTGGATAGTGTGCGATGCATATTTATGCGGCCATTACGGAGAGGTGACCGTTATGGTGCTGGCGAAAAAGCCGGCCCCCACGGAAGGGACGCTGCGTTCCTGGTTGCTGGAGGGTTTGCAGACCGACCGGAAGCAGATCCAGCACGGTCCCCCTGTGAAGCACCCGTGGTGGCGGGTGATGTGCCTGACCGGCGTGGACTACTTCTCCACGCTGGGCTACCAGCCGGGCATCGCGGCGCTGGCGGCCGGGCTGCTCTCGCCGCTGGCCACGTTGTTCCTGGTGGCGCTGACGTTGCTGGGCGCGCTGCCGGTCTACCGCAGGGTCGCGGTCGAGAGCCCGTACGGGCAGGGCTCGATCGCGATGCTGGAGAAGCTGGCGCCGCAGTGGTGGGGCAAGCTGTTCGTGCTGGCCCTGCTCGGCTTCGCGGCAACCGACTTCGTGATCACGATGACGCTGTCCGCGGCGGACGCGACCGCGCACATCCTGGAGAACCCGTTCGTGCCGGACTTCCTGGCCGGGGAGCGGGTCATCGTGACGCTCGTGCTGCTGGCCCTGCTCGGCGGCGTGTTCCTGATGGGTTTCACCGAGGCGATCGGCATCGCCGTGGTGCTCGTCTTCGTCTACCTGGCCCTGAACGCGGTCGTGGTCTCGACGGCCGTCCTGCACGTGCTGGAGGCCCCTCAGGTGGTCGTCGACTGGCAGCGCGCGCTGAGCCTGGACTTCTCCAGCCCGCTGGCCATGATCGGCCTGTCCCTGGTGGTCATGCCGAAGCTGGCGCTGGGCATGTCCGGGTTCGAGACCGGGGTCGCGGTGATGCCGGTGGTCGAGGGTGAGATCCAGGAGCGGATCAAGGGCACCAGGCGGATGCTCACCACCGCAGCGCTGATCATGAGTGTCTTCCTGATCTTCTCCAGCTTCGTCACCACCGTGCTCATCCCGCACCACGAGTTCGAGGAGGGCGGCCGGGCGAACGGCCGGGCGCTGGCCTACCTGGCGCACGAATATCTGGGCAACTGGTTCGGCACCGTGTACGACGTCTCCACGATCGCGATCCTGTGGTTCGCCGGGGCCTCGGCGATGGCCGGGCTGATCAACCTGGTGCCGCGCTACCTGCCCCGGTACGGCATGGCGCCGGAGTGGACGGGCGCGATCCGGCCGCTGGTGCTGGTGTTCTCGGCCATCGCGTTCGCCATCACGATCATCTTCGACGCCGACGTGGACGCCCAGGGCGGCGCGTACGCCACCGGCGTGCTCGTGCTCATGCTCTCGGCCGCGTTCGCGGTGACGCTGTCGGCCGCGAAGCAGGGCCAGCGCAAGGCCATGGTCGGGTTCGCGCTCATCTCGGTCGTCCTGGCCTACACCCTGATCGACAACATCATCGAGCGGCCCGACGGCGTCAAGATCGCCTCGTTCTTCGTCGCGAGCATCGTCGGCCTCTCGCTGATCTCCCGCGCCACGCGCTCCACCGAGCTGCGGGTCACGGCGGTGCACCTGGACCCGCTGGCCGAGCAGTTCGTCAACGAGGCGGCGTGCGGCGAGATCCACGTGATCGCCAACGAGCCGCACCAGCGGGACCAGGCCGAGTACAACGACAAGTTGCGCGAGGCGTGGCTCACCCACCGGCTGCGTCCCGCGGAGCCCGTCCTGTTCGTGGAGGCGACGGTGCCGGACGCCTCGGAGTTCGAGTCGGAGCTGCACGTCAAGGGCGAGGAGCGGTACGGCCACAAGATCCTGTCCGTCGAGACCTCCGCCGTGCCGAACGCGCTGGCCGCGCTGCTGCTGCATCTGCGCGACCGGACCGGCTCCGTGCCGCACATCTACTTCCACTGGACCGAGGGCAATCCGGTCGTGGCGATGCTGCGGTACCTGGTCTTCGGGGGCGGCGACGTGCCGCCGGTGACCAGGGAGGTGCTGCGCCAGGCCGAGCCGCAACCGGAGCTCCGGCCGCGCGTCCACGTGGGCTGAGGGTCCGTGTACGGATCCCGTCAAGAATCCTCCCCCCGCCGTATGAAACCCATCAAGAACGGCAAAACGGGCTAATTTCCGGGTTTTCCTTGCTCAAGAGCCGCTCATTCCGGGCGGTGGGAAACGTGTTCCGGAGCTGAGGAGTGGGGATGGCCGACGTCATCTTCGTCGCCCTGACGATCGCGATCTTCGTGATCTTCGGGCTGGTGGTCAAGGCGGTGGAGCGGCTGTGAGTGCCGTCAACGCCGCCGGCCTGGTCGTGGTCGCAGGGCTGGTGGTCTTCATGGTCGTGGCCCTGCTGTTCCCGGAGCGCTTCTGATGAGCACGACCGTCGCAGGGATGATCTTCATCGTCTCCCTGATCGCCGCTCTGGCGCTGGTGCACAGGCCGTTCGGCGACTACATGTACCGGGTCTACACGGGCGCCAGGCACAACGCCGTCGAGCGCCTGATCTACCGGCTGCTCGGGGTGCGCGCGGACGCCGAGCAGAGCTGGAGTGTCTACGCGCGCAGCCTGCTGGCGTTCTCGCTGATCTCGATCCTCTTCGTGTACGCCGTGCAGCGGCTGCAGGACAAGCTGCCGCTCAGCGTCGGAATGAGGCCGGTCACCGACCACGTCGCCTGGAACACGGCGGTCAGCTTCGTCACCAACACCAACTGGCAGGCCTATTCCGGCGAGTCCACGATGGGCCACCTGACCCAGATGGGCGCGCTGGCGGTGCAGAACTTCGTGTCGGCGTCGGTGGGCATGGCCGTGGCCATCGCCCTGGTACGCGGATTCGCCCGGCGCGCCTCCGGCACGATCGGCAACTTCTGGGTGGACCTGGTCCGCGGTTCGCTCCGGATCCTGCTGCCGATCGCCTTCGCCGGCGCCCTCGTCCTGGTGGCCGGCGGGCTGATCCAGAACCTCTCCGGCCCGCACGAGGTCACCACGCTGACCGGCGGCACCCAGGCGATCACCGGCGGCCCGGTCGCCTCGCAGGAGGCCATCAAGGAGCTG
Organism: Nonomuraea sp. JJY05; assembly: GCF_043496855.1. Classification (NCBI taxonomy): domain Bacteria; kingdom Bacillati; phylum Actinomycetota; class Actinomycetes; order Streptosporangiales; family Streptosporangiaceae; genus Nonomuraea; species Nonomuraea sp. JJY05. The sequence goes on from NZ_JBIEIS010000010.1 coordinate 322,162, forward strand.
GGCACCAACGGCGGCGGCTTCTACAACGCCAACTCGGCCCACCCCTTCGAGAACGCCACCACCTGGACGAACTGGTTCGAGATCCTCCTGATCCTGGTGATCCCGTTCACGCTGACGCGCACCTTCGGCAAGATGGTCGGCCAGGTCCGGCAGGGGTACGCGATCCTCGCCGTGATGGGCGTGATCGCGCTGGCCGGCGTGCTGCTCACCAACGTCTTCGAGCTGGGCGGGCACGCGACCGTGCCACAGGCCGCCGGGGCGGCGATGGAGGGCAAGGAGGTCCGCTTCGGCGTCTCGAACTCCGCCACCTTCGCCGCCGCCACCACGCTGACCAGCACCGGCGCGGTGAACTCCTTCCATGACTCGTACACGCCGTTCGGCGGCATGATGACGCTGTTCAACATGATGCTGGGCGAGGTCGCGCCCGGCGGGGTCGGCTCCGGCCTGTACGGCATGCTGATCCTGGCCGTGATCACGGTGTTCGTGGCGGGCCTGATGGTCGGCCGCACCCCCGAATACCTGGGCAAGAAGATCAGCTCGCGCGAGATCAAGCTGGCCTCGCTGTACTCCCTGGTCACGCCGGTGCTGGTGCTGGTCGGCACGGCTTGCGCGATGGGCTCGGCGCGGCAGCGGGCGAGCATGCTGAACTCGGGACCGCACGGCCTGTCGGAGGTGCTCTACGCGTTCACCAGCGCCTCCAACAACAACGGGTCCGCCTTCGCCGGGATCACCGTCAACACGCCCTGGTACGACGTGGCGCTCGGCCTGTGCATGGCCTTCGGCCGGTTCCTGCCGATCATCCTGGTGCTGGCGCTGGCCGGTTCGCTGGCCGCCCAGGCGCCGGTCCCCGAGAGCGCCGGCACGCTGCCGACCCACCGGCCGCAGTTCGTCGGCATGGTCGTCGGCGTGACGATCATCCTGGTCGCCCTCACCTTCCTCCCGGCGCTCGCGCTCGGCCCCATCGCAGAAGGACTGTCCTGACATGTCATCCCCCGCGAAGCGGAACGGCCGCGTGGGCGGCGGTCTGCTCGACCCGAAACAGCTGATCACTTCATTGCCGGACGCGTTGAAGAAGCTCAACCCGGCGACGCTGTGGCGCAATCCGGTGATGTTCATCGTCGAGGTCGGCGCCGTGTTCACCACCGTGCTGGCGGTGCTCGACCCGTCGTTCTTCGCCTGGGCCATCGTGGTCTGGCTCTGGCTGACCGCCGTCTTCGCCAACCTGGCCGAGGCCGTCGCCGAGGGGCGCGGCAAGGCGCAGGCGGCCACGTTGCGCAGGGCCAAGACCGGCACCCAGGCCCGCCGGCTCAAGAGCCGCACGTCCACGGAGTGGGACGTGGTCGGCGCACCCGAGCTGCGGCAGGGCGACTTCGTGATCGTCGAGGCCGGGGAGACCATCCCCGGCGACGGCGACGTGGTCGAGGGCATCGCGTCGGTGGACGAGTCGGCCATCACCGGGGAGTCCGCCCCGGTGATCCGCGAGTCCGGCGGTGACCGCTCGGCGGTCACGGGCGGCACCAGGGTGCTGTCCGACCAGATCGTCGTCCAGATCACCCAGAAGCCCGGCGAGAGCTTCATCGACCGCATGATCGCCCTGGTCGAGGGGGCGAACCGGCAGAAGACGCCGAACGAGATCGCCCTCAACATCCTGCTGGCCGCCTTGACGGTCATCTTCCTGGTCGCCACCGTCACCATGCAGCCGCTGGCCATCTACTCCAAGCTCACCAGCCCGGGTGTGCCGGACTCGCTCGCGCTGAACGCCGACGGCGTCACCGGAGTGGTGCTGGTCTCGCTGCTGGTGTGCCTGATCCCGACCACGATCGGCGCGCTGCTGTCGGCCATCGGCATCGCCGGCATGGACCGCCTGGTCCAGCGCAACGTGCTGGCGATGAGCGGGCGCGCGGTGGAGGCCGCCGGGGACGTGTCGACGCTGCTGCTGGACAAGACCGGCACGATCACCCTGGGCAACCGGCAGGCATCGGAGTTCGTCCCCGTGAACGGCGTCACCGAGGCCGAGCTCGCGGAGGCCGCGCAGCTGTCCAGCCTGGCCGACGAGACCCCCGAGGGCCGCTCGATCGTGGTCTTCGCCAAGCAGCGCCACGGCCTGCGCGAGCGGGAGATCCACGGCGCCGAGTGGGTGCGGTTCACCGCCCAGACCCGCATGTCCGGGGTCAACCTGGGCGAGCGCCAGGTCCGCAAGGGCGCGGCGACCGCGGTGATGAAGTGGGTCCGCGACCAGGGCGGCCACCCCACCGACGAGGTCGGGCACATCGTGGACGCCATCTCCGGCTCCGGCGGCACTCCGCTGGTCGTCGCGGAGAAGGACCGCGTGCTCGGGGTCATCCACCTCAAGGACGTGGTCAAGCAGGGCATGCGCGAACGCTTCGACGAGATGCGCCGCATGGGCATTCGCACCGTCATGATCACCGGCGACAACCCGCTGACCGCCAAGGCCATCGCGGACGAGGCTGGCGTGGACGACTTCCTGGCCGAGGCCACTCCCGAGGACAAGCTCGCCCTGATCAGGAAGGAGCAGCAGGGCGGCCGCCTGGTCGCGATGACCGGCGACGGCACCAACGACGCCCCCGCCCTGGCCCAGTCGGACGTCGGGGTGGCGATGAACACCGGCACCTCGGCCGCCAAGGAGGCCGGGAACATGGTGGACCTCGACTCCAACCCGACCAAGCTGATCGAGATCGTCGAGATCGGCAAGCAGCTGCTCATCACCCGCGGCGCGCTGACCACGTTCTCCATCGCCAACGACATCGCTAAGTACTTCGCGATCATCCCGGCCATGTTCGCGGCCGTCTACCCGGGCCTGGACGCCCTGAACGTCATGCGCCTGGCCGGCCCGCAGTCGGCGATCCTGTCCGCGGTCGTGTTCAACGCCCTGGTCATCATCGCGCTGATCCCGCTGGCACTGCGCGGCGTCCGCTACCGGCCCTCCAGCTCCTCCAAGCTGCTCTCCCGCAACCTCTACGTCTACGGACTGGGCGGCATCGTCGCGCCGTTCGTCGGCATCAAGATCATCGACCTGTTCATCCAGTTCCTTCCGGGGATGTCGTAATGAACCGTCTACCCAGCTGGCTGCGCCGGCACCTGGCCGCCGTCAGGGCCGTGGCCGTCCTGACCGTGCTGCTCGGCCTGATCTACCCGCTGGCCACCACCGCCATCGCGCAGGCGCTGTTCAACGGCAAGGCCAACGGCTCGATCGTGCGGGCCGGCGGCAAGGACGTGGGCAGCGCGATCATCGGCCAGTCCTTCACCGACGCCGACGGCAAGGCGGTGAAGAAGTACTTCCAGTCCCGCCCGTCGGCCGCCGGCTACGACCCGACCTCGACCGGAGCCGGCAACCTCGGTCCCGAGGACGTCGTCGACGTGCTGCCGGTGCCCGGCGCCGAGGGCAGGCAGTCGCTGCTGACCCGGGTGTGCGCCCGGTCCAAGGCGGTCGGCGAGCTGGAGGGCGTCAGCGGCGCCCGCCCGTACTGCACCGCCGGCGGGGTCGGCGCGGTGCTGAAGGTCTTCCCCGGCCGGGCCGTCAGCGTCAACCAGGCCTGCCCCGCCGCCCCCTTCGTCACCACCTACCAGGGGCTGAAGGTGGAGTGCGCCAAGCCCGGCGAGGACTACGCCGCCGGGCGGACCGTCCCGGTCCCGGGCGGCTCGGGCACGCCTGCCGTGCCCGCGGACGCGGTGACCGCCAGCGGCTCCGGCCTCGACCCGCACATCTCGCTCGCCTACGCCGAGCTCCAGGCGCCCCGCGTGGCCCTGGAACGCGGCCTGCCCCTCGACAGGGTCAAGGCGCTCATCGACGAGAGCACCACCGGCCGGGCGCTCGGCTTCATGGGCGAACCCGCCGTCAACGTGCTCCAACTCAACCTGGCGCTGGATCGGTCATGAGCCGGGGCCGCCTGCGGGTCTACCTCGGGGCGGCGCCCGGGGTCGGCAAGACGTACGCGATGCTCGGCGAGGGGCGGCGCGGCATGGAGCGCGGCCGGGACGTGGTCGTGGGCTTCGTCGAGACCCACGGCCGCCCCCGGACCGCGGCCCTGCTGGAGGGCATGGAGGTGATCCCGCGCAGGACGATGACGCATCGGGGCGCGACGTTCACCGAGCTCGACGCCGACGCGGTGATCGCCCGCGGCCCCAAGACGGCGCTGATCGACGAGCTTGCCCACACCAACGTGCCCGGCTCCAGGAACGTCAAGCGCTGGCAGGACATCGACGACATCCTGGACGCCGGGATCGACGTGATCTCGACGGTGAACATCCAGCACCTGGAGTCCGTCAACGACGTCGTCCAGGAGATCACCGGCGTACCGCAGCGCGAGACCGTCCCCGACGAGGTGGTGCGCCGCGCCGACCAGGTCGAGCTGGTCGACATGTCACCGGAGGCGCTGCGCCGCCGCATGGCCCACGGCAATGTCTACGCCCCCGCCAAGGTCGACGCCGCGCTGTCGAACTACTTCCGCGTCGGCAACCTCACCGCGCTGCGCGAGCTGGCCCTGCTGTGGGTCGCCGGGAAGGTCGACGACCAGCTCGACCGCTACCGCGCCGAGCACGGCATCGCCACCACCTGGGAGGCGCGCGAGCGGGTCGTGGTGGCCCTGACCGGCGGCCCCGAGGGCGACACGCTGGTACGCCGGGCGGCCCGCATCGCCGCCCGCACCAAGGGCGCCGACCTGCTGGCCGTCCACGTCACCAGCGCCGACGGGCTGACCGGGGCCGACCCGGCCGGCCTGGCCCGCCGGCGGACGCTGGTCGAGAGCATGGGCGGCAGCTACCACCAGGTCGTCGGCGACGACATCCCACAAGCGCTGCTCGACTTCGCCCGCGGCGTCAACGCCACGCAGCTGGTCCTCGGGGCGTCGAGGAGAGGCCGGTTCGCCCAGATCCTCTCCCGGGGCGTCGGCGTGGAGACCACGGCGCGGTCGGGCTCCATCGACGTCCACATGATCACTCACGACGAGGTCATGAAGGGCCGCCGCCGACCGGCCCGCTCGCGGGCGGCGCTCACCAGGAAACGCCGCCTGTCCGGCTGGGCGCTGGCGGTGGCCGGGATGCCGCTGCTCACGGTCCTGCTCTCGCCGTTCAGGGACGTGCTGTCGCTGCCCAGCGAGATCCTGTTCTTCCTCTGCCTGACCGTCGGGGTCGCGCTGGCCGGCGGCATGTGGCCGGCCGTCACCGCGGCCGTCGGCGGGTCGCTGCTGCTCAACTGGTATTTCACGCCGCCGATCGGCGAGTTCACCATCAACGATCCGGAGAACCTGTTCGCGCTGGTGGTGTTCGTGCTGGTCGCTGCGGCGGTCAGCTCGATCGTGGACCTCGCCGCCCGCCGTACCAGGCAGGCGGCCCGCGCGAGCGCGGACGCGGAGCTGCTGTCCACGCTGGCCGGGCACGTGCTGCGCGGCGAGGCCGCGGTGCCGTCCCTGATGGAGCGCATGCGCGAGACGTTCGGCTTCACGTCGGTGACCCTGCTGGAACGCCGGCCCGAGGCCGGCCGCACCCCCGACCACCGGTCGGACGCCTGGCGGATCGTGGCCACCTCGGGCGGCGCCCCGTCCACCTCCCCGGGACAGTCGGACACCGACGTGGTCATCGACGACGACATGATCCTCGCCGCCAGGGGCGGGCCGATGGACGCCGCCGACCGTACGGTGCTGGAGTCGTTCGCCGCGGAGGCCGCCGTCGCGCTGCGGCAGGAGCGCCTCCAGGAGGCGGCGGAGCGGGCCCGCCCGCTGGCCGAGGCCGACAGGATGCGCACGGCGCTGCTCGCCGCCGTCAGCCACGACCTGCGTACGCCGCTCGCCTCGGCCAAGGCGGCGGTGGAGAGCCTGGGCAACACCGACGTGGCCTGGAGCGACCACGACCGCGCCGAGCTGGTCGACACCGCGAAGGAGTCGCTGGACAAGCTGGACCGCCTGGTGGCGAACCTCCTGGACATGAGCCGCCTGCAGGCCGGCGTGCTCGGCCTGACCCCGGAGCCCGTCGCGCTCGAGGAGGTCGTCCCCCGCGCGGTCGACGACCTCGGGCCGGTGCGCGACCGCATCGAAGGGGACGTCTCCGTCGAGCTGCCGGAGATCGTCGCCGACCCCGCCCTGCTGGAGCGCGTCCTGGTCAACCTCATGTCGAACGCGGTCCGCTACAGCCCGCCGGACGAGCCGGTGCTGGTCACCGCGAGCCGGCACGGGGAGCACGTCGAGATCCGCGTCATCGACCGCGGCCCCGGCATCCCGCCCGAGGCGCACGACCGCGTCTTCCAGCCGTTCCAGCGGCTCGGCGACCGGGACAACCATGCGGGCGTCGGCCTCGGGCTGGCGCTCTCCCGCGGCCTGACCGAGGCGATGGGCGGCACGCTCGTACCCGAGGAGACACCAGGGGGAGGCCTCACCATGATCCTGACCATGCCCGTCTCGCCAGGGACGGTGCCGGCCTGACCCGCATCCTGTGCCCGACGCCATCCCCGCGTGGTGGCGTCAACGGGGCGTCAGGCGTGCGTCCGGAATGCGTAGCGATCAAGGAATGCCGCCGGTGGCGGCTCTAGCGTCTGCTGCGTACGACTCCTCGCCGGAAGGAAGCAGATGTCAGAGCCCCCATTGTTCGTCCCCGTCAGGGTGGGCACGTGTGCCCCGGCCCTGCGGTTGTTCCGCACGGCCTCGGGCGAACGGACGGCGGTCGCGTTCTCCTCGGCGCTCAAGCTGGCCGACGTCCTCGGGGCGGACCAGCCGTGGGTGCTGCTCACGGCGCCGGCGCTGCGCTCCCTGATCGCCGAGCTCGACGTCATCGGCCTCGTCGTCGACCCGGCGGGCACGATGACGCGGCCCGCGAAGCGCGTGGCCTGACCGGCCGGTCCCGCGCGTGAATGACGCGTCAACGGCTGTGGCGAGTGCGTAGTAATGCCGTAGAAGATATCGCCCCCGCGGGCCCGGGCGGGTTTCATGAAATTGCTCCCACAGAAAGGATGGTCGATGCGCGGGCGTCCGGTGGAGATGCTGCTTCCGGCCGGGTTCGTGTGGGCGGTCGGCGCTTGCGTCGTCGCCTCGCTGGCCTTCTCCGAGGCCACGGCGCGCGTCATCGTCATGGCGGTGGCGGTCGGCGTGTTCGGCGTCTGGGTGCGGAGCTATTTCGCCGCGCTGGCGACGGGCGCGATGTCGTGGTGTTTCGCGACGGGCTTTCTGGCGCATTCCGAAGGCCAATTGGCCTTCGGGTCCGCCGACCTGCTGCGGCTGGCCTCGTTCACCGCCGTGGCGCTCGTGGGCTGCGGCTGGGGGTACGTGCGCGTGGCCCGCCGCCGCCACCGCCTCATGCGGGCGGACTCCCGTCGTGCCCCCGTGATCCTCGGGCGATTACACGGGCGCCCCGGGGAGCTGCCGCACGAGGCGCAGTGAGGGTTCACACCTTCCCTGCGGGGAGTGAAACGCCAGGTCAGGCGAGGAGAGCCGAGGTACGTGCCGCCGGACACGTCGATGGTCTGGCCGGTCACCCACCGGCCCTGCGGCCCCGCCAGGAAGCCGACGACGTCGGCGACGTCCTCCGGCTCGCCGAGCCGCCCGAGCGCGGTGATCGACTCCAGCCCGGCCATCACCTCGGGGATCGAGGTGTAGCCCGCGGTCATGTCGGTCCGCACCGCGCCGGGCGCGACCGTGTTCACCGTGATCCCGCGCCTGCCGAGCTCGTTGGCCAGGGTCGGGGCCATCGACTCCTGTCCAGCTCCTCCAGGGCGACCTCCGAGATCGGCTTGGCCGAGCCGATGCCCGCGTTGTTGACCAGGACGTCCAGGCCCCGCCCCGCGAGCCAGCCGGTCAGCCCCTCGAACAGCTGGTCCACCGCTCCCGCCGCGCCGAACCGGGCGCGGACGGCGAACGCCCGGTCGCCCGCCTCCTCGATCCGCGCCACGCTCTCCTTGCCGGCGGCCGGTCCTCGGTGCGGCTCCGGCGATGGCTCAACCCTGGCGGCGCCGCCTCACCACGTACTCACCGCACGCTCACCGCATGCTCATCGAGCCTCACCGGCGTTGCCAGCCCAGGTAGCCGCCGTCGAGGGCGCGGGCCGCGTAGCCGTGCCCGCTCAGGACGCGTACCGCCTCCGAGGACACCGCGCAGTACGGCCCGCCGCAGTACGCCACGATCTCTATCTTCGTGGGCAGCTCGTCCAGGCGTTCGCGCAGCTCGGCCATGGGCAGGGAGATCGCCCCCGGCACGTGCCCGGCCGCGTAGTCGGCGGCCGGGCGCACGTCCACGATCAGCGTGCCGGGGTCGCCCAGGCGGGAGGCCAGCTCCCCGGCGGTCACGCCCTCAAGGGGCCCGAGCCGCGCCCGTACGGCGTCGCGCAGCTCGGCCAGCCGCTCCTCCGCGAACCCCCGCAACTCCGCCAGGAACCGCGACACCCGCTCGTCCGCCAGCCGGTAGTAGACCCGCTGGCCCTCCTTCCTGCTGGTCACCAGGTGGACGGCCCGCAGCTGCTGGAGCTGGGCGGAGGTGTTCTTGAGCGCGACCCCCGCCGCCTGGGCCAGCTCCTCGACCGTGTGCTCGCGCTGAGCGAGCACGTCCAGCAGGCGCAGCCGCACCGGGCTGGCCAGGGCCTTGCCGATGCGGGCCAGCTGCTGGTAGATCGGCTCCTCCGGGGATTCGGACATCAGACCATGTACTGGTCGTGACGCAGGTACAGCTCGGTCCACTCCTCGGGGCTGAGCACGCGGCCGGTGTTGGCGATGTCGGCGAGTTCCTCGAAGTACGCCTCGCGGGGCGCGCCCGGGGTGAAGAGGATCAGCATCGAGGCGGGCTCGCCCGATTCGTTGCGGAAGGCGTGCACGCCGCCCTCGGGCACGTACAGGAAGTCGCCGGGCTTACCCTCGGCCCACTTCTCGCCGTTGTAGAGCCTGATGGTGCCGGACAACACGTAGAACGACTCGGTCATCGTGCGGTGGAAGTGCGCGCCGGGACCGGACGGGCGCGGGCCCATCTCCCATCGGTACAGCCCGAACGCGCCGTTCGTCGAGCCGCCCGTGCCGAGGTAGTGCACCTGCGTGCCACTGGCCATCGACAGGTCGGGCGGGGTGTCCGCCGTACGCAGGACACCGCTGTGCTCGCCTGCCTCTGCGAGATACCGGGGCTCGGGGTAAGACATGTCCACTCCTTCTGATGTTCTAAGGAACTTTAGAATAACCTCTGCGCCCCGCCTGGTGGATCACGATTTGGCGAAGCATGCCGATCGCCAGGTTCCCGCGGCTCCTCGCCCTGCCCGGGCCCGAACGGCTCGAGTCCCTGCGCACGACTGCCGCGGCCGAGGAGCCGGCCCTGGCGGCATTGGACGCGGCCGGGGCCGGTGGCCATGACGACCCAGACCAGACAGAACGTGATGCTCGTGGCGAACCACACCGACCCCGGCCGGGCCTGGGCACGACCCGCGAAGGCCGTGATCGCGTACCGCCAGGCGGAGCTCTCGCAGGGAGGCGAGGTCCGCGAGTCGGCCGGGAACGGGGTGCGGAGCCGGTTAGCGCCTGGCGATGCGCAGTGCGACGAAGTTCGTTCTCACCAGTAGACCAGGGTGGCTTCGAGCTTGTTCTGATCCTGGTGGGTCAGGAGGACATACATCACGCGCCCATCGACGGACTTCATGGCTCCCCCGAGGCAGTCCCAGCCTTCGCACGCCTGATCGCTGCGGGGAACGTCGGACCATCCTGCCGCGTAAAAACCTTCGAGGGCCTCTTTCTTGGTGTCGGAGAATACGTCGAGATTGACCGCCCCGCCGTCTGCGGAGTCACACGAATCGGAGTCGTGTATGTTGCCGACACTGTTCTTCGGAAAGAGGTCGCGGGTGGCCCTCAGTACGGCTTCATTGTCCTTCTTCGCCGCGGCGACGCAGTGTTCCCATGATTTCTTCCCCTGTTCCGTGGCTCTGTCCAAGGCTGAGTCGAAGAGCAGCCCTCCTGTTGTCAGGGTGATGGCGACTGCGCCAAGTGCCAGAAGAGAGCCGTACACCGCGCGTCGAGTTCTTCCGCTCATCTTGATGCTCAAGGACCATTCCCTCGTTCCGCTCTGCCGGCGCGACTGTCCGCCATCGACAGCATGCTGGCTAACGTGACGGCAGGTCCACCAGGGCAGGCTGGGACATCGTGCGGCGCTCTGCCGGGAAGAGCCGGTAGATCGTGTCACGGAGCGCCTCGTCCTGTACAGACGCGACGAACTCCTCGGGCGTGCTCCCGCACAGCCGACGCAGCTCAGGGGACTCGTCCAGGAGGCACTGGATGAGCGCCCGCTGATCCGCGAGCCGTCTGGCCGCACCGGTCCCGTCCACCAGGCACCCATGCCTGCCGACGTACACGAAGCAGCGCGGGAGCGGGGCTCCGGATTCGAGCGTCACGGGATGGCGCTCGGCGGGCAGGCGGCGACGCCAGTAGTTCGGCTCGGTGAGGTCGAGCGCGGCCAGCTCGCGTTCGTCGAGCCAGAGCACGAAGAGCCGCGAGGTCTCACCCGGGGTCTCCACCGGCACGGCCGGCATGTAACCCCACCGGTTGACGTGCGCGGAGACACCTGGAGCGAGGCCGTCCACATCGGCGAGCGTCATGGGGATGACCGGCGGGGTCCCGTGGCCGGCGAACTTGCGACGCATCTGACCCGGCGAGGCATTGGAGCCCACGGCGACGACCTGGTGGCGCTCCGACATCGGGGAGCGCCCGAGGCGCGCCAGGAGCTCGCCCAGTGTCTCGGCTCCGGCCTGCCAGTCGTCCGCCGGGGCGGCCTCCTCTAAGGACAACTGCAGGTACGCGCCGTCCATCAGCACGCCGGAGGTGGCGGGGGTGCGTCCCGGGTAGGTCAGCGGCTGCGTCATGGGGTCGCACTGGAAAAGGTCCACGGCCTCGGCCACGGTCATGAAGCATCGAGCTCGTAGACGAGCGTGTGCCGGTCTCCCGGTGCGACCGTGACCATCACGCGCACCGGCCGGCCTTCGGCGTCATAGCCGGTGCGCATGTGCTCGGCCACCGGCGTGCCCGCGGGCAGCCCCAGCCGGGCGGACTCGTCCCTGGTGGGCATCCGGACCTGGATCTCGTCCACCAGCCGTCGCTGGGAGTGGCCGATGGACGCGAGCAGGCCGCCGGGGGCGCTCACGTTCGTCGGCCGCATCAGCGCCGTCCCTCTGGCCAGGTCCTCCGGGAAGTAGCTGTCGGCCACCTGGAAGGGAACGTCGTCCACGTACCGCACCCTGCGCCGGACCACCACGATGTCCTTCTCGGCGTCGAGGCTGAGGCGTTCGGCCACCGCCTTCGGCGGGATCTCCAGGCCGACGCTCACTTCCTGCAGGGGCACCCGGCCCTGGTCCCGGACCTCGGCCGCCCACGCGTCCGCGTCGGCACTGTGGCTTTCCCGCTGCTCGAAGTGGGACAGGTGCCAGCGCAGGCGCGCCTGCGAGCGCACGGTACGGCCGCGGCCTCGCCCGCTGCTGAGCAGCCCCTCGTTGGTGAGCTGCTGCAACGCCTGCCGCACTGTCTGACGCGACACGCCATGCCTTTCTGCCAGCTCCTGCTCTGGCGGCACGGGGGCTCCCGGTGTCAGTTCGCCTCGCTCTATCGAGGTGCGCAGGGTGTCCGCGACGCGTTCGTACAGGGCTCGGGGGTCGGATCCGGCGGGCACTTGAGTTCTCCTTGGACATCTTGTACGTACTCACCGCACCAAGAGACCCTATGGTGATCGCAAAATCACACAGCGTATGGATGCCGGAGCTAAAGCAACTCTCAGGCGGATGCCGCTGCGGCCGGTCTTCTCCAGCGAGGCTGCACGAGTGGCCCCGCCGGCCCGCAGCGATCACCGCATCCGAGTCCCTGTTCTTCAACCTCTACCTGCAGGAGGTGCAGGGCCTGACACCAATGGGCGCCGCCTGGTGGACGCTGCCCCAGATCGTCCTCATGATCGCCGCCTCCAACGTGGGGCCATGGCTCAACCGCCGCTTCGCCGATCACACGATCGTGGTGACGATGCTGCTGATCACCACGTCGGGTTTCCTACTGTACGCCGTCCTGCCGGTCACCTGGGTGGGCCGGCCGCTCGCGGCCGGCGGTGCCGCCCTGGCCGCATTCGGCATCTGAGCGGCGTTCCCGCTCCTCATGGACCGCGTCATGAGCGCCACGCCGCCCGAACGCGCCGGTGCGGGAGCGGCGCTGGCCCAGGTGAGCAACGAGCTCGGGATCGCGGTGGGTCTGACCATCTTGGGATCCCTCGGCACGGTGGTCTACCGCATCCTGCTGGACCTGCCCCACTCGCCGGCCTCTGTCAGCGTGGTCGACGGCATTCGTGATGCGAGCGCCCGCGGCGACCTGCAACTGCTGCAGCACGTGCGGGCGGCGTTCACCGACGCCTTCAACGTCGTCGGTCTGGTCGGCGTTGGCGTGCTCGGCCTGGTGCTGCTCCTCGCACGGCCTCGGCCGTCCAGGGCGCTTCCGGTGACCGGGATGAACGGTTAGACATCGAACCAGTCCGTGGGGCGGACCGGGTATGGAAGAGGGACAGTGATGTCGGTGACCAGGGCGATCACACACACCCCCGCCCAGCGTGCCGCACAGCCGCGACGGTGTGCTCGGGAGCTGACGATGGTACGGCGCGATACGCGGGCCATCGTCGTGGTGGCGCATCGATGGTGTCTCAGGCCGTGGCGGGCTGGAGGAGCTCGATCTCGATGGCCGGCACGCCGAGGGTTTCTTACTCGGGCCGTAGAGGAGGCGAATGCTGGCCAGTTGCCGCTTGTGGGGGCTGCCGGGAGGAAGTTGGCCGGGCTTCGGCCTCCAGCCTCCTTTGGAAGGAAACGTGCGGGTGAGGCGGCCCTTACCGTCACAGAACATCCTTTGGGAATTTTCCCTGCGGGCGTCCGGTCGCGTGGCCGCCGTTCGTCACTATGGTGAACCGCCACACATCTGAGGAGCGCGACATGAAGTACATGATGTTCGTCTGCAGTGACCCCGAGCCCGACATCGACCAGCGGAATCTGCCCGACATCGAGGCCTGGGTGGCTGAGAACGACGGCCGCGGCCGGCGGCTGCTCGGGTCGGCGTTCGCGCCGGAGTCCTCCGCGACCACGGTTCGTGTACGGGAGGGCGAGCTGATACTCACCGACGGCCCGTTCGCCGAGACCAAGGAGGTGATCGTGGGCTTCGACCTGCTCGAATGCGCCGACCTGGACGAGGCGATCGAGATCGCCCGTACGCACCCGATGGCTCGGCATGGGCGGCTGGAGCTGCGCCCGCTCGCCGACGGCGAGCGGTGAGAACGTCCCTGGAGGCGCTGGCGGCCGACGCCTACCCGCGCATGGTCGCCACGCTGATCCGCGTCACCGGTGACTGGACGCTGGCGGAGGACTGCGCGCAGGAGGCACTGACGGCGGCCGTGCAACGGTGGCCGCAGGAGGGCGAGCCGGACAATCCGGGCGGCTGGTTGATGACGGTGGCTCGCAATCGCGCGATCGACGCGCTACGCCGCGCCTCTGTCGAGCGGCGCAAGCTCGCGGAGGCGGCGGCGCTCGCGCTGAGCGAAGTGGACGATGCTGCCGGGAAGGAGGAGGTTGTGGACGACCGGCTGCGGCTCGTCTTCACGTGCTGTCATCCGGCGCTGGCGCTGGAGTCCCGCGTGGCGCTGACGTTGCGGACGATCTGCGGGGTACCTGCCGCGGACATCGAGCGTGCGTTCCTGGTCACCGAGTCGACGATGACGCGCCGCCTGACCCGGGCCAAGAGGAAGATCTCTGAGGCGGGGATCCCGTACCGGGTGCCGAGCGGACCCGCGCTGGCCGAGCGGCTGCCGGGCGTGCTGGCGGTGCTGTACCTACTGTTCACACAGGGGTACAACGCCGACGGCCGGCCCGCGTTCGCCGAGGAGGCGATCCGGCTGGCCAGGCTGCTGGGCCGGCTGATGCCGAGGCAGGGCGAGGTCTCGGCGCTGCTGGCGTTGTTCCTGCTGCAGCACTCCCGGCGGGAGGCCCGGCAGGACGTCGAAGGCAACCTGCTGCCCCTCGACCGGCAGGACCGCTCCCGCTGGGATCAGGCGGCGATCGCTGAGGGCGTGGACGTGCTGTCCAAGGCGGAGCAGGACAGCCCGTACGCGCTGCAGGCCCGCATCGCCGCCTGCCATGCCACCGCCCTGTCGGTGCCCGACACGGACTGGTCGGAGATCGCCCGCTGCTACGACGCACTGGCCGAGATCCACTCCACGCCCGTGGTCGAGTTGAACCGCGCCGTCGCGCACGGCTGCGCCTACGGGCCACGGGCCGGGCTGGCGCTGCTGGCCAGGGCGCGGGAGGGCGGCGCGCTGGATGGCCACCCGCTCGCCATCGCCGCAGAGGCCGACCTGACCGCCCGCCAGGGCGACCGCGACCACGCCGTTGCCCTGTTCCGTCAGGCGGCGGACGCCGCCCACACCGAACCCGAACGCCGCGCCCTGCTCGACCGCGCCGCCGAGACCGAACGCCAGGCGCCACGGATCGCACCGCCGAGACCACACGACGAGAGCAGGGATTATGATCAGCGCTGAGGCCGAAACGCTGCTCGCCTTCCACAACAACCAGCGACAACACGTCCAGGGCATCCTGGAGGGCCTGAGCGAGGCGAACCTGCGGCGCTCCGTCTTGCCGTCGGGCTGGAGCTGCCTGGGCCTGGTGCGGCATCTCGCCCTGGACGTCGAGCGGTACTGGTTCCGCGCCGTGGTCGCCGGTGACCGGGCACTGATCGACGACCTGGACCGGACCGGTGACGCCTGGCAGGTCGGCCCGGAAGAGTCCGCCGAATTGGTCCTCAGCGATTACCGGCGACAGATCGAGGCCGCGGACGCCGTCATCGCCACCACCCCGCTCAACGCGGCGCCCGCGTGGTGGCCCGACCGGTTCACCGGCTGGCGCCTCCATACGGTGCGGGAGGTCATGTTGCACGTCATCACCGAGACCGCCTGCCACGCCGGCCACCTCGACGCGGCCCGCGAACTCCTCGACGGCCGGAGGTGGCTGGTCCTGACCTAACGCATCAGGTGCTTCTAACCCGCCAAGCAGCCGACCATAGTTCCCCCGGTCGGCCGTGGCCCCTCCGCCGAGACGCTCGGCCAGATCAACGGATTGAGCCGTGCAGTCCACCGAAGCCGGTCGAGTCGGCGGCTTCGGGCGCTCGCACAGCAGAGGCGCCTGACCTCACCGAAGCCCGGTCGGTCAAGCCTGGTTCATCGACAACAACCTCTCGTGGCGTGTAAACCCTCACCTCATGCGGGGCATTTGCATGAAGCGTCCCCTCAGCTGCGACCTTTGCGAAGTTTCAAAGTTTATGGAAGTTCGAGGGCGGCCTGGGGCCTCTTTCGTAGAGTCGGTGCTCGTCATCGTACGGCCAAGCCACGGGGCAGCGAACCGGACCGGGCCTTGATGGGCGCCAGGACGATGCCAGAGGAGTGCGATGCAAGTCGAATTCCGGCTGCTGGGCGAGGTGGGTGCCCAGGTGGACGGCAGGCCGATCGACGTCGGGCCGGCACGGCAGCGCTACGTGCTGGCGGCGCTGCTGGTGGAGGTGAACCACCCGGTCTCCATGGACCAGCTCGCCGAGCGGGTCTGGGGTGAAGACCGGCCGGCGCAGGCCGCAGGTACGTTGCGCGCCTATCTCTCCCGGTTGCGGGCCGCGGTGCCGGTGGCCGGGGAGTGGGGCATCCGACGTCGTTCTGGAGGCTATCTGCTCGAGGTGGACGAGGCGGCCGTGGATCTGCATCTGTTCCGCCGGCTGGTGACCCAGGCGCGGGGCGGCCGGGACACCGCGGAGTCGGTGGCGCTGTACGAGCGGGCACTGACGTTGTGGCGCGGTGAGGCGTTCGCCGATCTGGACACCCCATGGTTCACGGCATTGAGGTACCCGCTGCAGGCCGAGCGATTCGCCGCCCAGCTCGACTACCATGACCTGCGGATCCGGCACGGCGAGGACGCCACCTTGCTCGCCGACCTCACGGCGCTGGCGGCCTTACATCCGCTGGACGAGCGGCTGGCCGGCCAGCTCATGATCGCCTTGTATCGCAGTGGCCGCCAGGCCGACGCCTTGGCGTGCTACGCGCGGATCCGATGTGAGTTGGCCGAGACGTTGGGGACTGACCCCGGTTTTGCCCTCCAGCGCCTCCACCAGCAGATTCTTGCCGCCGATTCCGCGCTCTCCCCGGCTCGCGCGCCGGTGATGGCGGACGTCACCGGGGCAACTCGCACCCCGCAGACGGCGGCCGGCGTCTCCCTGGTGCCGCGGACCTTGCCAGCGGCGCCGCCGTTGTTCATCGGCCGGGACCGGGAACTGGCCGAGCTCGATGACGCGCTGAAGGTTCAGCTGACGACGGACACGGTACGGATCGTCACGATCGGGGGCTGCGGCGGCATCGGCAAGACCTGGCTCGCGCTGCGCTGGGCCCACCAGAACGCGGACGCCTTCCCCGACGGGCAGTTGTACGTGAACCTGCGTGGCTTCGACGCCTGTGGCAGCCCGATGTCGGCGGCGGTGGCGGTGCGGACCCTCCTGGGTGCTCTCGCCGTCGATCCGGCGGCGATCCCACCGACGCTGGACACGCAGGTGGCGCTGTATCGCAGTCTGATCTTCGGCAGGCGCATGGTGATCGTCCTGGACAATGCCCATGACACGACGCAGGTAGCGGCCCTGCTGCCGGGAAACCCGTCCTGCTTCGTGCTGGTGACCAGCCGCAACGAACTGGCCGGCCTGACGACCGGGCACGGTGCCCACCCGATCGCGTTGCCTCCCCTGGACCAGGCCGAGGCGCGCCGGCTGTTCACCAGCCACGTGGGCAGCCGGCGGGCCGCGGCCGACCCTGGGGCCGTGGCGAGCCTGCTGGACCTGTGCGCTGGGCTGCCACTCGCGCTGAGCATCATCGCGGCCCGCGCCAAGGTCCGCCCGGACTTCCCGCTGCGGGCCCTGGCCGAGAATCTCGGCAGGGACTCGGCCCGGCTGGACGCCCTGGACGCGGGAGAGCCGGCCGCCGACCTCAAAGCGGTGTTCTCCTGGTCCTATCGCACGTTGACGGCACCGGCGGCCAGACTGTTCCGACTCTTGGGCATGCACCCAGGCCCGGACACCGACGCGGAGGCGGCGGCCAGCATGGCCGCCCTGGACCCGGCCCAGGCGCGACGGCTGCTGACCGAGCTGACGCGGGCGCACCTGCTCATCGAGCACCGGCCGGGACGCTACACCTACCATGATCTGCTGCGCGCCTACGCCGCGGAGCAGGCTCGCACGACCGACACGGAGGCCGTCCGGCGGGCCGCGTCACGTCGCGTACTGGACCACTACGTGCACACCGCCCACACGGCCATGCTGCTGCTTTATCCGCACCGTCACCCGATCACCCTGCCCGCGCCGGAGGACGGAGTGCGCCCGACAGTCTTGACGGACCCGCACCAGGCGATGGCCTGGTACGCCGCCGAGCACGCGGTACTGATCGCAGCCGTACGCCAGGCCGCCGACCTGGGGTTCGGCACCCTCACCTGGCAGCTCGCCTGGGCCCTGGTCACCTATTTCGACCACCAGGGGCACTGGCAGGACCTGCTCGCCACCCAGCAGACCGCGCTAGATGCCGCGCAGCGGCACGGAGATCGGCTGGGCCAGGCCCACGCCCACAGCGGCCTGGTACGGGCCTACACCCGGCTGGGCCGCCATGACCAAGTCCGCGCCCACGTCGAGCAGACGCTCACCCTGTTCAGCGCGGTCGGTGACCAAGTCGGCCTAGCCAACGCCCATCGCGGTGTCGCCTCGCTCCTGGAGACGTACCACGATTATCGGCAGGCGCTCGGCCATGCCGAACAGGCCCGCGATCTCTACCAGCAGGCCGGCCATCAGGCCGGACTCGCGCACGCGCTGAACGCGATCGGCTGGTACCACACCCTGCTGGGCCACCACGACCAGGCCCTGATCCACTGTGAGGAGGCCCTCGACCTGCACGTCGAGCTCGGCCATCAGCACGGTCAGGCCACCACATGGGACAGCCTCGGGCACGCGCATCTGCACCTCGGCCATCACGCCCAGGCCGCCGCCTGCTATGAACACGCCCTGCGCCTGTTCCGTGAGGTCGCCGACTGCTACAACGAGGCCGCCACCCTCGTCCGCCTCGGCGACGCTCACCACGCCGCCGGTCACGGCAGGCCGGCCGGCGATGCCTGGCGGCGCGCATTGGAAATCTTCGAGCAACTCGGCCACGCCGACGCCGACCGGGTGCGCACCAAGATCCACGACCACCTGGAACCGTAGCGCCGATGACGCGGCGGCAGCGTGGCCGGCACCCACAACGCTTTCCCAACGCCGGTCAGCCATGCTTTGCCAGGGGGAGCGCAAGCCAGCGCATCGGTACGAGCGCCGCGCGCGCCGCTGAATGGAGAACTCAACTGCGCTGCCTCCGGCGTCGAGATCGACATCCACCAGCTGCGCCACACCCATGCCACCGAACTCATCCACGCCGGCGTCTCCATCGAAGCCGTCCGCCGCCGCGTCGGCCACGCCTCCACCGAAACTACCCAGCTGTAGGCGCTGCTGGACGACAAGGTGGCTGACGCCGAGATCCGCGCCGCCCGCCGACGCCGCGACCAAGCGATCCGCTGACGACAAACCGCTCAGGGCCATCGCGCCCACTTGCACCATCAGCACAGGCCAGAGATGGTTTCGTTGGATTATCCGCGATTGCTATGACTGGATGCTTGATTTCGCTGAGTACGTCCGGGAGCTGTTACCTGAAGAACTCGCCGAGCCGATCATCGCCCTAGCTCGTCCGGCCATCCGGTTGTCGATCGCTGAGGAGGGCGAGACCGTTGTCGGCCGGCTGGGCGGCCTGCGGCGGGCTGCCTGAAGGAGTGCCGTGGCCGGGCACGGATGGTGGTTCGGCGATGCAGTTTCTCGCCGAACTGGACTGCGCAGCGCTCGCGGCGTACGAGTCGGACATTGGCCTGCCCGCCGAGGGCACGCTGTTGTTCTTCACCACCTGGGACAACGCGGCCGCGCAGGTGATCCTGCTGCCTCCCGGCGCCATACGTGTACCTCAGCGCAAAGTGCTCGGCAGCGGAGAAGCGTCAGTGTTCCCCGAGACCCCACTCGCCGCCGAGACCGTGGCCACCTGGCCGACGCGTGGCCATAACGAACTGATCAAGCTGGGCGACGAGTTCTGGGACTGTCTCGTGGGGAGGAACCTTGGGAGGTGTTCGGCGACATGCTCGCGGATTTCGCCGACGCGGAGAGCGGCCGTGATCACCAGGTCGGTGGCTACTCCGATGCCCTACAGTCACCGATCGAAGTCGCGGCCGCGTACGGGGCTGGACTGACCCCGAAGGATCCCGGCTTGGCGGCGGAGGCTTCCCAGCAGGTCACCCTGCTCCAGCTCGACGAGGACAACGGAATGCTCTTCGGAGACGGCGGTAGGTTGATCTTCGGCATCCGCCGAGACCAGCTCGCCGCCCACGACTTCAGCCAGGTCTTTCTCCACGTCCAGGGGCACTGACATCTACCACCCGCCGTAGGCCTCACCGTCCCGGCAGACCGGGGCGCCGGACGCGCCGCCGCTGGGACGCTGACCGCCCGAGTCTCGCCGACGCACCGGGACTAGCCGGTTCAGCATGAATATAGGCAGCAGACTTCCACGAGATCAGAACATGGCGGTTGGGCGTATGCGGCCACTTACGTTGGCGATCACGCAAACCAGTCGATGAGGGCGCGATGCGCGAACTCGGACAACTTCTTGTGATGACCACTGAGCCGAATCTGCCGCCTGGGTAGGTCGATGTCGTCAAGGGTCAGATGGCGAATGGCGCCAGCCCGCATGGCGTAGACGGCGGCCAAGGCGACGACCAGTCGCTGTTCTGGCGTCACCGCTGCCTGCTTGACTTCAGCGATCTCCAAGTCCGTCATGGGCTGCAAAACGCGCGCTGGCGCCCGGCCGTGAGGGTACGGCGCGGGCACGGTTCGCCGGCCAGGCCGAGGTGGTGGAACTCTTGGGCCGGTAGTGATCGGCTCAACAACCAGCCAACGACGGGACCGCGAGGATTCCCGCCTGAGACCGGCAGGCGGTGCCCGCGACGAGCTGCGCGAGCAGGTTAAGAAGAGCCGCATTCATCAAACCGCCAATGAAATACCGGGCTGAATGGCCGAGCCGGATTTGGCTGCTGCAATCTCGTACGGAATGCTCTGACCAGGGGGACAACGACTCTGCAACGACGTCTCAACGCCTTCGGGATAGCGTAGGGAACGTGGCATTTCGGCCCTGAACCGCGCCTCAGGTGCCCCCGCCGGAGGCACTCGGACACCAACACTCCGCCTGTCAGGGCCGGCGACGGAAATACAGAAGGGAAGCGGGTGTGCAAATCCATTGGCGGCATTGCATGAACCGGCTCTGATCGCGACGTCCAGACCCACGGCGACCGTGCGCGACCGCACCGAACCGTCGCTCCCTGCGCGAACCACGATCGAGAGGAAGAGACACATGCTGAGGATGTTGAGCGATCGGCTGCGGCAGGCCAGCGATCAGTTGCTCCAGCTCGTGGCGCCGAAGGCGATCGCGGAGGCGGCGCCGCCGCCGCAGTGCAGGCCCGTGGGCAACTGCGCCTACGACCCCATCCATCAGGGCACGCTTTACTGGGATGAGCACAGGGACGTCTCCTGCGGGTGCTGGTACCCGCGCCCGTGAGTGAGCCGGTGGCGTTCTGATTCGCCGGATGGCCGTGCCGGTTTCGGTGGGGCCATTCGGTCGGTCATGAAACACGGAAATCCAGCTCTTCTTTCACAGTGTCTGCCATCGCGCCATTCCTCGCCCGGCGGGCCGTAGCGCGTTGTAGAGAAATGGTGCGCTGATGCCCTATCTGATCGCGGCTGTCGTTCTCCTCGGCGTGCTGTGTTCGCTCAATCTGCTGCTGACGTACGGCGTTGTCCGACGGCTGCGTGAGCACACCGAGTTGCTGGCGCGGCGGCGGGCCGATGGGCCGGAGGCCATCATCGGTGCGGGCTCGGCGGTGGGGGCGTTCACCGCGACCACGGTCGACGGTGATGAGCTGGCCGCGAAAGATCTCCTGGCGGGCACTTTGGTGGGCTTCTTCTCGCCGGGCTGCGGCGCCTGCGTGAAGCTGTTGCCGGAGTTCATCGACGCCGCCGCCGTGCATCCAGGCGGGCGGGACCGGGTGCTCGCCGTGGTGGCCGGCCCGGAGGCGGAAGCCACCGACCAGGTGACGGCGCTGTCGCCGATGGCGCGGGTCATGGTGGCGTCGTTCGACGCGGAGATCGTGAAGGCGTTCGAGGTGCTGGGTTACCCGGCATTCGCACTGGTCGGCGACGCGCGCGTGGTGACGGTCTCGGGCGGGCTGACGGCGGTCGCTACGGCGGTCAAGGCGATGGCGTAGCCGATGCCGCGTAGGTCAATGGCGGCCACCGTGCCGGCGGCAATTCGGCTGGCGTTGCGATCGGCACCGCGGCTGATGGTCGGTCAGTTGCTGGTGGCCGTGTTGACGGCCGTACTGCCGGTGGTCGCGGCCTGGTTGACGAAGCTGGTGATCGACGCGCTGGCCCAGGGCGGGTCCGGCGGGTTGAAGCCGCTGGTGTGGCTGGCCTCCGGTCTGGTGGGCGCGGGGCTGGGGTTGGCGTTACTGCCGCGGGTGTCGGTGCTTCTCGAGCAGGAGTCCGCCAGGGCGGTCGCGCGGCGGGTGCAGGACCAGCTCTACCACGCGGTGGAGGGTTTCGCGGGGTTGACGCGGTTCGAGACGCCCGGGTTCCTGGACCGGCTGCGGCTGGCACAGCTGATGGGAGCGCAATCGCCGGCTACGCTGGTCCAGCACTGTATCGGGCTGCTCGGCGGGGCAGTCACCGCGATCGGGTTCGTGGGTTCGCTGGCGGTGATCAGCCCGGTGATGGCGGTGATCGTGATGGTCGCCGGGGTGCCGGCGCTGGTGGCGCAGTTGCGGTTGTCGCGGCGGCGTGCGGGGATGATGTGGACGTTGGGTCCGGTGGAGCGCCGGGAATACTTCTTCGCCACCCTGCTGAGCGACGTTCAGGCGGCCAAGGAGATTCGGCTGTTCGGATCGGGCCGGTTCCTGCGCGGGCGAATGATGGCCGAACGCCGTACGGCCGACGCGGAGAGACGGCGGATGGACCTGCGTGACCTGCTCACTCAGGGTGGGCTCGGATTGTTATCGGCCGCGGTCGCCGGGGCAGGGCTGCTGTGGGCGATGGTGAACGCCTACCAGGGTGTGATCACCGCTGGGGACGTGACCATGCAGGTCGCGGCGATCGCCGGGGTGCAGGGCACACTGGCCATGCTGACGACATCCCTGGCCGGCGCTCATTCGCAGCTGCTGCTGTTCGAGCACGTCATCGCCGTGGTCGAGGCGGGCCCTGACCTCCCGGTCGCCGCCCGCCCGGTGCCCGTGCCCGCGCTGAGGCGGGGAATCGAGCTGCGCGATGTGTGGTTCCGCTACTCCGAGGCGCATCCGTGGGTTTTGGCCGGTGTGAACCTGTTCCTGCCCGCCGGGGAGGCGGTCGCGTTGGTGGGACGCAATGGCGCCGGCAAATCAACGCTGGTGAAACTGCTGTGCCGGCTGTACGACCCGACCAAAGGCGAGATCCTGTGGGACGGGGCCGACCTGCGCGACATGGAGCTCACCGAGTTGCGGCGGCGTATCGGCGTGGTGTTCCAGGATTTCATGCATTATGACCTGACCGCGAGGGAGAACATCGCGCTCGGCGACGTCGACGCGCTGGGCGACCAGGAGCGGATCATGGCCGCGGCACGGCTGGCCGGAATCCACGACACGATCGAACGGTTGCCGAACGGCTACGACACACTGTTATCGCGGATCTTCGGGTCCGAGGAGGGCAAGGACGACCTGGACACAGGGGTGGCGCTGTCGGGCGGACAGTGGCAGCGGCTGGCGCTCGCCCGCGCATTCCTGCGCGACCAACGCGATCTACTGATCCTCGACGAGCCCAGTTCGGGGCTGGATGCGGTGGCCGAGCATGAAGTGCACACCCGGCTGCGTGAGCATCGCACGGGACGTACGAGCGTGTTGATCTCGCACCGGCTCGGCACGGTGCGTGGTGCGGACCAGATCGTCGTGATCGACGACGGGGCGATCACGGAATGTGGCACGCACGAGCAACTGATCGCCACCGGCGGTCTGTACGCCGAGCTGTTCCGGCTGCAGGCGTCCGGCTATCAGGCCGGCCACTGAAGGGAAGGGAGTGGCGCGGCGGGGTGAGCAGGGTGTCGCCCGCCGGTCGCGGTGGCGTCCGCACCATCGTGATCGTGCTGGTGCGCCAGAGGTTCAGCGCATGCGCCGTACGACATTCCCGAGCACGAGGGCGACCGGAAAATACCCGGCCTGCCGGGAATCAAAGCTGGCCTCGGCGTTGTCGCCCAGCAACACAAGCCGGCCTTCCGGCACGATCGCGTCCGTGACCGGAATGCCGTCTGGTACGGAGTCCCCGGCCACCGCACCCACCCGCTTGATCATCCACCGGCCCTTCTGGATCCCCGTCGGCTGATCACGCCCGACGGGATCGCCACTCGGTCGCTCGATGACCACGACATCGCCGGCAGACACAGTGGATCTTGCCGCTCTGCGTACCACCACCCGGTCCCCATGGTGGTACGTCGGCTCCATGCTCGGCCCGACGACCGTGATCACCGCCCAATTCCGGCGCAACCACCCCACACCAACCGCGGCCGCCGCCCCCAGCGCCCCAAGGGACACCAGCAGGCAACGATCATTGACCACCATCGGGTCAACCCACCTTCCCAGCGCAGGATCACGACGTACGGTACGGCTCAGCTCCTGCCCCGCGCGTCGAAGCGGGGCCAGAAGCCTCGCTCGTCACTCACTTTGACGAGCGTTTCGACGACATGGCCGCGCAGGTCCACGATGCCGACGCCCTCCCGGGTGGGGGCGAGCAGGGGCGTTCGTCGTACCAGCCGAGCACGGAAGTCCACGCCGGGCTGATGCCCAGCTCAATACGGGTGACGGCCTTACCGGTCTTGGTGTCCCATACGCACGCCGACCGTTCCGCGGTCATGCACGAGGTGACGAATCGACGTCCGGACGGAGTGAACGTGCCCTGTCCCTGACTGGCCGGGCGGCCGGCGACGTGCCAGGTCCGCTGAAGGACACCCTTGAGGTCGTAGTGGCGGATGGACGACTTGCCGCTCTTGCCCCAGCGCACCACCACCCCCTTACCATCGCGCGTCCACTGGAAGCTGGATCCCGTGAGCCAGGCTTTTCTGATCTGGAGGAAACGCGACTTCATCGAGGGGACGTCGATCAGCACGATGCCCTCCGAACGAGGGGCGTACCCGGCCTCGAAGACATTGAGCAGCAGCCTGCGGCCATCGGGTGACCAGGTGGGCCACCGCGTGATCAGGTGGTTGCCCGGCCGGCTCGGGTCGGTGGAGACGGAGAGCGGGATCTTGGTGGTGTGACCGCTCCTGCGATCCAGCAGGTGCACCGTGGGTTGACTGTGGCCGGGGGGTGTGCGGACAAGAGTGGTCTGCCGGCGTCCGTCGGGAGACACCGCCACCTCCCCGCCTGCCTTAACGAACGCCCCTTGACGTGGATCCCACACCCGTCCGTCGATCCATTGCTCATGGTCGCGGAGGCTCGAAAAGGAGGTGAACTGCACCGGCCGCCCCGCCAGCTTCGCCACGATCGTGGCCACTCCAGCGGGTAACGGGCCTATGGGCGGCTGAGCGGGTCCGGTCCCGGACACGGCGACCAGAGCGAGAGCGACCAGCGTGTGAACAGCCATACGACCCCCTTTTTGCCAGGCTGGGGCATCGGCGAAACGCCGATCATGGACGACGCATGAACCCTACTTCGGCGTCCATGGAATACTCAACGAACGCGTACCTTGCTCGACTGGACAGCTGAGCGCGGGCGGCGCGGACGGTGGATCAAGGCGCGCCATCGGCTACGCACATGCCGGTCTTCGGGCCGAGAGCGGCGCACAGGTCGCCGGCCGGCTCAGGGAGTCGTGTCGTGGTCGGGGAGCCGCATCAGGCGTCTGATGCTGAGATGGTAGATCTGCTCGCGTGCGACGTCGGTGATTGGGTCACTCCGCCCATTCCGATCCGGCCCTCCAGATAGGGCCCCGTGCCCGAAGATGTCCCCAGCCTCCAAATGGGTCTTCCTGGGGTCTACGGGCAGGGACTGTTGATCAAGTGCTCTGTATTGTCTGCGATCGCTGGGGAGTGTGCCACCTCCAGGACCGCGCACGGTGTGGCGCTCATCGCGGTGACAGCGTTCATTCAGGGCACTGGCCTGCTGGAACATCTCCAGCAAGGTGAACCGGACGGGCCTGCCGTCCTGACATTTGCGATCAGGCGAACTTGGCTAGCTCGGCGATGTCGTCTTCGGTCAGCGCGATCATCCCAGCCCGGAGATTCTCCTCGAGGTGAGTGACGGACTTGGTTCCGGGGATCAGGAGAGTTGCTGGCGACACCGACAGAAGCCACGCCAGGGCGATCTGGGCGCGGGTGGCACCGTGGCGGGCGGCGATCGCATCAAGGGCCGTCTCCTGATCATCGGTCAAACTCAGGCCCGGGGGGAGCTGGGATTTGTCGATGCCCGGGTTCAGCATGCCCGACATGAGCGGAAAATACGGCACGAACGCGATGTCGTGGTCCTCGCAGTAGCGCAACACGTCCAGCGCGCCCCGATCAAGTAGATGGAAACGGTTCTGCACGAATGCCACCGGGGCCATCTCGCGGGCCTTCTCCAACTGCTCAACGGTGATCCCACTAAGTCCCAAGTGGCGAATCAGGCCTCGTTCCCGGAGCTGGACGAGCGCGCCGAAGGATTCCTCGAAGGGGGTCTCGGCGGGGAACAGCATGCCGTCGCCGCCGACCCTCAGGTACACCAGGTCCAACTGGGCCAGGCCAAGGGTCGCCAGGTTCTCCTCGACCTGGTCCCGGAGGGCTTGGGGTCCGGCCTCGGCGTTGAACGTCTTGTACTCGTCCCGGACGATGCCCACCTTGGTGGCGATCACCAGGTTCTCCGGGTACGGGTGGAGCGCCTCCCGGATCAGTTCGTTGGCGATATGCGGGCCGTAGGCGTCGCTGGTGTCGATGTGGTCGACGCCTAGCTCCACCGCCCGGCGCAGCACCCCCAGCGCGGCGTCCTTGTCCGCGGGCGGGCCCCAGATCATCGGGCCGGGAAGCTGCATGGCGCCGTAGCCGAGCCGGTTGATGCTCAGGCCGTCGGCCGGCTGGAGCCGCCCCGCGGTGGCGGCGGGCTTACTCTCCTGACTCACTGCTGACCTCTTCTCGTAATGTGCGCGGGCGGGGTCTCTCGCGCGTGGGATGAAGTGATTCGTCGCTGTACCGAGGCGGTCGTCACGCCCCCGCTCTCGTGCCGGTCGAGCTTGCCCCTGGTCACCAGGTCGTGGACGCCCTGACGGGTGATGCCGAGCATCGCGCCCGCCACCGCGTAGGAAACGGCCTCCGCCGCCGGATGGCCGACCCTGCGGACCATGACCTGGCCGAGCGGAGTCTGCCACCACCCGGGCGGCGGGTTGAAGCCGTGGTCACCGGGATAGAGAGTGATCACCAGCCGGATGGCGGTGCGCCGGGCGAGGTCCTCGTCCTCGCCCAGCAGCGCGTGAGCCCACGCTCCGGCCCGCTCGACCACCCGGCTGCGCACTCGCGACAGGTCCGAGCGTGACTCCAGAAGGATCTCCAGCGGATCGAGCAGGCGCACCTCCACCAGACCGATCAACTGGGAGGCCAGCTCACCCCAGGACGGCAGTTCCTCGCTCAACGCAACTCCCACTTCTACTTGACGATCAGTATCAAGTACTAGACAGTGAGCGTCAAGTAGCGCGAAGACGGCCTTCCGGGCCACTCAGATCCGGCACAGGAGGCTGGCAGGCACCGCGCCGTCCGCCCCGCTATCAGCTGAACACGGCCACTCGAACCCCGTCCCTGAGCGCGTCCTCAACCGGCAGGTAGCTGATCTGCAGGGGGTTAAGGCCCCTCAAGGGAGGTATCGGGATTAGCAGGGTTTCCGACAGGCTGCCGAAGTGGTGCTCAACGGCCCGGAAAATCGGCCGCGAGCTCGCCCGGACCGGCGAGCAGTTCGATCGGGGATGATGAGAGCGTGAGGATCTGCTGGTAGCCGCCGAGTTCGTCCATGATCCGCAGCCGCTCGTCGAGGTCGTGCAGTGCGGACAACTCCAGCCAGCGTTTGAGCACGCCCGGGTCGACGGCGAGTTCCGCATGCGCTCGAAGTAGCGGGCGGGCAGGATATGCCGGTACGAGTCGACTTCATCGCTCTCCTCGTGACATCTTCGGAATCGAGCAGGTGATCCTGCGGTCCACGACCTGGACCAGGGCGACGCCGCCGAGTGCGACGGCGATGATGCCCAGGAGCAAGGCCGGTACACTGGCGCTGTCGAACCGCCCGCCCGCCTCGGTGACGACGCGGCCCAGGCCCACGACGGCGATGAACATCTCGCCGTTGACCAGGCCGGCCGCCAGGGAGATGGCGAATTCGAGTACGAGGTTGAGCAGGCTGTCGCCCAGGCTGCTGAAGATCACCCTGTTGCCGGCCATGTCCGCGAGGCGGACCAGCACCGTGCTCAGCGGCGGGAAGAACGACACGCCGACGAGATGTCCGATGGGCTCCCATGCCGCCGCGCCGGCGGCCAGGCTGAGCGGGGCGGCCGGCGGTGCTCTTCGTGCATATCGCGGAGCCGGTCCCACAGATAGGCGGTGATCTCGACGTACGTGCCGGAGCGTTCGAGCGCGTTGATGTCGCTGGAACTCGGCCGTCGCAGCGGTACCGGGACGATTTCGGCGATGCGTCCAGGCGCGCGCTCATCAGTACGACGCGGTCGCCCAGCAGGACCGCCTCTTCCATGCTGTGCGTGATGAACACGACGGTCAGCCGGTGCTCCTCCCGGATTGCCAGCAGTTCTACCTGCAGCAGGCGCCGCGTCTGCTCGTCCACGGAGCCAACGGCTCGTCCATCAGCAGGACTCACGGTCAGACAGGTGAGTGAAAATCTCTTTGACCTCAGTCATTTTGCGGGCGTACCGATCGAACCTGGTCACGGTGAACACCCACCCGTTCCAGACGGCAGCGAGGGCATGGTCGAGGCCGGCGCGGTTGTGGTGAGTGGTGCCGGAGAAGCCGCGGTCGATGTAGGAACACTTATCCGGAGCACCCTGACCTGGGGCTCTGTATCGGCTGGCGGGTGTTCCGATTGAGGATCCCCTTACGGAACACCACTCTGATCACCGGCGGCTGGAGCACTGCGCTGAACGCTCGCCCGGACCCCTCAGCGATCACTAGGTTACATTTCCTTCGGTGATGCCGACCCGAGCGGCAGGCGGAGGGGGGCGGCCACACAGGCGGCTGGGCCGGGCCCGCTTCGCATTCATCGAGCGGCGGAATGTGCTGGTGCTGCGCCACCGCTTCGGCACAGACGGCTGGGGGTGCAGCCGTGGCAGGTCGTACGGCAGGACCCCCCCGGCCTCTGCCGGCCCGGCCTGCCCCGAGGCCGTAGCCGGACAGCACCGTGGCGAGCACAGCATGGCAGCCAATGCAGCGGAAACGCCGTAAGCATGCTGGCGATACCGGCCGCCAGCAGCGTCGGCGCGGCGATCGCGTCGTATCGGGCTGGATGCCGCTGTGCCGAGCCACGGCCAGCGCGGCGCAGTTCCCCTTGCGACGTCTCGGAGTTTTGTCGCCGAGACTCCGATTCATTCCAGGGGCAGCGCACATCGGACCCGCCAGCCATGGCTTGTACGACCCGCGGTCACGGTGCCACCGAGCGCCCGTGCCCGCTCGGCCAGCCCGGCAAGTCCAGTACCTTTACGCCTGTCCCCGGCCAGGGCGTGTCTCTTGTGTCCGTCGTCGGTGACGGTGACCACCACATCGGAGCGCGTGACATGGACGGCGACGAGCACGCGGCTCACGGCGACGGCATGGCGGCGGACATTGGTCAGCGCCTCCAGAACGACGTGGTAGACGGTGGTGTCGATCTCCCAGGGCAGCGCGGCCGGCAGGTCCGGCCCAGAGGACAACTCGACCGAGGCAGAACCGGTGGCGGTGAATCGCCCGATGAGGGCAGGCAGGTCGGCCATGCCATACGGCCGGGCGGCCGGTGACGGCCGGTTCTCCGGGTTGCGCAGCACCTCCAGCGCGCGGTCCATGGAGGAGAGCGCCCGCACGCAGGCATCCTCGATACGGCGGTACATCTGACCGGCCTCGGCCGGTTCAAGGCCGTCGAGCTGGGCTGCCTGGGCTTCGATCAGGATGCCGGTCACCTCGTGCGCCACGAAGTCATGCAGGTCACGCGCCACGTCAAGACGCTGAGCACGACGTGCCCCGGCCACTGCGCGGTCCCTGCGATCGTCCAGGAGCCGCAGGTACAGGCCGATACAGACGGCACACGCCAAAAGCGCGGTGGCCAGTACGGCGCCGATGGCCGACTCCTCCCACGCCGACACGGGGACACGCAGAGTGGAACGGAGACAGAGGGCCACGAGTGCGGCTTCGAGTACCACCGTGGTGACGATCGCCGACCTCGCGGGCAGTCGTCTCGCCACTCGACCGGCCATAACGAGCAGGGCGCCGCCCTCTGCCACACCCCACAACCCGGCCAGGTCCAGCGGACCGCGATAGGTGATGCCGGCCACGATGGACCCGATCGCCGCCGACGTCGTGGCCGCCGCAAAGGACAGCCGCCCGATCGGCCGGCCCAGCGAGGCGGTCGCCAGGGCCACGGCGGCCGAGCAGGCGATGACCAGGGAGGACGGCTGCGTGATGAGCGCGGCACAGGGAATCATCGCGGCCACGCCGCAAACGAGCCAGTGACGGCCGTTCACCGCAAGTCCCGCCCTGCCGCGTACCCGAGTTCCCACGCCCGGATGGCGATCCCCACCCTGTTACGCACACCGAATTTCCGCTGGATGCTGGCGACGTGGGTCTTGACGGTCCCCGAGGAGATGAACAGCTCCGCGGCGATGTCGGCGTTGGTCTTGCCCTCCGCCACGTGAGCGGCGATCTCGATCTCTCGCGGTGTCAGCGTCTCGGGTCCGGCGCCGGTACCTGGGACAGGCGCGACCAGGCGTTTCAGGAGGCGGACGGTGATGGAAGGGCTGATCAGGCTGTCGCCGGCCGCGGCGGCGCGTACTGCCTCGGCCAGCAGAACGGCTCCGGAACGCTTCAGGACGAAGCCGGAGGCGCCATGACGCAGTGCGGCGTACACGTACTCGTCGAGGTCGAATGTCGTCACGATGACGACCCGCGTGGGAGTGCCCGCCATCTGCCGGGTCACCTCCAGCCCGTCCATGTGGGGCATCCGGATGTCGACGAGCGCCACGTCGGGGCGTAGGGCACGGGCGACGTCGAGCGCCTCCTCCCCGTCGCGAGCCTCCCCGATCACCTGTATGTCCGGCTGGTGGTCCAGGATGCGGCGCAGCCCTCGGCGGACCATGTCCTGATCGTCGGCGATCAGCAAGCGGATCGTCACGAAACGAGAGTGGCACACGGGATCGCCGCGCCGATATCCGCCGAACGGCAGATGTGCACGGCGAGTTTCGGCCTGATCCTTGAGCGGTCTCATCGGCCATCTCATAGGAAGGATCCCAGCGTTGACCTCCTTAGTCCTCGCGGTGCTGCTCGGCGTGACGGGCGTGGTGCCGCTGTCCCACGAAACGACGACGATTCAGGACCTGGTCTGGGGCCCGTGTCCCGAGGATCAGCAAGAACTGGCCGAGGCGCACGGCCAATGCGCCAAGGTCACCGTGCCCCTCGACTACGCGGCGCCCACGGGCCGGACGATCCAGATCGCGATCTCCCGCATCCGCGCCACGGATCCCGGCCGCCGGAAGGGCGTCCTGCTGGCTAACCCCGGTGGCCCAGGCGGACCCGGCCTGGGGTTCGCCGCACATCTGCGCGCCACGCTCAAGCAGGTGGCCGGCCAGTACGACCTGATCGGCTTCGATCCGCGTTTCGTCGGTGAGAGCACCCCCATCAGCTGCGGCTCCGGCCAGGTCTGGCAGCGTTCACCCGGTTTCGACCGGGCCGGCTTCGACGCGATGACCGACGACATGCGCGCCATCGCACGGCGGTGCGCGTCCCAGAAGGGCAACGCCGGTCTGTTGCCGTACGCCTCCACGCGTAACGTCGCTCGCGACATGGACCTGATCAGGTCTGCTCTTGGCGAGACGACCCTCTCCTACTACGGGGTCTCGTACGGCGCCGACCTCGGCGCGGTCTACACCCAGTTGTTCCCGCACCGTGCCGGACGCATCATCCTCGACAGCTCCACCGATCCGGGCGCCACGCAGTACGAGCTGTTCCAGCGGACGGGACCGCGCAGCGAGACCGCCCTGGACACATGGGCGACGTGGACGGCCAAACGGTCGAGCACCTACCGGCTGGGAGACACCCGGGCGAAGGTGCGCGCCACGGTCACGAAGCTGCTGGCCGCCGGCGAACGTGAACCCATCAAGATCGGCCAGGGAACCGTCGACGGGCACCGGCTTCCGCTCATCCTCTCGCGATTCCTCCAGCAGCAGGACGACAACGCCGCCCTGGCCGCGTCGGTACGCGAGCTGTCCGACGCCGCCGCCGGCGAACAGGTCGAGCCCGGCCCCGCCCTCACCGCGATTCTGCGGCTGCTCGTCGCGAAAGGCCCCGAGGTGGACCGCTGGATGGCAGGACAACTGGCCGTCCTGTGCGGCGACGGCGGATGGCCGGCCGGCGGCTGGCCCCGTGACCCTGAGCGCTACTGGCATGACATCCGGGCCAGCCGGGCGACCCAGCCCGTTTTCGGCGCGCTGGCCAACAGCATCACCCCCTGCGCGTTCTGGCCCTTCCCACCGCGCGAGGCAGGCACCCCGATCCACAACCGCGTGCCGGTGCTCATGCTCCAGGGCCGCCACGACATCAACACCGTGTACGAAGGCGCCGTCGCCCTGCATCGCAAGCTCACCGGCTCACGGCTGATCACGGTCGACCTCCGTGCCCACGGGGTCTACATCCGACGCAGCGACGGGCACAAGCCAAGTGTCTGCGCCGAACGGCTGGTCAACACCTACCTGACCGACGGCTCCCTCCCCACCCAGGACATCGACTGCGCCCAAGGGAACAAGGACTGATGGCCACCCGGATCCTTATGACCGTCGCCGCCATCGCGAACCTCACGACCGGGTCCCATCCGCTGCAGCGCGACGTCGACGCGATCATCGCCACCGGCGCGAGCGGAATCCTCGTACAGGTGCAGTCCGGCGAAGCCGGGCAAAGCTTCCGTGCCGGGATCGCCGAGCACGATTCACACCGCCCGGTGCCGTGGAACGCCTACTACCGCATCGGCAGCGACACCAAGACCTTCACCGCGGTCATCGCCTTGCAACTGGTCGGCGAAGGCAAGCTGGCGCTGACCGACACCGTCGAGAAATGGCTACCCGGACTGATCCGGGGGAACGGCAACGACGGCCGTAAGATCACTGTCAAGAACCTCCTGCGGCAAACCAGCGGACTGCCCGACTACGTGCCGCAGTTGCCCATCGGCAAGGACCTCACCCCCGACGGCTATCTGAGGGAACGCTTCCGGACATTCACCCCGCGCGCACTCGTCAAGCTGGCCATGCGCCAGCCTCCCCAATGGATGCCCGGTGACACCGATCCCGCCGAGGAGACGCGCTGGGCGTACTCCAACACCAACTACCTCCTGATGGGCCTGATCATCGAGAAGGTCACCGGGCACCCCTGGGCGCGAGAGATCCACGACCGCATCCTGCGTCCCCTCGGCCTCCGGCACACCATCACGCCGGGAACCTCCGCCTACGTCCCCGAACCCACCGCCAGGGCCTACTCCTGGTTTCCCGGCGCCACCCGGCCCACCGATACCTCCATTCTGGCCACCGGCGGCCCCGACGGGGGTCTCATCAGTACACCCGGCGACCTGACCACGTTCCTACGCGCCCTGCTTGGCGGCCGGCTGCTCAAACCCGAACAACTCGCCGCGATGCGACAGACCGTCGAGGCGAAGGACTGGATCGCGGCCGCCGGAACCCGATACGGCCTGGGCATCGCCTGGCGTCCCGCGACTGGCTGCGCACACGGCATATGGTTCCACGGCGGCACGAACCTCGGCATCGTCTCTGAGAGCGGCGTCACCGGCGACGGCCGCCGCGCCGCAGCCGCGGCCACCTTCACACTCCGATTCTCAGCAGCTCAGATCCCCCAGGACAAGGCGAGCATCG
Organism: Nonomuraea sp. JJY05; assembly: GCF_043496855.1. NCBI lineage: Bacteria > Bacillati > Actinomycetota > Actinomycetes > Streptosporangiales > Streptosporangiaceae > Nonomuraea > Nonomuraea sp. JJY05. The sequence goes on from NZ_JBIEIS010000010.1 coordinate 355,391, forward strand.
CGCTCATCGACCACGCCCTGTGCCGTCCGGACTGACACCTCCGGCTCGATCATTTCAACTGTAGGCGCGACTACGTGGCGCGGGGCCGGCGCCGGATGTGGGCTTCCCCTCGTAACGTGGAGACCGAACCGAGAGAGGTTTGGTCGTGGCAGGAACCACGAGGCGTCGCTTTGATCCGGAGTTCCGGGCTGGGGCGGTGCGTATCGTCAAGGAGACCGGCAAACCCGTCGCGCACATCGCGCGGGACCTGGGTATCAATGAGTACAACCTGCACAACTGGGTGCAGATGGACCGGCACGCAACGGGGCAGGTCGGGCGGGACGGCAACGGAGGCGGCAAGCTGAAGGAGTCCGAGCAGGAGGAGTTGGCGCGGCTGCGGCGGGAGAAGGCCGAGTTGGTCAAGCAGCACGCCAAGGAGAAGGCCGCCTGGGAGAAGGAGCGTGCCGAGCTGGAGGACGAGCGTGATGTCCTCAAACGATCTGTGGTCCTATGGGTCAAGGACTCGCTGAACCGATAACCGTGGTGGAGTTCATCGAGTCCCAGAGGGCCGAGTTTGGTGTCCCCCACAAGATCTGCTTCCGTGCGCTGGGTGTGTCGTCCTCGTGGTTCTACAAATGGAAGAACCGCAGGCCAACAGCTCGGGAAGAGCGGCGCGCCCGGCTGGATGAGGAGATTGAACGGCACTTCGCCGCCTCCGGTGGCACCTACGGCTCGCCACGCATCGCCCAGGACCTGCGGGCCGAGGGCTGGAAGCTGTCGGAGAACACCGTGGCCAGGCGGATGGCCGAACTCGGCTTGGCCGGCCGCAGGCAGAAGAAGCCCCGTTCGCTGACCCGGCAGGGCAAGCGGCCGGCCGCGCCGGATCTGGTGCGCCGGAAGTTCACCGCGGTCGCTCCGGACGTGCTGTGGGTCGGCGACGTCACGATGATCCGCACTGATGAGGGGCCGCTGTACTTGGCCTCGGTCGAGGACCTGTTCTCCCGCCGGCTGCTCGGCTATGCCATGTCCGAGCACCATGACGCGGCGCTGACGGTCGCCTCGCTGCAGATGGCCGTGGTCACGCGCGGTGGTGACGCGGATGGAGTGATCTTCCATTCGGATCGCGGGTCGGAGTACACAGCTGCCCGCTACCAGGCCGAATGCCGCAAGCACGGGGTGGTGCAGTCGATGGGCCGGGTCGGGTGCTCGACAACGGAGCCGCCGAGTCGCTCAACAGCACCCTGAAGGTTGAGTTCGTCTACCGGCACCGCTTCCGCACCCGGGCGGAGGCTCGGCTGAAGATTGCGACCTGGATCGCGGACTTCTACAACGTCAAGCGCAGGCACAGTGCCAACGACGGGCTGCCGCCTGTCACATTCGAGCTTCAGATGATCGAGAAGCGGCAAGCGTCAATGTCCCTGCTGAGGGCCGCTGTGGCATAGGACCGTCTCCACGCTTTGAGGGGATTGACACAACTATCGCGCTGGGCCGCCAGCCAACTCATCCACAAGATCAAACCAGGCGTCTACACCGCCGAGCCAATCTCCGCAGCGCTCTTGCCAACAGCTCAAAAACCTTAACTACCTGGCCTTGGATCAAGCCAAGGTCTGTCGTACGAGGGATTGAACAAGGTGGCTCGGCCTGATCGGCTGCCCTTCAGCACAATCAGCAACATGACGGCGCGAGGCATCTCTCGGTTGAGACCCTCCATCTGAACCGGCCTCTGTTGGCAGACCTGATCAGTGCAGAAAACATGGTGCCCATCGGAACCTGTTTGAACCCGTCAGTGGAGTTGGCCCGGTTTGGTGGACACCTGATCTCTGGGGAACCCTGGTTCCCGGAAGAAGGAGTCTGCTGTGCCGAACAACTATCCGCCGGAGTTTCGCCGGCAGATGGTGGAGCTGGTGCGC
>NZ_JBIEIS010000100.1:0-10869 GCF_043496855.1 Nonomuraea sp. JJY05
GAAGAGGGGCCTCGCGGCATGCCGCGAGGCCCTTCTTCGCCGGGGCTAGCCGAGCCGCGCGATCGTCTTGTACTCCAGGTAGCCGTTCAGGCCCTCGGGGCCCAGCTCGCGGCCGATGCCGCTGGCCTTGTAGCCGCCGAAGGGCGCGTTGGTCTCCAGCATGAAGCAGTTGACGCCATACGTGCCGGTGCGGACCTGGCGGGCCACGTCCATGCCGTGCTCGGCGTCGGCCGTCCACACCGAGCCGGCCAGGCCGTAGTCGCTGTCGTTGGCGATGCGTACGGCGTCCGCCTCGTCCTCGTACGGGATCACGGCCAGGACCGGGCCGAAGATCTCCTCGCGGGCGATGCGCATCTCGTTGGTGACGCCGGCGAAGACGGTGGGGGAGACGTACCAGCCGCGATCGTAGGGCCGGTCGAGGCCGCCGACGACGACCTTGGCACCCTCGTCCATGCCGATCTTGATGTAGCCCTCCACCCGGTCCTGCTGCCGCTTGGCCACCAGCGGGCCGATGCCGGTCGCCGGGTCGGCGGGGTCGCCGACGGGCTGGGAGTTGACCATGTTCGCGACGGCCTCGACGACCTCGTCGTAGCGGTTGCGCGAGGCCAGGATGCGGGTCTGCGCCACGCAGGCCTGGCCGTTGTTCATGAGCGAGGCGATGGACAGGAAGCCCATGCTGGCGGCCAGGTCGGCGTCGTCCAGGACGATCGCGGCGGACTTGCCGCCCAGCTCCAGGCTGACCCGCTTGAGCTGCTCGCCGCAGATGGCGGCGATGCGCCGGCCGGCCGCCGTCGAGCCGGTGAAGGCCACCTTGTCCACGCCGGGGTGGGAGATCAGGTGCTCGCCGGCCTCGCGGCCGGCGGCCACGATGTTGAGCACGCCCGCCGGGATGCCCGCCTCGATCGCCCACTCGGCCAGCAGGTACGCGTCCAGCGGCGTCTCGGGCGCCGGCTTGAGCACGATGGCGCAGCCGGCCAGCAGCGCGGGCGCGACCTTGGTCATCGTGACGAACTGGGGCACGTTCCACGGCACCACGGCCGCCACCACGCCCACCGGCTCCCTGCGCACGGTGATCGGGCCGAACAGGCCCGGCCGCTGCTCCTCCTGCTCGAACGTCTTGCCGAGCTCGGCGTAGTACTGCAGCATGCCCAGCGGCTGGGGCGCCTGGGCGAGGTTGGAGAACGTGATCGGCGAGCCCATCTCCTCCGTGATGAGCTGGGCCATCTCGCCCTGCCGCTCGTTGTAGATCGCGGCCAGCCGGCCGATGACCTCGGCCCGCTCGGCGAACGTCATCCGCGGCCACGGCCCGTGGTCGAACGCCTCCCTGGCGGCCGCGACCGCCCGGTCCATGTCCGCGGCCGTGCCGTCGGGCACCTGGCCGACGACCTCCTCGGTGTGCGGGGAGACGACATCTATCGTTGCGGTGCCCGCGGGGGCCACCCATTCGCCCCCGATGAACAGCGTGTCGTGCCGGCGCATGTCGTGACCCTCCTGCTTGACCGAATGCTTGCTTGTTTCCGGACTTCCTCAAGGTGACCGAACCATGTTCTGTCCGGACACGCAAGAGGGGTGCGGCACGCTCTGCCGCACCCCTCTCCGGCTCTAACCGAGCAGGTGCTTCATGGATCTCTTGACGAGGTCGGCACGCGTGGCCGGGTCGGTCACGCTTTCAGCGCCGAAGCCCAGGTAGACGGTGTCCTTGGTGACGATGCCGGCACCCTCCTCGAAGACCTGGTCCGTCCTGAACCAGTTGTTGATCGACGGCGAGGTGCCCTCGGGAGGCGCCCCGACGGCCCAGCCGCCCAGGTCCGACTCGAACGAGGTCTGCTCGGTCGTCACGCCGTCCAGGGCGACCGCGAAGTCGTCCAGGAAGACGCCCGCGCCCTGGGTGCTCCAGTCGCTGATGTAGGAGATCGACAGCTCGACCTGCTTGCCCGCGTACGGGGTCAGGTCGATCTTCCACTGCTGCCAGCCGGCCGAGTTGCCGGTGGCCGCGTTCCAGGCGCCGGAGGTGCCCGTGGACTCGCAGTTGGGGCCCTGGTAGCGCCGGGTGAACGGGTGGATCGTCCACCAGCCCTCGCCGCCGCTGGGCGGGTCGCAGCTGCTGCCGGTCACCTGGGTGGTGTGCCCGTTGGCGTCCGGAAGCATGGTCCAGTCGTCGCCGCCGGCCGTGTGCGCCTCGACCGCGAGGTAGTCCCAGGTGTTCTCGGTGTCGTACGAGGTCCAGAACGTCAGCTCGCCGCTGCTCTTGCCGGTGAGGTCGATCGTCTTGGTCAGCCGCTTCCACGAGACGTCGGCGATGCCGCTGTAGACGTCCCATGCCCCGGAGTGCGGGTCGAACGGGCCGCCGGGGCGTACCCACTTGACCTGCGCCGAGCTTGCGAACAGCGGGAACTGCTGCGCGGGCAGGATTGCCGAGGTGGCCACGAACGAGTTGGTGTGGCCCGGCTCGATCGTCGCGCCGAAACCGTCGAACGTGCCGCCGTTGCCCGCCAGCCCGAACGGCTGGCCCGTGTTGTGGTCGGTGCCGGCGTCGTCGAAGAAGACGTACGCGCCCAGCCAGTACTGCTGGAAGTCGTTGAACACCGGGATGCACGGCGGGTCGTCCGGCACCGTGCACTCCGGCTGCGCCGGCTGGTCGGGCTGGTAGTAGTAGGCGCCGTTGTTGTTGGCCGCGAACGACGGGTACTTGCCGGCGTGCAGCAGCTTGCCGCCCTCGTTCAGGTAGTCGCGGACCGCGAGTTCGGTGTCCACGCCGCCCTTGGAGGTCGTGCCGCCCACCTGGCCGGGCGACCTCGGGATGATGTCGTCGCCGGTCTCCCACACCACGGCCTTGTAGTGGCTGAGCACGCCCAGCGGGTGCGGGGCCTTGCGGCCCGCCTTGTCCATGTCGTACACGTCCGAGGTGTAGCCGGCCGCCGTGAGCGCCGCGGCGTACTCGTCGGCGTACTTGGCCTCGGTCACGCCCTGCGCCGGGCTGAGGCCCGTGACGTCCTCCGTGGCCAGGATCAGCACCTTGCCGCCGATGTCGGTCGCCACGGTGTAGGTGAAGTCGGCGCTCTTCCTGCCGATCGAGGCGAACCAGACCTTCACCTTGTCGCCCGGCTTCGTGCCGGTGATCTTGCCGCGGAGCCGGTGGTAGTAGCGGTTGTAGCCGCTGCCGTACCGCTCGCCGCCCTTCCACTCGCCCGTCAGGACGGTCCTGGTACGGCCGCCGTTGACCTGGTAGTTCAGGACGACCGGGCCGAGCTTGCGCTTGGCGTCGACCTGGACGACCTGGTCCTTGCCGTAGCTGACCTCGAACGGGTCGATCTCGAAGTCCGGGGTCTTGTTGCCCAGGTGGTTCACCGGCTCGACGGGGTTGACCGCGGACCTGGCCACGTCGAGCGCGAACGGCAGGCCCTTCTCGAACTCCGCCTGCACCAGCGCCTCGTCGTCGGGGAAGACGAATCCGCAGCCGTCGCAGCCCTCGTTCAGCTCCGGCGTCCACGACAGCGTGCCGTACTGGCGGTGGGCGTGGTCGTTGGTGTCGCCGTTCGTGGTGTACAGCTCGGCGCCGAGGTCGGGGTCGAAGCCGGGGACGGCCGGGTTGGCGTCGTTGCCGGTGAGGGCCTCGTAGATCGGGTTGTCGGCCGTCTCCGTGGCGATCTGGAAGCCGCTCGGGTAGAGCAGCAGCGGGCCGTAGGAGTGGTAGTTGAGCTGCATCTCGAACCCGATGCGCCTGAGCAGGCCGTCCATGGCCCTGGTCTCCGGCTCGCTGGCCGGGGCCGTGCCGCGGTAGGTGTCGCTGCTCGGGATGCTCGACGAGCCTTCCTCGTCGTAGTGGAAGTTCGTCGGGAAGTTCCGGTTCGGGTCGACGCCGTCGCCGATCGTGATCTTGCCGTCACCGTTGACGTCGCGCAGGTTCTTGCGCCACAGGCGGTTGCCCTCGGTGAACGTGAAGTCGTAGCCGTCGGGGTTGGCCACCGGCACGAACCACAGCTCGCTCTTGTTGAGCAGGTCCTTCAGCGCGGCCTTGTTCGCGGTCACGTACTTCAGCAGCCGCATGTCCACCTCAGTGGCGATCCACTCGCGGGCGTGCTGCGTGGCGGAGTAGAGCGTCGAGGGCTTGATGCCGTCGGGCAGCAGCCGGGCGCCCGTGGTGACCTTGACGGCCAGGATGTCCTGGCCCTTCAGCGACTTGCCGATCGACTGGAGCTTGACGATGTCCTTGTTGGCGTTCGCGATGGCCTTGAGCTGGTCGGCGATGCCGCCCGTCTCGGAATAGGACTTCCACACGGTGTAGCCGGAGGCCGCCTGCGCCTTGGCGGCCTCGAGCTGGGTCTGTCCCTGGGGATTGCGTACGGGCTCGGGTTTGTGGCCGAGCTTGCGCAGCGCGTCCAGGTCGGCCTGCGCGGCGGTGAGCTCGATGTGCTCCTGGTCGCCCTTGTTCTGCTGCTGGACGACGTCGAAGCCTTTTTCCCTGAGTGTCTGCGCGGTGCCCGGGGCGCTGTCGAGCTGGTAGAGCTCGATGCGGTCGCGGGGCGGTAGCGGGTCCACGGACGCCTGCGCGGTCGTGGCCACGATGGACGTGCCTAAGCCGAGGATGACGGCGGTGGCGAGGGTCAATGTTCGAGACACGATCTGCCCCTTCGCAGAGACGAGTTCGATCGCCATCTCAGACCGTTGGAGCGATCTAGACAAGGCCCAATCTTTAGGTCCGCCTTAATTCGGACAAATCATCAGAAATGTCGCCAATGGTGCGGCAGTTCGGCCGTTCGGGTGACAGGCATCAAGATCATCTTCTATAGTTTCGGTCCGTCTATGAGGGGAGGGGGCGGGTGTGAGAACCGGGCGGATCGCCGTTCTTGTCGCCGTCCTCGCCGGGCTGCTCGGCCTCCCCGCGCCGTCTCCCGCCGCGGCCGACCCCAGCCCAACTGACCTGCGGAAACTCACCAAACAGGCTGAGCTGCTCGAAAAGCGCTACCGCGGCCAGATCCAGAGCCTGGAGGAGATCAAGCTCCAGGTGAAACGGGCCACCACCACGTCCGGCACCCTTCAGGCCCAGCTGAAGGCGGCGCAGGCGGACGTGGCGGGCATCGCGCAGACCGCGTACATGGTGGGGCCTCTCGACACCTTCCAGCTCCTCACCCCCAACGTCGACCCGACCATGATGCTGGGGCAGGCGGCCAACATGACCTACATGGCCGACGAGCGCACCAAGCGGGTGCAGAGCGTCCAGAAGCTGATCGACAGGTCCAAAGAGGCGAAGATCGCCGCCAACGACAAGATCGAGAAGCTGCGCAAGGAGATCAAGAACCTCCAGAGCAAGCAGCGCGAGGTCGAGAAGCTGCTCGCCAAGTACGGCTTCCAGCAGCCCGGCGGCGCCGAGGGCCTGACCCAGCGCATGATCGACGTGCGTGCCGACATCATGCGGAACTTCCCGATGAAGTACGGCGTGGGCTGCCTTCGCCCCGGCGACCCCGGCGAGCACGGCAAGGGCCGGGCGTGCGACTTCATGATGTCGCGTGGCGGCACCATGGCCACCGGGTCCGACGAGGCCCGCGGTGACGCCCTGGCCGACTACCTGATCAAGAACGGCGCCCGGATCGGCGTCATGTACATCATCTGGAAGCAGCGCTACTACGACATCCGGTCAGGCGGCGGCTGGGACCCGATGTCGGACCGCGGCGGGGTCACGGCCAACCACTACGACCACGTTCACGTGTCGGTGTTCTGAGCCCGGAGGTGCTCCCGCAGCCAGCGGTAGGAGGCCTTCGGGGTGCGGCGCTGGGTCTCGAAGTCCACGTGTACGAGGCCGAAGCGCTGGTGGTAGCCCTCTGCCCACTCGAAGTTGTCCAGCAGGGACCAGACGAAGTAGCCCCGCACGTCCACGCCCTCGGCCATGGCCCGGCGCATCGCCGCGATGTGGCTCTCCAGGAACTCGACGCGGGCGTGGTCCTCCAGCGTGTCGTCGGTCGAGCAGCCGTTCTCCGTGATGAGGACGGGCGGGAGCGCGCTGCCGTACCTGGACCTGAGGCCGGTCAGGAGCTCCCGCAGGCCGTCGGGGACGACCGGCCAGCCGAACGCGGTGGTGGGGTAGCCGGTGACGCCCGCGTCCGTGAAGGGGAGGCCCTCGCCGGTGGGGGCGGCGATGCGGGTGGGGTTGTAGTAGTTGATGCCCAGGCCGTCCAAGGGGGCGGCGATGATGTCGAGGTCGCCGTCTCGGACGAAGTCGACGTTCTGGGTGTACGCCGACAGGTCCGGATATTTGCCGAGAAGTACGGGGTCGTTGAAGAGACGGTTGTGGAGGATGTCGTAGGCCTCCGCCGCCTTCAGGTCGGCTTCCTCCTGGGACGCGGGCCAGACCGGGGTGCAGTTGTTGGTGATGGCCACCTGGCGGGCGCCGGCCGCCCGCAGGGCCTGCACGGCCAGGCCGTGGGCGAGGAGCTGGTGGTGGGCGGCGGGGAGCGCGTCCGTGAGGAGGGCCTGGCCCGGGGCGTGGATGCCCATGGCGTATCCATAGGCCATGTGGACGAACGGCTCGTTCAGGGTGATCCAGAGGGGGACGCGGTCGGCCAGGCGGGCGGCTACGGTGGCGGCGTACTCGGCGAAATTTCCTGAAATATCGCGATTGATCCACCCGCCGCGGTCCTGCAACGCCTGCGGCAGGTCCCAGTGGAACAGCGTCGGCACCGGCTGGATGCCCTTCTCCAGCAGCGCGTCCACCAGCCGCTCGTAGAAGTCGAGCCCCTCCGCGTTGACCTCGCCGTCCCCCTGTGGCTGGACGCGCGGCCAGGCGATGGAGAAGCGGTAGGCGTTCACCCCGAGCCCGGACATGAGCTCGACGTCCTCACGCCACCGGTGATAGTGGTCGCACGCGACGTCCCCGGTATGCCCGTCCCTGGTGCGGCCCGGCTCGTGGGCGAAGGTGTCCCAGATGGAGACACCCCTGCCGTCCTCCTTGACCGCGCCCTCGATCTGGTACGCCGCCGTGGCCGTCCCCCACAGGAACATCCCGGGCTCCTTTCGTCTATGGGAACTTTAATGTCAGTAATAGGTCAGGATGGGGTCATGACGAGTACTTTGCGCCGCCGTCCCGCCCAGCGCCGGAGCGTGGAGCGGGTGGAGCGGATGCTCGACGAATGCGCGATCCTGCTCGACGAGGTCGGCTACGAGGCGATGACCACCAAAGAGGTCGCACGCCGCGCCGAAGTCCCGATCGGCACCTTCTACCAGTTCTTCCACGACAAGCAGGGGTTGGTGCGGGCGCTGGCGCGGCGCAACCTCGAGGCGTTCCTCTCCCGCGTCATCGACCGCATCCCCAAGGCCGACCTCGGACACTGGACGGACCTGGTGGATCTGGCCATCGACGAGTTCGTCGCCATGAAGCGCACCACACCGGGGTTCGCCGTGCTGGACTTCGGCGAGGTTTTCCTTGGCCCCGGCGGCCCGACGATCGGCGGGAGCAGGACGGCGCTGGACGGGACGCAGGAGAACAACATGGTGGTGGCCGAGCGGCTGCGCACCCTCACCCTCGAACTCCTGGACGCGCCCGTGGGGCCGGGGCTGGATCGCGCGCTGCTGGTGGCGGTGGAGGCGACGGACGCGGTGCTCAAGCTGGCCTTCCGCGTGGATCCGTCCGGCGACGCGCTGCTGATCGCCGAGTGCAAACACCTCGTCCGCCGCTACCTCGCCGACCACCTCGCCTGACCACCCCTCCCACCCGCTCCCCGAGACCCGCCCTTGCCCTCGACGCACCGCTCCCGCCACGTGGCATCGCCTCGCACGACGGAGACCACCCGGTCGCACGCCGAGATCCGGCGCCGGGGCCGGCCCATTAGGTGGCGGTGTCGAGGCGGGTGCGGAGGTCGGGGTCGAGTTTGAGGTCGGCGGCGGCGATGGCCTCCTCCAGCTGGGCCATCGTCGAGACGCCCACGATCGGGACCACGCCGTCGGCCAGCAGCCAGGCCAGCACCACCTGGTTGGCCGTGGCGCCCAGCTCGTTCGCGACCTCCCGCAGCACCGTGAGCCGCCGCGTGGTCCCCGGGTGGTCGTAGATCTCGGGGACGGGCCGGTCGGGGCGCGTGTAGCTGCCGAACATCAGCGTGTTGTACGCCCACAACGTCAGGTCAGGCTCGGCGGCCAGGTAGTCGAAGGTCTCGTCCGTGGCGAGCCTGTGCCCCGACTCCGCCGGTTTGGTGAACGGGCGCGGCCGCAGGTAGGTGTGGCGGAGCTGGAGGTAGGTGTAAGGGATCCAGCCGTGGGCGGCCGAGACGTTCCTGGCCCGTTCGAGGCGCCAGGTCCCCATGTTGCTCGCCCCCGCGCCGCGGATCTTGCCGGCCTGTGCGAGCTCGTTGAGCGCACCCAGGGTCTCCTCCAGCGGGACGGAGCGGTCTTCGATGTGCGACCAGTACAGGTCGATGCGGTCCGTGCCCAGTCGCCGCAGGCTGCCTTCGGCGGCCTTGGCGATCGCGGAGGCGGACAGGCCCTCGGCGGAGTCCAGGGTGGTGTCGCCGGGGACCGTGGGGCGGGCGCCGCCCTTCGTGCTGATGAAGATCTCGTCGCGGTTGCCGCGGGCGGCCAGCCACGCGCCGATGGCCAGCTCGCTCTCGTCGCCCGACCGGCCCTCCACCCAGAACGGGTAGTTGTTGGCCGTGTCGAGCATCGTGCCGCCGGCCTCGTGGAAGCGGTCCAGGATGGCGAACGTGTCCCGCAGGTCGACGGTCGTGCCGAACGGAATCGTGCCGAGTGCGATGTTCATGGGCCCGACTTTGGGAGCTGGAGCGCGCTCCATGTCAAGCCCGTTGACCTGGAGCGCACTCCAGGTGGGATCCTGATGTACGTGAGCGTCTACACACCAGCGGAAGTCGTCGAGGAGACCGGCTTCAGCATCGACACCCTGCGGTACTACGAGAAGATCGGCCTGCTGGAGCGTGTCGGGCGCAACGCGGCCGGCCAGCGCAGGTTCAGTCAGGAGGACGTCGGCTGGCTCGGCACGCTGCGCTGCCTGCGTGACACGGGCATGCCCATCGCCAAGATGCTCCGCTTCGCCGAGCTCGTACGCGCCGGAGACCACACGATCCCTGACCGGATCAAGCTGCTGGAGGAGCACGACCGGCAGGTCAGGGAGCAGATCGACAAGCTGGCCGAGCGGCAGAAGTACATCCACAACAAGATTGGCTACTACCGCAGCCAGCTCTAGCCCTGCCTTTGCGGTCCGGCTGTTAAACCAAGATCCATGGCCGGATCGAGGGCGGAGCGGATCGACGAGCCACTGCGCCGTGTCGCCAGGCTGTGCGCGGCGATGCTGTTCCTGTTGCTGGCGCACGTGACGGTCGTCCAGGCGTTCGGCTCGCGCGAGCTCAACGCCGACCACAGGAACGTGCGGCCGCTGATCGCCAGGTTCGACCATCCGCGCGGCGACATCCTCACCTACGAGGGCACCCCGATCGCCGCGAGCCGCCCGACCGGCGGCGGCCCGTACCTCTACCGGCGGGTCTACCAGGACGGGGAGCTGTACGCGGCCGTCACCGGGCACATGTCGCTCTACCGCTCGACCGGGATCGAGCAGGCGCGGGACGAGGTGCTGTCCGGGGAGGATCCGAAGGTCAAGGTGCGGTCGCTGGTCAGGGGCGGCGTCGTGGAGGGGGCCGACGTCCGGCTGACGATCAGCGAACGGGTGCAGCGGGCCGCGTTCCAGGAGCTCAGGACGATGGGGCTCCCGGGAGCGGTGGTGGCCGTCAACCCGGCGACGGGGGCGATCCTGGCACTCGCCACCTATCCGACCTACGACCCGAACACCCTCACCACCTTCGACGCCAGGCGGCTCCACGAGACCGCGCGCCTGCTCCGGCAGGATCCGTCGCGCCCCCTGCTGAACCGGGCGCTGAACCGGCTCTATCCGCCCGGGTCCACGTTCAAGCTGGTGACGGCGGCCGCGGCGCTGGCGTCCGGCGAGTACACCCCGACCGCGCTGGTGGACGCGCCCGTCCGGCTGCGGCTTCCCGGGACGCCGACGGTCCTGCAGAACGCGGGCGGCGGCGGGTGCGGCAAGCAGAAGCCGACGCTCACGGACGCGTTCCACGTGTCCTGCAACACCGCGTTCGCCAACATCGGACTGCAGCTCGGGCAGGACCTGCTCAGGGACCAGGCGGAGGCGTTCGGGTTCAACGCACCGAACCTGACGATCCCGCTCGTCGCCACGGCCAGCCGCTATCCGCTGACCATGGATCGGGCGCAGACCGCCCTGTCGGCCATCGGGCACCATGACAGCCGGGTGACGCCGCTGATGGTCGCCATGCTGTCGGCCGCCGTGGCCAACAACGGGACCTTGATGCGGCCGTACCTGGTGGAGGAGGTACGGCTGGCGGACGGCTCGGTCATCGACCGCGCAGGCCCCTCCGTCTACCGCAAGGCCGTGTCGCCGGCGTTGGCCAAGAGCCTGGCCGCGATGATGACGATGGCGCCGCGCACCGGGAAGTCGGCGGCGGCCACCCCCAAGAGGGCCGCCGCGGCCGTCATGTCGGAGGTCATCCCGGGGACCGACGACCACGCGCTCGTCACCGCCTTCGCGCCCGCCGACGCGCCCGAGGTGGCGGTGGGGGTCGTGCTGGAGCACCCCGGGGCGCGGGCCGACGCGGTGACCTCGATCGCCCGCGCGGTCATCGAGGCCGCCCTGCGATGAGGGCCTGCGCAGCCGCCCTGCGACGAGGGTCAGCGGTAGGCGGCGGCCTGGAGGGTGTAGAGGTCGGCGTAGAGGCCGTTGAGTGACATCAGGGTGTGGTGGTCGCCCTGTTCGGTGATCCGGCCGTGGTCGAGGACGTAGATGCGGTCGGCGTAGCGGACGCTGGCCAGGCGGTGGGTGATGAGCAGGACGGTGCGGCCGTC
>NZ_JBIEIS010000101.1:0-10359 GCF_043496855.1 Nonomuraea sp. JJY05
GAACCCGGAAGTTAAGCTTCTCTGCGCCGATGGTACTGCACTCGGGAGGGTGTGGGAGAGTAGGTCGCCGCCGGACAATTTTTGAGGGGGTTCGACGCCTTGGGCGTCGGACCCCCTTTTTTTGTGTTGTGCGTCCAGGGGGAGCTGTGAGGCGCTCTCTCGTACGGCCGACTGGCCGCTCCTCGTGCTGACACCGGCCACGTTGGGTTCCGAGTGCACATTTCTGTAGGTGTGCCGTTGCGCTGAAAGGCGCAGCTGTGGACTGTTCCGCGATTGAATTGGCCTGCCTCCGTTAATGGGGGAGGCCATCAATCGTTTCGGTGCCGGCGAGTCCCAATGGGGAAGGGACCAGCATCTGGGCGGGGATTCGCATATTTCGCCGAAGCGTGGTGACATAGCGAACACCCTCGCTGACCCTGCGTTTGCGGTCCCGCCGATATATGGCTTGCGTCCGGGCTCATGGACGTACTGGGGCTTGCTAGGCTGGTAGGAACCGGGCCACCCCACGGGTGGCCTTCGTCGCGTAAGGCCCAAGGGCGGCGACCAGCCACGGTGGACCGTCGTTGTGAGTCCGCTGGGTGAGCCAACGAAATGGACCAGAAGTGAACAGAGATAACGGATCGGACGGCGGACAGCGCGGGCGCGGCGACTACGGTGATAGGCGCTCCAGCGGAGGCGGCAGGAGCGGCGGGTACAGCTCTCGCGGGCGAGACTCCGGCGGCGACCGTCCGTTCCGTTCCGACGACAGGTCGCGCTCCTACGGTCGTGGAGACAGGGCGCCGCAGCGCGACGATGGCTATCGAGACGATCGTGGTCCGCGTCGTGAGGGTGACGAGCGTCGTTCGTACCAGGACCGGGATGATCGCGGCCCCCGTCGTGAGGGTGGCTTTGGCGATCGGCGCGAAGGCAGGTACGGGGACCGTCGTGAGGGCGGTCCCCGCGAGGACCGTGGCCCGCGTCGTGAGGGCGGCTTCGGCGAGCGCCGGTACGGCGACCGCCGCGAGGGCGGTCCCCGCGAGGACCGCGGTCCGCGTCGTGAGGGTGGGTTCCGCGATGACCGGGGCCCGCGCCGCGAGGGCGGGTTCCGCGACGATCGGGGTCCGCGCCGTGAGGGTGACGAGCGTCGTCCGTTCCGGGACCGGGATGATCGAGGCCCCCGTCGTGAGGGCGGCTACGGTGACCGTCGCGAGGGCGGGTACGCCCCTCGGCGCGAGGGCTCGCGTCCGTTCTCGAGGGACGACCGCGCCCCCCGCCGGGAAGGCGGCCACGGTGACCGTCGCGAGGGTGGGTTCCGGGAGGATCGGGGCCCCCGTCGTGAGGGCGGATTCGGCGGCAGGCGCGAGGGCGACCGTGGCCCGCGTAGCGGCGGTGACCGTCGCGAAGGTGGCTTCGGCCCTCGCCGGGACTCGCGGCCGTTCTCGCGGGACGACCGCGACGAGCGTTCCTCCTCTGCGGGCACCCGCGCCAGGTACAGCAGGTCCGACCGCGAGGCCGAGGCCCCGCAGCGCGAGAAGCTGCCCGAGGTCGCGCCCGACATCACCGCGGACGAGCTCGACAAGGATGTTCGTGAGGAGTTGCGCTCCCTCCCCGGCGACCTCGCCGAGCTGGTGGGCCGGCACCTCGTCGCCGCCGAACGGGCGCTCGAGGACGACGACCCCGACCGGGCGCACGAGCACACGAAGGTAGCGCGCAGGTTCGCGGCCAGGATCGGCGTCGTACGGGAGGCTGCGGGCATCGTCGCCTACCGCGCGGGGCACTTCTCCGAGGCGCTGAGCGATCTGCGCGCGGCCAGGAGGATGACGGGCTCTGACGCGTACCTGCCGGTCATGGCCGACTGCGAGCGCGGTCTCGGCCGTCCGGAGCGGGCGCTCGACCTCGTACGTTCGCCAGAGGCCGAGCGCCTTGACCGAGCCGGACGCATCGAGCTGACCATCGTCGAGTCCGGCGCCCGCCGCGACCTGGGCCAGCACGACGCCGCCGTGATCACCCTGCAGCGCCTCCCCGAGCTGCGCGACCCGCAGCCCAAGCCGTGGTCGGCGCGGCTGGCGTTCGCATATGCGGACGCTCTGGCCGATGCCGGGCACCAGGAGGCGGCTACGGACTGGTTCGGGCGGGCAATGGCGTTCGACGAGGACGGAGAGACGGACGCCGCCGAACGCTACGCCGAGCTGACCGGGTCCGTCATCGAGGACGTCGAGGAGGACTTCGAGGAGGACTTCGACTACGAGGACGACTTCGACGACGCCGGCGCGGCCGAGGCAGCCGAGGCGGCCGAGGACGTGGATGACGCGACGGCCCTGGCCGAAGCGGGTGACCTCCTGGCCTCCCCGGAGAACGTCTCGGACGAGGCGCGCGCCGACATAGTCGATCGTGAGTCACCGGATACGGCCCCGGGTGACGTCCTGGAGGAGCAGCCGGAGGACGCGGCTCCGGCGGACGTTCTGGAGGAGCAGCCGCAGCGCGCGGCCTCCGGGGACGTTCTGGATGAGGGGCCGCAGGACGCGGCCGCCTCGGCGGACGTACGGGATGGGGAGTCGCGAGAAGCTGCCCCCGCGGACGCATCGGATGGCGGACAGCAAGCTGTCCCGGCCGAAGCACCCGAGCGGCCCGGTCCCGCCGACGCTGACGAGGGCGTTGACGAGCAGCAGACTGCGCGGCCTGCTCCGGAGGCCGCCAAGCAGGCCGAGGCGCCGGGCATCACCCCGGCATTCATCGAGCCCAACTTCGGCGACACGCTCAACCTCGAGTCCGATGAATCCGCCTCGGATGTGAAGCGCAAGTCCGACGACTGACGCCACGTCCCCGCCGTACCCGGACCGCTACCGTCGCCACCCGACGGTCAAGCCGGTCCGCTACGGCGGGGACGGGCGGGCGACCGCGCACGTCATCGAATGAGAACGCCCGCACCTGCGGCCCGCCGAGGCATCCGGTACGGCATGATCGTGAAGGTCCCTCGCGATTGACGGCGAGGAGCTCGGCACGTGTACGGCGCCGAGGAGCGCAGCACGTATGGCCGCCCTCAGATCCCATACGCGTCCGACCGCGTGGAGTCCTGCGCCCGTCTCGCGGTGGGAAATCCCGCATGTCTTTGACGGCGAAGAGCCTTGCACGCGCCTAACAGTGCGGAGTTACGGCATCAGTCCGAGGGCGATGAGCCATGTGTGCGCCTGGCAATGCGGAGTTACGTGTGTGCCGGTGGGCGAGGAGCTGTCTGTACGCCTGGCAGCGCCGACTTACGTGTGCTCGAGAATGAGCAGCCGTCTGCGCGCCTAGCGGTGTCAAGTTACGTGTGCCGGAGGGCGAGCCGCCGTCTGTGCGCGTGGCAGTGTGGACCTACGTGTGTGTCCACGTGTGACGGACCTTGCAAGCGTTGCTGGTGCGGAGCCCCACAGCATCGGGCGAAGCGCCGGCACGCGTCCCAGAAATCCGGCTCCTGTTGGACTGCGTGAAGTTTCTCACGCATCCGGCGGCGAGGAGTCCTGCACCAGCGTTGACCTGCGACGAATCCTGCACAGCCTTGACCTGCGAGGAGCACCGAACACGCGTGATCGCAGGCAACTGACGCCGGCGAGGTCGGCGCACGTGCAACGGCACGCCCCCTGACGCGTGTGACGCCGAGAACCGGCACACCCACGACTTCTGGGCGACTTTACCGACCAGGCGACGAAAGCGGGTTCCCGCCAGGCGACGGCGGCGACATTTGCCCGCCCCATCGCCCGGCACCTCCCACCCCGCGAGGCTACGGTGAGACGCGGTTGAGCCAGTGGAGGATCCCCGCCACGTTCGACGGAGCACCACTCAACAGCTCGAACTGCTCAGCCGCCCCATCCTCCCCGCCATCAGCCTCCAATGCCCGATACCGATCCTTGGTGCGATCCCTGACCATGGCTACGGCATGGTCGAGATCCATCCCCTCGGCATGAGCCTGCCGAGTGAGATCAACCCAGATGCGAAGCTCCTCCGCAGACCGCTCCAAGGTGTCCTGTACGGCATCGACCGGCCCATAGTGGCTGAACAGCAACCGTTGCGGCCCAAGCGCCCCGAACAACGCGATCGAGTCGAGCGCCGTCTGCAGGTCGAAGTCCGGCGGCGGCGTCGCCGGGCGGAGATCGCCCGTCTCAGGAAGGTAGACGCCGGCCGCGTCGCCGACATACAGGTCACCGGTGGCGGAGTCGATCAGGCCCACGTGGTGTTTGGCGTGCCCAGGGGAGTAGTGGCTGTTCAGCGTGCGTCCGTTGCCAAGGTCGATGGCTCCGGTGTCGCCCAGGGCCACAATGCGTTCGGCCTCGGTGGGGGACAGTTCGCCAAATAGCGTGTCGAGCTTGTCGCCCCACACCATCCGCGCACTTGCCATCAATCGTGACGGATCAGCCAGATGGCGAGCGCCTTTCTCATGTACGACGATCTGCGCGGACGGGAAGAAGCTGGCGATGTCGCCCACCCCACCGGCATGATCCAGATGAATGTGCGTCACCACGACGGTGGCCAGGTCGTCCGGGCCGACGCCGAGCGAGGCCAGCGCATCTCGCACCACAGGCGCCGAGGTCGAGGTGCCCGTCTCCACGAGGCACGGCCGATCCCCCAAAATCAGATAGCCGGCCGTGATACCCGTGTATCCAGCCATTTTGGTGTCGATTTCATAGACGTCGCCACCCAACGCGGTGATGTTATCCACAGGAACTCCCGCCCTCCAGCCACTGTCCCCAGAACGGCATTCCAGCCGATCCGGCCTCCTCCTCATCGTAGATAGTGATCTCCACCAGAGCACCGATAGGAGGACGGCAGTGGACCGAAACGAAGTCCTGCTGGTAGGCCGGCTGTCGGCGGGGGTCGAGGAGCACTCCTTGCCCAGCGGCGACACCGTGGCGAAGTGGCGCATCATCGTGCGTCGCCGCCGCAACCGACGCGGCGCCACCCTGACCGACAGCATCCCGTGCGTCACCTTCGACCCGGAAACGGCAGCCACAGTCCGGGGCCTCAAGCCTCGCGACTACATGGAGGTGACAGGTTCCTTCCGCTGCCGCGTCTTCGGCCCGTCCACAGCCAAGATCTGGCGGTATGAGGTGGAGGTGAGCTCCGCCAGACCCTACGAGGCCGACGTTCCCCTCCCCAGCGACCTCCCGGACGATCCCACCCGCAGCTCTCACGGAAGCCTCGCCGCCCTGATCCCCCGCCAAGTGATCTACCTCGCCCCAGCCAGCTGACCCGTGCCGCGCCACGGACACGGAGAACCAGGAGAGGACTCGAAGTTCGCCCGGTCGTGGACAGCGCCCTTTCGCGTGGGGCCTCCAGCTGGTCGCGGCGGGCGTGGCTTTCCTCGGCCGGGCACGGCGTACGCATCGACCGAGAGCACGTGACCTGCCGCTGCCGGCAACGGTGGTGCTCGCGGTCATCACGTCGAATCCTTCGACCAGGACGCGCTCGCTAGTGGCTGGCTGGGGTGACCGTCTGATCGGGGCTGTCTCCGGATGACCGGTCGCCTTGGGGGTGCACCGTTCCGTGAGTCCCGTCGTTCCAGGGCGGTTCCTGCATAGGGGTGGTTCCTCCACAGGGGGCACGGCGTCAGCGGCGGCGCTATTACTACCCATGCTCGTACCGCGCTTCATGCACGGTAGGGCATCCGCTGCGCTCGCGCCCACAGCGGACGGCGGCGGGCGTGAAGAATCAGGTGCCCCGGCTAGGAGGGGATGGCTGCGTCAATCGATGTCGAACGTACGGAGGACCAGGCCGGTTCTGGGTTTCGGGCCGAAGGAGGTGGACTTTCGGGGGACCCGTTCACCGCCCGCAGCGACGGCCAGTACGTCGTCGACCGCGAGCGGCTTGAGGAGCACCGCGGTGCCGCCGGTGCGGATGGCCAGCCGCACTGCGGCGTCCGTGTCGTGATGGACGATGCGTACGGCCCGTTCGTCGTCACGCATGCCCCACACCTTAGGCAGCACGAACTCTGTGAGGACGGAGGTGTTGAGGGAGTTCCAGCGGTCGGAGTGGTCCGGCGGCATGGCCCGGGCGAGCTGCACCGGGTCGGGGTTGGTGAGCAGGTGCGTGCCGCTCTCCCCAGCGAGCAGGAAGGCCGGCTCCGGAGCTTCCTTCAGAGCGGCCAGACCCTGCGCCAAGTCGTCGAAGTCGTGCACGCGCCACGCGGCCCTGGCCTTGACGGTCGCCTCGGCGAGGGAAAGGCCGGGGATCACGCGGTGGATGGCCTGCAGATTGGGCGGGTACGCAGTGGAATCGACGAGCAGGGCCAGCCCGAAGTCCCACGGCCCGACAACGGGCTCCGACGTCGAACGGCGGCCGCTGGAGCGCGCGGATCCGGCCTCACCGGAGACATCGGCGGCAGCAGCGGTCCCGGAGAGGTGGGAGGCATGGGATGCGCCAGGGATTGGCGGCTTCCCCTCCACGCCGAGGTTCCCGCCGGCGGAGAGCGTCTGAGCGACGGTGGGTGGTTCGGGTCTTGTGGTGGTGGGGGCTGAGCGCTCGGGCTGGGATGAGTAGTGGGTGGCGTGCTCCTGGCGTTGGAGTACGCGGTACGTCGCGTATCGGTGGTGGCCGTCGGCGATCAGGGCTTGGCGGTCATGGAGATCGGCGTTTATCGCGTTGATCTCTGATGTGTCCGTGATGGCCCACAGGCGGTGCGTGAGGCCGTCCTCCGTGTGGGCGGACACGAGGGGGTGTCGTTTCGAGGCCACCTCGTCCACCAGACGGGTGGCGGCGCCGTTGTCGCCGTTGTAGAGGAGGAAGATGGGTTCGAGATTGGCCTGCGTGGTGCTCATGAGAGCGAGCCGGTCGGTGATGGGGCCCGGCATGACGTCCTCGTGGGGGAGGATGATGCGCTGCCCAGGGTCGGCCAGGCCCACGTCGCCGATCAAGCCGCGTTGGAGGACGTCAGGCCCGCTCTGCTCGTAGACATAGAGAGCCGGAACGTCGTCCGCCACCAAGACACCCGTGTCCAGCCAAGCCCTCAGTGTGTCCCGTGCCTCGGCGTAGCGGGTTTCGAGCCCGGCATCGGACGGTGTGGGAGGAACGGACGCCTGCTGTTGCGCGGGGGTCGGTTCGCTGTCGGCCGACGGGTGGTGGGGCGTGGCGGTGGGTTCGCTGTCGGCCGACGGGCGGTGGGGCGCGGTGGTGGGTTCGCTGTCGGCCGACGGGTGGTGGGATGCGGGGGTCGGTTCGGTGTCGGCCGACGGGCGGTGGGGCGCGGTGCTCGGTGAAGTTTGGGCGCTGGGCGTGAGGTTTGGTTCCTGTTGCGGGCGAGGGGCCACTGGCTTGGCGGAGGAATCGCTCCGGGGCGAGCGGGGAAGGATGAGTCGGACGACGTTGTTCGGATGGGAGTCCAGCAGGGCGTCCACGTCGGCGTCAGAGATCAGGTCGTATGGCGGGGAGGTCACCTTGGCGGGATCTTCGACGGCGAAACGTACCCCTCGGAAGGGCCGCAGCCCCAGCCCGTCCGGAATCGGCAGTTCAGGAGTCCCCATACCGGGCATGCTCCCATAAATGCTTGTGCCTTCCGGAAGTCGCCCCATGGTTGCAGCCCGTGCCCGTTCCGCAGCAGGGCGAAGCGGGTCCTCGTTCAGCGATGAAGGAGTCCTCACGCATGGCCCACGATGGAAACGTTCAGAACGAGAACTCAGGTGCTCCCGGGGGCGGTGTTTACGACTGGTATCAGCGTGGGGTGCGGTTGCTGAAAGAGGGTAGTCCGGCCGCCGCTGCGGCGTTGCTGGAGCGTGCTGCCGCCGCCGAACCCGAATCCCGCAGCATTCTGGAGGCGTTGGCTCGGGCGCAGTTCAATTCACGGCAGTATGCGGAGGCTGCCGCCAGTTTCCGGCAGATCGTGAATGCTAATCCAGCCGAGGATTATGCCTACTTTGGGTTGGGGTTGTCGTTGTGGCGGACCGGTGATGTGGAGGGGGCACAGGAGCCCCTGGCCATCGCGGTGGCCATGAGGCCAGATGAGCGGCATTATGTGTCGGCTTTGAAGAGTGTTCGCGCTACCTTGCGAGCTCGTCGCGAAATGTAGTCGGAGGGCGTGGGGTATCGGGAGCGGTCCGGGTCTCTTGTGATCGTCTCCTTTGCTGTCTGAACTGGCGTGGTTCCGGGTGTGGGGATGCGCGTTGAGCGATGCCTTGCGTCGTTCCGGCGATGGGCTCTTGAACGGCGGCGTGCGCCGGTCCTGGTGTGTGAGTGGGCGGTAGGCGGCGTTCTCGTCGTCCTCGTGCGAAATTGTGCGGGCGGCGATGGCGTGGCGCTGTTCGGCGGTCGCGATGGCGTGCGCTGTCCGGCGGTTGGCGATGGCGTGGGGGTGCCGGTCATGTTCCGCGGTGCGGGGGTGCGGCGGGCCCTGAGGGTGGCATTGAGTGATCTCATGGCGCTGGCTGCGGCTGAAGGCTGCTCAGATCTGCAAGGTGGGAGTGGTGGTTGTGGGCCGCCGCCCCGCGAGATCGGCGATGGAGAGCTATGGCGTAAAGGCTCTGGCGCGGTCGGGGTAAAGCGGCACTGCCAGTGAGGATGGCCTGGGTGCCGGTGCCGGTGCCGGTGGCGGTGGCGGTGGCGGTGGCGGTGGCGGGTGCCGGTGGCGGGTGCCGGTGGCGGTCCCGGTGGCGGTCCCGGTGGTGGTGCGGGTGGTGCCGGCGGCGCTGGCGGTGGTGGTGCCGGCTGGCGTGCCGGTGGCGTGCCGGTGGCGTGCGGGTGGCGTGCGGGTGGCGTGCGGGTGGCGTGCGGGTGGCGGTGCCGGTGATGGTGCGTGTGGTGCCGGTGGGGCTGGCGGTGGCGTGCGGGTGGCGGTGCCGGTGATGGTGGCGGTGCCGGTGCCGGTGGTGGCCCTGGCGGTGGCGATGGGGCTGCCCATGATGCGGTGGACTGTGGAAATGGTCGGGCTTTGTGTAGGTGAGGGTCGGGGCGGCGCTAAAGTCGCACGCGGCGTGAGAGTCAAACGGGAGAGGCGCTGTGCTGATCGACGGCTATGACACCTTGCTGCTCGACCTTGACGGTGTGGTTTACCTGGGCAGTCATGCGGTGCCGGGGGCGCCGCAGGCGTTGGAGGAGGCTCAGCGGCGTGGGGTGCGGCTGGCGTACGTCACCAACAACGCTTCTCGTACGCCTGCTGCCATCGCCGCTCACCTGCGTGAGCTCGGGGCGCCGGCCTCGGCTGACGACGTGGTGACTTCGGCACAGGCCGCTGCCCGGTTGGTCGCCGAAAGGGTGCCGCCTGGGTCGAACGTGCTCGTCGTCGGAGGGTCCGGGTTGCGGTTGGCTCTACGGGATCGGGGGCTTCGGCCCGTTTCCACTGCCGCCGAGTCCCCTGTCGCCGTGGTGCAGGGGATCGCCCCCGGTCTGTCGTACGGGCTGCTGTCCGAAGGGGCGCTGGCGGTGCGGCAGGGGGCGCTGTTCGTGGCCTCCAACGGGGACAGCACGATGCCTACCGGGCGAGGGGAGTTGCCGGGGAACGGGGCGATGGTTCGGGTGATCGCCGCGGCTACCGGGGTTGAGCCGGTTTATGCGGGCAAGCCGGATCCGCCGTTGCATCGGGAGTCCATGATCCGTACGGGGGCGCGGCGGCCGCTGGTCGTGGGGGATCGGCTGGACACCGATATCGAGGGGGCCTCCAACGCGGGGGTTGAGAGCCTGCTGGTGCTGACAGGGGTGGCGACGGCTGTCGATGCGCTGACGGCGGAACCGCGTCATCGGCCCACCTATGTCGGTGAGGATTTGCGTACGTTGCTGGAGTCTTATCCCGAGGTGCGGGATGGAGCGTGCGGGGGATGGCACGCACGATGGCTGGACGGCGTGCTGCGGCTCGATGGCGACGGCAGCCGGATCGATGGGCTGCGGGCTGCCTGCGACGCGGCGTGGACGATGGCCGGGGAAGGGCGGGTCGAGGAGGATGCCGTGAAGCCCGTGCTGGATCGGTTGGGCTGAGGTTCGCGAGGCTGGGCCACCGTTGAGGGTGCGCCGCTCTCGCTGAAGTGTTGCCGGGTAGGGGCTGGTGAATCTGGCGCAGGTCGGTCGGCCGCTGGCGTCGCGGCTTGCGTTGCTTCTCGCTTGCGCTGCCTCTCATTCCCGCTGTCGCTGTTCCCCCGGCCGCCGGTCAGGCGTTGGGTGCCGGGTCGGCTGTGGTCGGTCAGGCGTTGGTCGCCGGGCCCGCTGCCGCCAGTCAGGCGTCGGCGGCTGTTCCCGCTGTCGCTGGTCAGGTGCCGGCTGCCGGGGCTCGCTGTGGTCGCTGCTGCCGGGCGGGTGGGCGGGCTAGGCCGTGTTTCATAAGGATCTTTGGGGCTTGCGGCGTGTCGATGATCGTGAAAAGTAGAGGTCTCCGGTAGTTGGTTCAACGACCAAGAAGAGCCAAGTACCGGAGACCTCGTGGCCAGC
>NZ_JBIEIS010000102.1:0-8886 GCF_043496855.1 Nonomuraea sp. JJY05
CGCCATCGCCACCACCCACACCCACACCACCACCCCCATCAACTGGCACAACCTCTTCACCCACACCCACGCCACCACCACCGACCTGCCCACCTACCCCTTCCAACACCACCACTACTGGCTCGAAGCGCCCGCGACCGCCACGAACGTCGACGGCCTCGGCCAGGCCCCCGCGGATCACCCCCTGCTGGGAGCCGCGGTGGAGTTGCCCGATCAGGGTGGAGTGGTTCTGACGGGGCGGATCTCGGTCGCCGCGCATCCGTGGCTGGCCGACCACGCGGTGGGGGAGAAGGTCGTGTTCCCCGGCACCGGGTTCGTGGAGCTGGTGGTGCGCGGGGCCGACGAGGTCGGCTGCTCGGTGGTGGAAGAGCTGACGATCGAGACGCCGCTGGTGCTCGAAAGGGACGAGCCGGTCCTGATCCAGGTGGCCGTGGCCGCCGCCGACGAGGACGGCCGGCGCGAGGTGACGGTCTACGCCCGCAGCGGTACGCGGCCGTGGACCCGCCATGCCGCCGGGATCGTGGCCGCGGCGGACGGCGGCGACGCGGCGGGCTTCGACTGGAGCCAGTGGCCGCCGGCAGGAGCGCAGGCGGTGGACGTGTCGAGCCACTACGAGACGCTGTCCGCCGCCGGGTACGGATACGGACCGGCGTTCCAGGGGCTCAAGCGAGCCTGGGAGCGTGACGGAGAGGTGTTCGCCGAGGTGGAACTCGGCGAGCGGGAGGCCGCCGAGGCCGGCCGTTACGGCATCCACCCGGCGCTGCTGGACGCGGCACTGCACGCCATCGGCGTGGCCGAACGGCTCTCCGACGACTCGAAGATCACTCTGCCCTTCGCCTGGACCGAGGTGCGACTGCACGCCTCCGCCGCCAGTCACCTGCGCGTACGCCTGCGCCGTGCCGACGACGGCGCGGTGACCCTGGAGACGGGAGACTCCGCGGGACAGGCCGTGGCCTCCATCGGCTCGCTGATCCTGCGGGAGCTCGCGGACCAGAAGCTGACCGCGACCGCGTCCTCGTCGTCGCTGCTGCGAATGGACTGGGTGCCGCCGGCGAGCGACCTCGCGGGCGCGTCGGTGGGCGACGTGGCGGTGGTGGGCGAGCGGTGGCCTGGTCTGGCCGCGGCCGTCGAGTCCGCTGGTGGTGGTGTCGAAGAGTACGTGGACGTGGCGGCGTTGGGTGCTGCGGTCGCGTCCGGGCAGGCTGTTCCCGCCGCCGTGGTGATGCGGGTGCTTCGCCGGGACGGGCGTGGGCCGCTGGAGGGGTTGCGGTCGGAGCTGGACCGGGTCGTGGACGTGGTGAGCGGGTGGCTGGCCGATGAGCGGCTGGCCGAGACCCGGTTGGTGCTGGTCACCAGCAACGCGGTGACGACCGGCTCCGAGACCGGCAGCGCCGGTGGCGGCGCGCTGGTCGAGGCGGCGGTGTCGGGCCTGGTGCGCTCGGCGCAGGCCGAGAGCCCCGGCCGGATCCTTCTGGTGGACGTCGACGACGCGGCCGATTCGCTCACCGCGCTGGCCTCCCTGCTGGGCGTGGAGGAGGAGCCGCAGCTGGTGGTACGGGCCGGTCGGGTGCTGGTGCCCCGCCTGACCCGCGCGGACACCTCCGGCGACCTCCCGATGCCCGAAGGGACCGAGGGCTGGCGCCTGGACAGCACCGCCAAGGGATCCATCGACGGGCTGACCCTGATCCCGGCGCCGGAAGCCGGCCGGGAGCTGGCCGCCGGCGAGGTGCGGGTGGACGTCCGCGCGGCCGGTCTGAACTTCCGCGACGTGCTCAACTCCCTGGGCATGTACCCGGGTGAGGCCGGGGCGATGGGCGTCGAGTTCGCCGGTGTCATCGCCGAGGTCGGGCCCGGGGTGGACGGGCTGCGGGCCGGCGACCGGGTGATGGGCATGGGCGAGGGGACCTTCGGTCCCCGGGTGGTCGCCGATCATCGGATGATGGCGAGGATGCCGCAGGGGTGGAGTTTCGCCCGCGCGGCGTCGGTCCCGGGAGCGTTCGCGACCGCCTGGTACGGGCTGGCCGACCTGGCCGGACTCACCCGCGGCGAGCGGGTGCTGATCCACTCCGGCGCGGGCGGGGTCGGCATGGCCGCGATCCAGATCGCCCGGCATCTGGGGGCGGAGGTGTTCGCCACCGCCTCACCCGGCAAGCAGCACCTGCTGCGCGCCCTGGGCGTGGCCGACGATCACATCGCCTCCTCCCGCGACCTCGACTTCGCCGACGCCTTCGCCACCGTCACCGGGGGCGAAGGGGTGGACGTGGTGCTCAACTCGCTGGCCGGCCCGTTCACCGACGCCTCGCTGGACCTGCTGGCCCCCGGCGGCCGGTTCATCGAGATGGGCAAGACCGACCTGCGTGATCCAGCGGACGTCTCGAACAACGGGATCCGCTACCGCAGCTTCGACCTGATGGACGCCGGGCACGAGCGGATCGGGCAGATGCTGGGCGAGCTGCTGGACCTGTTCGCCGGCCAGAAGCTGGCAGGTCTGCCGGTGCGGTGCTGGCCGGTCCAGCAGGCCCGCCAGGCCTTCCGGCACATGGCCCAGGCCCGCCACACCGGCAAGATCGTCCTGACCATGCCGCGCACCTTGGACCCCGACGGCACCGTCCTGATCACCGGCGGCACCGGCGGACTGGGCGCCATCGTGGCCCGCCACCTGGCCACCCAGCACCAGGCCGGGCATCTGCTGCTGGCCTCCCGCCGGGGCGACCAGGCTCCCGGCGCCGACCGGCTACGGGCCGACCTGGAGGCGGCGGGCGCGACGGTCGAGATCGCCGCGTGCGATCTGTCCGACCCCGGGCAGGTCACCGCACTCCTCGACCGCGTCCACACCCAGCATCCCCTCACGGCGGTCTTCCACGCCGCCGGCGTGGTGGACGACGGCGTGATCGGCTCTCTCACGCCGGACAAGATCGACCGGGTGCTGCGGCCCAAGGCGGACGCCGCCTGGCACCTGCACCAGGCCACCCAGCACCTCGACCTGGCCGCGTTCGTGCTCTACTCCTCCTCCGCAGCCACCCTGGACAGCGCCGGACAGGGCAACTACTCCGCCGCCAACGCCTTCCTGGACGCGCTCGCCATCCACCGCCACACCGCCGGCCTGCCCGCACAGTCCCTCGCCTGGGGCGTCTGGGCGCCGGAGACCGGCGGCATGACGCGCCGGCTGGGCGACATCGACCTGGAGCGGCTGTCCCGTTCGGGGTTCACCGCCATGGGTGCCGCCGAAGGCATGCAACTGCTGGACGCCGCCCTGACCATGCCGGAGCCCTTCCTCGTACCGCTGCCCATGGACGCCCGTGCTCTCGGCGCACGCGAGGACGGCATCCCCGCCGTCCTGCGCGGCCTGGCGCGCACCCCCGCACGCCGTACCGCCCAGAGCGCGGCACCCGCCTCGGACGGCGAGCCGGCGCTGCAGCAGCGCCTGGCCGGCCTGGCCCCGGCCGAGCAGGACCGCATGCTGGTCTCGCTGGTACGTACGGAGGCCGCCGGGGTGCTGGGACACGCCTCCGAGGAGCACGTGGATCCGGACCGGAGCTTCAGCGAACTCGGATTCGACTCCCTGACGTCGGTGGAGCTGCGCAACCGGCTCGGCCGGGCCACCGGGCTCCGGCTGCCGGCGACGCTGATCTTCGACTACCCCAACGCGGTCGCCATCGCCGACTACATGGGCAGCCAGCTCCTGCCGAAGAAGGAACCGGTCGAATCACAGGTACTGCAGAGCCTGGACGACCTGGGCCGGCTGCTCGGCAAGATCGCCATCGATGTCGAGGCGCGGTCCGAGATCACCGTTCGCCTGCAGAAGCTCATGGACGAGTGGCGCGGAGACCGATCCGGAACGGACGAGGAGAGCAAGGTGCGCACGGCGAGCGCCGACGAGCTCTTCTCGCTGATCGACCAGGGCCTGTAGGTCCCCCAACCGGTTGTCTGACAGCAAACGCAAGAAACCCCTTAGGGAAGGCGGGACGGCATGGCTGACGAAGAGAAGCTCCTCGCGTACCTCCGGCGAGTGACCGAGGATCTCCAGCAGGCCAACCGACGTTTGCGTGAGGTCGAGGAGAAGGAGCGCGAGCCGATCGCGATCGTGGCGATGAGCTGCCGCTACCCCGGCGGGGTGAACTCGCCGGAGGACATGTGGAAGCTGCTGCTGGAGCGCGAGCAGGGGATCGTCCCGTTCCCGAAGGACCGTGGCTGGGACCTGGAAGCGCTGTACGACCCCGACCCGGACAGCAGCGGGACGACTTACGCGCGCTCGGGCGGATTCGTCGAAGGGGCGGACGAGTTCGACCCCGCGTTCTTCGGGATCAGCCCGCGTGAGGCCGTCGCCATGGACCCGCAGCAGCGGCTGGTGCTGGAGGTCTCGTGGGAGGCCCTGGAGCGGGCCGGCCTCCATCCGGCTTCGCTGCGCGGCACCTCCGCCGGCGTCTTCATCGGCGCCTTCGCCAACGACTACGAGGTGGGCCGGGGGCCCCTGCCCGAGGGCAGCGAGGGTTACCTGGGAACGGGCAACTCCAGCTCCGTCATCTCCGGCCGGGTGGCGTACACGCTGGGCCTGGAAGGGCCCGCGGTCACGGTGGACACCGCCTGCTCCTCCTCGCTCGTCGCCATCCACATGGCCTGCCAGTCGCTGCGCGCCGGGGAGAGCACGCTCGCGCTCGCGGGCGGCGTGACGATCATGGCCACGCCGGAACTCCTCGTGGACTTCAGCCACCAGCGCGGCCTGGCGCGGGACGACCGGTGCAAGGCGTTCTCCGACGAGGCCGACGGCACCGTCCTGTCCGAGGGTGTCGGTGTGCTGGTGCTGGAGCGGCTGTCGGACGCGGTGGCTGCCGGCCATCGGGTGCTGGGGGTGATCCGCGGGTCGGCGGTCAACCAGGACGGGGCCAGTAATGGTTTGACGGCTCCGAACGGTCCTTCGCAGGAGCGGGTGATCCGCCAGGCGCTGGCGAGCGCGGGGTTGTCCGGCGCTGAGGTGGACGCGGTCGAGGCGCATGGGACGGGGACCGCGCTCGGCGACCCGATCGAGGCGCAGGCGTTGCTGGCCACGTACGGGCGGGATCGTGATTCGGCGGAGCCGCTGTGGCTGGGGTCGGTGAAGTCGAACATCGGTCACACGCAGGCGGCCGCGGGCGTGGCCGGCGTGATCAAGATGGTGCTGGCGATGCGGCACGGTCTGCTGCCGCAGACCCTGCACGTGTCCGCCCCCACGACCCATGTCGACTGGGAGCAGGGCCAGGTACGGCTGCTGGAGCAGGCGCGGGACTGGCCGGAGCCGGCGGGCAGGCCGCGGCGGGCGGGCGTGTCGTCGTTCGGCGTGAGCGGGACGAACTCGCACGTGATCGTGGAGCAGGCTCCCGAGCCGGAGCCGCGGCAGGACGCGCCTGAAAGCGCTCCGGTGGTTTCCGGGGTGGTGCCGTGGGTGGTGTCGGGGCGCGGTGAGGAGGCGTTGCGGGCCCAGGCGTCCCGGCTGGCCGAGCATGTGGTGGCGCGGCCGGAGTTGCCGATCGGGGAGGTCGGGCTGTCGCTGGTACGCACGCGGCCGGTGTTCGAGGACCGTGCCGTCGTCATGGGCGCAGGTCGCGAGGAGTTGCTGAGCGGGCTGCAGTCGCTGGCGGCGGGGGAGCCCGGCGCCGGGGTGGTGACCGGCTCGGTGTCGGGTACGGCGTCGGGCCGGCGGGATGCGGTGCTGGTGTTCCCCGGCCAGGGGGCGCAGTGGGCCGGGATGGGGGTGGAGCTGGCGCAGGCGTCGCCGGTGTTCGCCGCCCGGCTGGAGGAGTGCTTCACCGAGATCCGGCGGTGGGTGGACTGGGACCCGGCCCAGGTGCTCGCCGACGCCGACGGGACCGGGCTGAACGCGATCGAGAGGCTGCAGCCGGTCGCCTTCGC
The DNA here is from genome assembly GCF_043496855.1 of Nonomuraea sp. JJY05. Classification (NCBI taxonomy): domain Bacteria; kingdom Bacillati; phylum Actinomycetota; class Actinomycetes; order Streptosporangiales; family Streptosporangiaceae; genus Nonomuraea; species Nonomuraea sp. JJY05. The sequence continues at coordinate 5,887 of NZ_JBIEIS010000102.1, forward strand.
GGTCGGAATCGCGCTGGCCGGACTGTGGGAGTCCATCGGCGTCCGCCCGACCGCCGTCGTGGGCCACTCGCAAGGTGAGGTGGCCGCGGCCTGCGTGGCCGGGGTGTTGTCGCTGGCCGACGCGGTGCGGGTGGTCGTGCTGCGCAGCCGGTTGTTCGCCGCCGAGCTGTGGGGACGGGGCGCGATCGCCGCCGTGGGGCTGCCCGCCGACGTGGTTCGCGAACGTCTCGCCCCACTGGGCGGGGAGCTGGAGGTGAGCGCGGACAACGGGCCGGCTTCGTGCGCGGTGGCCGGGCCGGTCCAGGCGCTGGAGGAGCTGGTCGAGCGCCTGCGTGGTGAGGGGGCGCGGGCGCGGGTGATCGCGACCACGGTGGCCTCGCATTCGGCGATGGTGGAGCCCCTGCGGGAGCAGCTGCTGGACATGCTGGGCCCGATCACGCCCGAGGCGGGCCGGGTGCCGTTCTACTCGACCGTGACCGGTGGGGTGCTGGCAGGCTCGGAGCTGGGCGCGGAGTACTGGTTCTCCAACGCGCGCCGGCCGGTGGACTTCCAGGGCGCGGTGCGGGCGTTGCTGGCCGATGGCCGCTCGGCGTTCGTGGAGGCGAGCCCGCATCCGGTGCTGACGATGGCGGTGCAGGACATCCTGGACGCGACCGCCTCGCCCGGGGTGGCGGTGGGATCGCTGCGCCGCGGCGAGGGCGGCCCCGACCGGTTCGTGCGGTCGGTGGCCGAGGCCTTCACCGCCGGTGTCGGGGTGGACTGGGAACGGCTCCTCACCGCGACCGGGGCGGGCGCTGAGCTGCCCACGTATGCGTTCCAGCACCGGCGTTACTGGCTGGAGCCCGCCACGACCGGCGTGTCGGACGCGGGCGGGCTGGGCCAGGCCCGGGTGGACCACCCGCTGCTCGCCGCGGCGGTGGAACTGCCCGACCAGGGCGGGCTGGTGCTGACCGGCCGGATCTCGACCGCGACGCATCCCTGGCTGGCCGATCATGCGGTGGGGGAGACGGTGCTCTTCCCCGGCACCGGGTTCGTGGAGCTGGCCGTGCGTGCCGGGGACGAGGCCGGCTGCCCGGTGCTGGAGGAGCTGACGCTTGAGGCGCCGCTGGTGATCGAGGCCGACGAGGCGGTCCAGCTCCAGGTGGCGGTGTCCGCCGCCGGCGAGGACGGCCGCCGCGAGGTGACGCTACACGCCCGCACCGGCCGGCGCCCTTGGACGCGTCATGCTGCCGGAACCCTCACCGGGACGACCGGCACCGCAGGCTTCGCCGATGGGCAGTGGCCGCCTGCGGGGGCGCAGCCGGTGGACGTGTCCGGCCACTACGAGACGCTGGCGAGCTCCGGATATGGCTATGGTCCTGCCTTCCAGGGACTCAAGCGGGCCTGGGTCCGCGACGACGAGGTGTTCGCCGAGGTGGAGCTCGACGAGCGAGAGGCCGCCGAGGCCGATGCCTACGGCATCCACCCGGCTCTGCTTGACGCGGCGCTGCATGCCACCGGCCTCATCGAGCAGGGTGAGGGCGTGGTGCTCCCGTTCGCCTGGAACGGGGTGGAGCTCCTGGCCTCCGGCGCTCGGCAGGTGCGCGTTCACGTCCTTCCGGCCGAGGGCGGCGCTTCCAGCATCCGGATCGCCGACGCCGCCGGCGCCCCGGTCGCGGTGGTCACGAGCCTGGTCACGCGCCCGCTGCCGGCCGGTGGACTGTCGTCGCGTACCCAGCCGGGCCACGAGGCACTCCACCACCTGCAGTGGGTGATCCCGCCCGGCTGGAACCCGCCGCGTGCCCGAGGGGCGACAGCCGTCATCGAGACGGACGGCAGAGTGACCGAAGCGCTGCGCGGCAGCGACCTGGAGGTGCGCTCGTACGCCGATCTCCACGCGGCCGCCGGCGACGACGGCATCACGACCCTGGTCATTCCTCTTCCGCAGGCCGATGACCGAGAACCGCCGGCGGGCCTGCGGTCGGAGCTGGACCGGGCCGTGGGCGTGCTGCGCGACTGGCTGGCCGATGAGCGACTGGCCGACACCCGGCTGGTGCTGGTGACCACGGGTGCGGTGACGACGGGTACGGAGGCCGGCAGCGCCACCGGTGGTGCCCTGGTCGAGGCGGCGGTGTCGGGCTTGGTCCGTTCGGCGCAGGCGGAGAACCCGGGCCGGATCGTGCTGGTGGACGTCGATCGCGCGGCAGATTCGCTCACGGCGCTGGCTTCGTTGCTGGGCGTGGAGGACGAGCCGCAGCTGGCGGTGCGGGCCGGTCGGGTGCTGGTGCCCCGTCTGGCTCGGGCGGACACCTCCGGCGACCTGGCGACGCCCGAGGGGCCGGCAGCCTGGCGGCTGGACAGCCCGGTCAAGGGGTCCATCGACGGGCTGAACCTGATTCCCGCCCCGGAGGCTGACCAGGAGTTGGCCGCCGGTGAGGTGCGGGTGGAGGTCCGCGCGGCCGGCCTGAACTTCCGCGATGTGGTCGTGACCCTGGGCATGGTGCCCGAACAGGGCGGGCTCATCGGTGGCGAGTTCGCCGGGATCGTCTCCGAGGTCGGGCCCGGGGTGGACGGGCTGCGGGCCGGCGATCGGGTGATGGGCCTGGGCGAGGGGACCTTCGGCCCGCGGGTGGTGGCCGATCGCCGGATGATGGCGAGGATGCCGCAGGGGTGGAGTTTCGCCCGCGCGGCGTCGGTTCCCGGAGCGTTCGCGACCGCCTGGTACGGGCTGGTCGACCTGGCCGGGCTCACCCGCGGCGAGCGGGTGCTGATCCACTCCGGCGCGGGCGGGGTCGGCATGGCCGCCATCCAGATCGCCCGGCATCTGGGCGCGGAGGTGTTCGCCACCGCCTCACCCGGCAAGCAGCACCTGCTGCGCGCCCTGGGCGTGCCTGAGGGCCACATCGCCTCCTCCCGCGACCTCGACTTCGCCGACGCCTTCGCCTCCATCACGGGTGGCGAAGGGATGGACGTGGTGCTCAACTCGCTGGCCGGCCCGTTCACCGACGCCTCCCTCGACCT
>NZ_JBIEIS010000103.1:0-8210 GCF_043496855.1 Nonomuraea sp. JJY05
CGGCCGTCGCCGGGGGACGGCCCGCCGTCGGACGCCCGGCCTGCGACGCGACACACGAGGCCGGTCGCCGGGCCACGCGCCTGGAGCGGCCGGGCCGACGCGGCGCGAGCCCTGCCCCCTCGACACGGAGACGGCAAGGGTCGGCCCGCCGGTGCGGGACGCCCAGCGGCGGCCCACGGGTCGGTCGATATGACCAGGAGAAGGAGGCGATGGGCGACGTGCGGGTGACGTTCGGCGTGCTGGGGCCGGTGACGGCCTGGGACGGCGCGGGGGACGCGATCTCCTTGAGGGGGCCGCGCCATCGCGCGGTGCTGGCCCGGCTCGTCGTCGCCCGGCGGCGCGTCGTCCCGGTCGCCCACCTGGTGACGGACCTGTGGGAGGACCCGCCACCGGACGCGGTGGGCGCGCTGCGCACGTTCGTGGCGGCGCTGCGCCGGGCGCTGGAGCCGCAGCGCCCGCCCAGGTCCCCGGCCCGGCTGCTGGTCACCGAGGGTCCGGGGTACGCCTTGCGCGCCGAGCCGGACGCGGTGGACGCCTGGCGCTTCGAACGGGCGGTGACCGCGGCCGGGCCGCCCGAGGACGTGCTCCCCCGGGTCGAGGAGGCGCTGGGATGGTGGCGCGGGCCCGCCTACGCCGACTTCTCCGACGAACCCTGGGCCCGTGCCGAACGCTCCCGGCTCACGGAGCTGCGGCTGCACGCCGTCGAACGCCAGGCCGAGGCCCGCCTGGCCCTGGGGCTGGCCGGGGAGGCGGTCCCCGATCTGGACGCTCACGTCGCCGAACATCCCTGGCGGGAGGAGGGCTGGCGGCTGCTGGCCCTGGCGCTGTACCGTACCGGCCGCCAGGCAGACGCGCTCGCGGTGCTGCGCCGGGCGCGGGAGCTGCTGGTCGAGCACCTGGGCGTGGACCCCGGCCCCGGGCTGAGCCGCCTGGAGGCGGACATCCTCCACCACGCGCCGCACCTCGACCCCGGCCGCCAGGAGCCGGCGGACACGGTGTGGGCGCGAGCTGCCGCCGCCTACGACCGCAGCGTGCCATCGGGTGCGCGCGCCCGGCTGGAGTCGACCGTGGGGCTGATGCGCGATCTCGCCGTGACGGGTGGCGGCGGCTTGCTGGCAGCCCGCCGGCACCGGGTGGCGGCCATCGCCGCGGCCGAGGAACTGGGGGACGTGGAGCTGACGGCCCGCGTCATCGGCGCCTACGACGTACCCGCGATCTGGACCCGCCTCGACGACCCCGACCAGGCAGGCCACGTGATCGCAGCCGCCGAACGCACCCTCGCCGCCCTACCCCCGAGGACCGGGATCACCCCAACCACCCCAATGACCCCAAGCACCGCAACCACCGTCTCACCGGATACTGCCACCGCCCCTCCATCGGGCATGGCCGCTACCCCGGGGGCGCGTGACGCGGTACGAGCCCGCCTCCTGGCCACCATCGCGCTGGAGTCACGCGGTACGAACACGGCACGCGGCCCCGCCGCCGCCCGGGAGGCAGAGTTGCTCGCCCGCCGCCTGGACGACCCGGGCCTGCTGGCATTCGCGCTCAACGGCGTCTTCATGCAGACGTTCCACCGTACGGGCCTGGCACCTCACCGGGACGCCATCGGGGCCGAGCTGATCGCGCTCTCGGCCCGGCACGGCCTGGTCACCTATGAGGTTCTCGGCCATCTCATCCGCCTCCAGGCCCGCAGCGCGCTCGCGGACTTCGCCGGAGCCGACGCCCACGCGGCCGCCGCCGATCATCTGGCCGCGCGGCACGAGCTGCCGCTGGTGGGCGTGTTCACCCGGTGGTATCGGGCGCTGCGCCTCGACGCGACCGGCCAGGCCCCGCCGCAGGAGGTCGAGGCGGCCTACCGATCCGCCGCCGCCCGGCTGGACGGCGCGGGCATGCCCGGCCTGGAGCACGGTCTCCTGCCGCTCGCCCTTCTGTGCCTGCACGTGCGCCACAGTTCATCCGCATCGGCCGGCGACGGCACCGGCTTCGGCCCCTACGAGCCGTGGACACGCCCGCTGGTCCTGATCAGGCTCGGACACCGCCGCGACGCTGCGGCGAAGCTGCGTGACGTGCCCGACCCGCCGCGCGACCTGCTCTTGGAAGCCATGTGGTGCCTGGTCGCGCGGGCCGCCGCGGCCGTCGGCGACAGGCAGACGATGGCGCGCGCCCGCACCGCGCTCGTACCCGCGGCGGCGGAGCTGGCCGGAGCGGGCAGCGGCCTGCTCACCCTGGGCCCGGTCTCCCAGCACCTCGATCTTCTCAGCTGAGGACTCGCCAGACCTCAGGCCCCGGCGGGGGCGTCGTAGACCAGGGTGTACCGCCAGAACAGACGACGCCGGATCCGGGCGCCGGGCAGCTCCTGCGCGGCCGCGGCCCTGATGTCGGCCAGGGTCTCCCGCGCCTCGGCGGTGGGCGCCGTCATATGCAGAGGCGGCACGTCAGCGCGGGCAGGATGCTTGATCAGACCCATGATCGGGTTGGCGACCATGGCCGGCAGGGCGGCGAGCAGATCGGCGGGACCGGCCTCGCGGTAGCAGCCGACGACCACCAGGCGCCCGCCGGGGGCGAGGCAGCCGCGCAGCTCCCGCAACGTGGGCACGAGCGGGAGATGGTGCAGGACGGCGACCAGGGTGACGGCGTCCCACCGCCGCCGCGGATCGCGCCCGGCGAAGTCGGTCTGGACGATGGTGACCACGGGATCACCGGCGAAGCGCTCCGCCGCCACGCGGGCGGTCGCAGGGTCGGGTTCGAGCCCGGTGACGGTGGCGGCGCGGCGGCGGAGCAGGGCGGTGAGGTTGCCCGTGCCACACCCGACGTCAAGGACATGGCAGGCCCCGGACGCGGCCACCTGCCCCGCGACCCAGCCGCCGTAGTGATCGTTGTGGCTCCACGGGTGCCGCCTGTTGAAACGGTCGAGGTGGGACAGCAGCGCCATGGCGACCAACCTTAGCGATCATTCACACCGTCGATGTCATGCTCGGTGACGATCACCCGCGCGCTCCTGGGCCGCTACGGGCGTGCGAGGGCCCTGATCAAGGGAGGTGCTGGATGCGCCGATCCGGTGGAGCGCGTCGGTCTCAACGATGCTGCAGGAAGTAGTCGATCGGCACGGACCGTAGCCGACCCCTTTGCGGTGAACAGGCACAACACCTCGTAAAGTAGATGGTGTGGGCAGGACAATCAGCCCGCACAGGCAGGGCGCACGCAGGCCGGGCACGCCGCAGATCGATTACGCGGCGCTGTTCGCCGCCACGTCGAGCCCGTGCCTGGTCCTGGATCCGGACCTGATGATCGTCGACGCGAACCGTGCCTACCAGCGCGCGACCGGCCGTACCGCCGAGGATCTGATCGGCCGGTACATCTTCGACGCTTTCCCTGACAACCCTCACGACCCCGGTGCCGAGGGGGTGAAGAACTTGCGCGCCTCGCTGCACCGCGTACTGGCCTATCGGGAACCGGACACGATGGTGTTGCAGAAGTACGACATCCCTGTCGCCGACCGCCCCGGAGCGTTCGAGGAGCGCTGGTGGTCCCCGATCAACACCCCTGTTCTGGCGGCGAACGGGACGGTGTCGTGGATCCTCCACCGGGTGGAAGACGTGACCGAGTTCGTCCACTCCTGCTCTTCTCAGCAACCCGCCGTCCGCCCTTCAGCGGGGCGGGAGGAGCTGATGGAGGCCGAGCTCTACGCGCGGGCGCAGGAGTTGCAGCGGCTGAACGAGGAGCTGCGCCGCGCTCACGCCCGTGAACGCCGGGTCGCGCTCGCCCTGCAGGAGGCCATGCTCCACTCCCCGGACCTGGACCTCCACCCCGATATCGCGGTGCGCTACCTGCCCGCTGTCGGAACGCTGAACGTCTGCGGCGACTGGTATGACGTCGTCGATCTGCCGGACGGCTGTTTCGCCGTCGCGGTCGGCGACGTCGTGGGCCAGGGTCTGGAGGCCGCAACGGTCATGGGAATGCTTCGCAGCGCGCTCAGCGCGGCCATCCGCGCGGTCAAGGAGCCGGGCCCGGCGCTGGAGGTGCTCGGTCTGTACGCCCGTTCCCTTGAGGGCGCGCTGGCCACCACGGCGGTCCAGGCCGTGATCGATACCGCGGGCTGCCGCATCACCTACAGCAGCGCCGGGCATCTGCCGCCGGTGCTGCTCCACTCGGACGGCTCCTACGCGCTGCTGGACCAGGCCACCGATCCTCCACTGGGCACCCGCGCCGACCACGTCACCCGCCCCCAGACCGATCTCCCCTACACCGCCGGAGACACCCTCGTCCTGTACACCGACGGTCTCGTGGAGCGCCGTGGGGAGGACATCGATGTCGGCCTGGCGCGTCTGACCGGCGCGCTCGCCCGATGCAGCCGGCTGACCCCCGACTGCCTCGCCGACGTCGCCCTGAGCCGCCTGGGAATCAGCAGCGGCGCCGGCGACGATGTCGCCCTGCTGGTCACCCGTCTGTAAGACCCGTCGGGCGAGCGGCTTAACGGACGAATCGGGGCATAGCGGGTAGCAGAGTCGAACCGGAGCTCTATAGGATCCGCGAAAGCGCTTTCCCGTGCCCGGGATCCACGACACGGACGCCACCCGGGTCAGAGATCTGGAGTGAAGATGCGAATCGCGTCGTTGAGTGGCACTGATCTGTTCGTGGGCTCCGCGTCCGCGCCACGCCAGGTCGTCCGGGTGACCCTGACCGAGGTGCCGGGGCCGGTACGGGTGTGGGTGGAGGGTCCTGCCGTCACCACGCCCGAGCCCGTGACGGTCACCGGTGACGGAGAGGTCGAGGTGGGGGTGCTCATCGCCGCGCCCGCGCCGGAGGGCTCCGTCCACCGGGTCACCGCCGTCGCGGAAGGCGCGGGCGAGCGCCGTACTCTCGACGGGAGCGTCGAGGCGGCGGCCACCGGCTGGACGATGTGGATGGTCTCGCACTTCCACTACGACCCGGTCTGGTGGAACACCCAGGCCGGGTTCACCGAGGTGTGGCACCAGCTACCCGACCTGCCGTGGGTCGGCAAGCTGCGGCCGCCGTTCGTCCGTACCGCCTTCGACCTGGTACGCGCGCACCTGGACGCGGCCAGGCACGACGACGACTACAAGTTCGTCCTGGCCGAGATCGACTACCTCAAACCGTTCTGGGACGTCTTCCCGGAGGAGCGGGAGCAACTGCGGCGCTTCCTGGCCGAGGAGCGGGTCGAACTCGTCGGCGGAACCTACAACGAGCCCAACACCAACTTGACGCACCCCGAGTCGACCATCCGCAACGCGGTCTACGGCATCGGCTATCAGCGGGACGTGCTCGGCGGCGACCCGCGTACCGCCTGGATGCTCGACGTCTTCGGCCACGACCCGGCGTTCCCCGGGCTGATGGCCGACGCGGGGCTGGACTCCGCGTCGTGGGCGCGGGGTCCGTTCCACATGGTCGGAGCCAGGCGGCACACCGGCGACATCACCCGCATGCAGTTCCCCAGCGAGTTCGAGTGGGTCTCGCCGTCCGGGCGCGGGCTGCTCACCAGCTACATGTCCAACCACTACGTCGCCGGCTGGGACGTGGAGCGCAAGGCGACGCTCGAAGAGGCGATGGCTGAGGCGTACAACCAGTTCAGCGAGCTGAAGAAGGTCGCGGCCACGCCCCATGTGCTGCTGCCCGTCGGGCACGACCACAACCTGCCGTCGCGCTGGTGCACCGAGGTGCACCGCGCCTGGGCCGCCCGCTACGTCTGGCCCCGGTTCAGGGTCGGCCTGCCCCGCGAGTTCTTCGCAGCGGTACGCGCCGCCGCCCCGAGGCGCGGGATCACCCCGCAGACCCGGGACATGAACCCGGTCTACACCGGCAAGGACGTCTCGTACATCGACACCAAGCAGGCGCAGCGGGCCGCCGAGGTCGCCGTGCTCGACGCCGAGCGGCTCGCCACCCTGGCCGCGCTGCTGGGCGAGCGCTATCCCAGCGAGGCGCTGGACAAGGCGTGGCGGCTGCTGGCGTACGGCGCCCACCACGACGCGATCACCGGCACCGAGTCCGACCAGGTGTACCTGGACCTGCTCGCGGGCTGGCGGGAGGCGTACGAGCTGGGCGCGGCGGCCCGGGACGGCGCCATCGCGAGCCTCGCCGCCCATGCCGACACCGCCTATCCCGACACCGCCTATCCCGGCACCGACCACGCCGGCACCGACCACGCCGGCACCGGGGGCGCGGGCCGGGCGATCCTCGCCGTCAACACGCTGTCCTGGAACCGCGACGGCGTCACGACCGTGCGGGTCGCGTTCCCCGAACCGGGAACGACCGGCGCGGAGTTGCGCGACGACCGGGGCGAGCCCGTCCCGGCGGCGGCCGAGGGGGTGCTGCGCCACCCGGACGGCACCGTGGCGGAGCTGAGCCTGACGTTCGTCGCCCGTGACGTGCCGTCGCTGGGCTTCCGCGTCTACCACCTGGCCCCCGCGCCCGATCTGCCCGCCGGCTGGGCCGAGGAGCCCGGACCCGCCGCGATCGAGAACGAGACCTTCCTGATCGAAGCCGACGCCGCCCGAGGCGGCGCGCTCAGCCGCGTCCTCGACCGGCGTACCGGCCGGGAACTGCTGCGGCCCGGCGGCCTCGGTGGCGAGCTCTACCTGCAGGACGAGTACGAGACGCATCCGGTCTGGCACGAGGGCCCGTGGCACCTGCTGCCGAAGGGCCCCGGCGTCGGAACCCGCGAACAGGCCACGACCGTACACGTACGGAGGTCTCCGGTCGGTCGCCGGATCGTGGCCGTCACCCGCCTCGCCGACCTGCGGGTCACCCAGGAGACGACCCTGTGGGACGGCATCGGCCGGATCGACTTCCGCACCCACGTGGACGGCTCGATCGGCCGCGACCACCTGCTGAGGGCGCGGTTCGACCTCGACCTGCCCGGCGCGCTGCCGGTCAGCGAGGTCGGCTTCGCCGCGATCGGCCGGTCGTTCGGCTTCCCGAACTCCGACGCGGGGGAGCACCTGTACACGCTGGACAACCCCGCGCACACCTGGGCGGGCCTGTCAGCCACGGCGCGGATCGCCCTGTCGCTCGCGGACGGCCGCCGCGAGAACCACGCGATCGGGGTCGCCGAGGTGGTGGCGTCCGGAGACGGGGACCGCGTCCGCCGCCTGCTCGACCGGCTGGTCGCCTGCGGCGTCACCGCCACGCTCACCCGGCCGGACGGCCCGCGCTACGGCGCGCTCGACGGCGACTCCAACCTGCCCGACGTACGGATCGTGCTCGGCGACGCGAACGCGAACGCCTTCGCCGGGCAGGTCCTCGGCGCCGCGCCGGAGGGCTGCCGGGAGGCACTGGCACGGCACGGGCGCGTGTTCGTGCCCGCCGGCCGCACCCGGCGCGAGTCCTGGGTTCCGGGCGCCGACCTGCGCGGCGTACGGGATCTGCCCGTGCTCATCGTGGCCTTGTCCGCCGTCGACGATGTCATCGACGGCCTCGCCGGCTCGGTGATCGACGTGCCCGTTCCAGCCGGACTGCCCGGCACCGCGGAGCCGGTCGACGACTACTCGGCCGCCGTGGTCAACCGCGGCACGCCCGGTTTCGTGGCCGAGTCCGACGGCACCTGCTACGTCTCGCTGATGCGCTCCTGCGGGGCGTGGCCGAGCGGCGTCTGGATCGACGGCCCAGCCAGGACGGTCCCCGACGGCAGCAGCTTCTCCCTTCAGCACTGGACGCACACCTTCGAGTACAGCCTGGTGGCCGGGGCCGGTGACTGGCGCGCCGCCGGATTCGTGCAGGCCGGGCAGGAGGTCAACCACGCGGTGCTCGCACGTCAGGTGGCCGCCTCGCCGGGTCCGCTGGCCGCCCGGACGAGCCTCGGCGGGGTCGAGCCGTCCAGCGTCGTGCTGACCGCGTTGAAGCCGCGCGGAAACCCGATGGCGGCGGGGCTGTCCGGCGACATCGACCCGGCCGCCGGTGTCACCGTGCGGCTCTACGAGTCGGCCGGGTCCCCCGCGGTGGCGCGCGTACGCCTGCATGGCGGCCTGACCGACGTCGAAGTCGCCACGGTGCTTGAGGCGGCAACCCCCGAGGCGGCGACGCTCGCAGGGACGACGCTCGCAGGGACGACGCTCGCAGGGACGACGCTCGCAGGGACGACGCTCGCAGGGTCGACGCTCGCAGGGTCGACGCTCGCAGGGTCGACGCTCGCAGGGTCGACGCTCGCAGGGTCGACGCTCGCAGGGTCGACGCTCGCAGGGTCGACGCTCGCAGGG
>NZ_JBIEIS010000104.1:0-7087 GCF_043496855.1 Nonomuraea sp. JJY05
CGCACCAGCTCCACCATCTGCCGGCGAAACTCCGGCGGATAGTTGTTCGGCACAGCAGACTCCTTCTTCCGGGAACCAGGGTTCCCCAGAGATCAGGTGTCCACCAAACCGGGCCAACTCCAAGCCTGACCTGAGCCCGGACTGGAGCAACCTGGGGCCATGTGAAGGAGGCGATCCCATCCCTGTTGATGGGCTGGTCGCGGCATACGGCTTCGAGGAGGGCACCGGCACGGTCGCGGGCGACAGCTCGAATCACGGCAACGATGGCACGGCATCCGGCGCTGAGTGGGTGACTGGCAAATATGGCAAGGCTCTGTCTTTCGACGGAGAAGGTAGCTGGGTGACCATCGCGGACGCCGAATCGCTGCGTCTGCCGGATGGGCTGACGTTGTCGGCGTGGGTGAAGCCGGCGTCCCTTGACGGCTGGCGCTCGGTGCTGATGAAGGACCTCGGAAACGGCGGATCCTATGGCCTGTACGCTTCCGGCGGCAGCGGAGTCCCGTCGGGCTGGCTGACCCCCGAGACGGGCAGCATCGCGAACGTCCTCGCCGACCAGGCGCTAACTCAGGACCAGTGGAGCCACCTCGCGCTCACCCACGATGGTTCGACGGCGCGGCTCTACGTCAACGGCGAGCAGGTGGCCGAACGGCCAATAGGAAGGCTCCTCCTCGACGAGGGCGCCCTACACATCGGCAGCAACAGTTCCTGGGGCGAGTTCTTCCACGGCATCATCGACGAGGTACGCGTCTACAACCGGCCGCTCGACGCCGACGCCATCCTGTCCGACATGGCCACGCCGGTCGCAACGCCGGGACTGAGCCCGGCCCCGGCCTCATCCTCGGCTCCTTCCGTGCGCGCGAGTGCGAAGGTGATCGCGAGCTCGCAAGACAGGCCGCTCGCCGCGGCGGATGACGACGCCCGCGTCGTCGACTGCTGGAAGAACGAGGCTAAGGCCAGAAGCAAAGCCGACGACGGGTACCTCGCGGGACGACTCAACTGGTGCGCTATTCAGAGCCTGACGAGCGGCTCGCTAGCCTTCGGCCCGCCCCCGCCGGGTGGGGACACGAGCAGTAGGTCCGGTAATGGCATCACGGCGACCGTCACTACGATCGGCTACACCTATCCGGCGGGGAAGGGGAAAACAGACCGCGTCATGCAGTTCAGGATCTCCTTGAAGAACGTTATCCCGATCGGCCTGACGTACAAGCAGAAGGCGTACATCGCTTTCGGCTCCAAGAGCGAGGACGGCTGCAAGACCGTCGGCGACACTTACGTCCAGGGCAAGTGGGACGAGTGGAACGCCGGCAAGCTCGCCGCCTTCACCTTCCAATCGGAAGAGTCCAACGGTAGCGGCCCGGACAAGCTCGAGCACTGCCATCCGAAGTTCTATGCGAAGGTGTGGTTGCCTGAAATCCCGTCGACACCGGTCCGCTATTTCTGGTCCGACGCTAAGCCGCAGGTCCGCTGCGACTCTGCGGAATACATTTCCAAGCTGAGGGGCAGCGGCTGCGTTTTCGACAAAGCACAGCTGGTCTACGAGACCACTGAGATCTATAAGGGCGACCCCTGGCAGACCAATGAGCCACTGAACGTGGAGACCGCCTACCGCAATGTTCCAGGCCACATCTGGACAGCCTTGAACAAGCCTCACTTGACACAGCCAGCGACGAGCACGAACAAGATGATCCCGGGTTCGATCAACGGCCCCTACCCCGGCCTGGTGCGTACCGTGAGGGCTTACTGGAAGGAGAAGAACAACGAGAAGGTACGCAAGTTGTGCCGGATCCTCTTCGCCGACTTCGACCGTAAGGATGCGGTGTTGGGTAAGCCGGGCACCGACAAGGACGGCAACCCCATCCCGCCGGCGGACCGGCGCGTTTACGAATGCGATGAGTACCCCTTCGAGTCCACGATCCAGGGCGCTTGGACGTCACGCGAGAAGAGCGAACAGGACGGACTGCGCTACTCGATCAGACCCGTCTACTGGCGGAACAATGGGCGTGACGGGAGCCAACTTGGGTCCTTCTACAACGACAACCGCGTACTCGGTGTCGATGGCAAGGAGCGTGAGAACGAGCAGGACCGGTTCCTCGTGGACGCCAAGGTACCCGGCCATTAGCCTGTAGCCCTCATATCAGCGGACCCGGCCGGTATCGGTCGGGTCCCACCATCGGGACAGGAGACCACCACCGTGACCGCCCTCCAGCCGTACTTAGGCGTGCAGTTCGTTAACGAGGATGGTGACATCGCCGTAGATGGGGAGATCAGGGTCGCCTTCCTCACGCCGGTGACCGGCGTCAGCGTCACCCTCCACGACCCGGAAGGTGCCGACATCCCTCTTTCGGTCACCTCTATCGAAAAGGGCGAGGGATACGTCGTGGTCCCATTGAAGCCGCTCGCGCCGGCGACGACCTACCAGCTCACGGTCAAGGGCGCGACGGACAAGAGCGGTAACGTGATGGAAGACCACACCGCCCCGTTCAGGACCGCTCCGTGAGCTGGGCGTCGGTCGTCGACTACTACGTGGGCATCGGGGACGACGTCCTGCTCCTCGACTTTTTCTGCTATACCCTCACGCTTCCCGTGCACGGTGTGCTCACCGTCGAGGACGCGGCCAGGCGACTTGGCCACAACCCCGCCGACCTTCATATTCCGCCCGATCCGTATCTGATGGACCAGGAGCACGATGTGGCCCTCGTACAGGTGGGTCCGGGCGTGGCTACCATCGACTTCGGATGCCTTGGCATCGGCACGGCGATCTCCGGCCGACTGGCGGGGCCGGAGATGCGGCACTGGTTCGCGGCCTGGGACATCGAAGGCAACACCTTCCTTGCCAGCAGACAGCCGGAGGGCGGCGGCTATTGGTCCCATCCTGCGGCTCACGACAGCGGGGACTACGGCGTGCTCACGCCGTACGCCGGCCTGCTGCGTCCCGCCAGTGATGAGGACGAGGATGAGGCGGACAGGAGCCTCCCGCCTCTCGTGCTCGCTGTCGTGGAACATGAGAGCGGAGTCCGGCTGACCCGCGACATGCTCGACGGTGCGCACCCGATCCTCCGCATCCCAGACGCCTGGGCCGAATGATCGACGCCTTCGCGCGACGGCCACAACGGTGAATCCCGCGGAACGCGTGATTGCTCTCGTGATCGGACCGGGGACACACGCGGGATGATCTTGCACGAACCACGTGCCGCCTAGGCTATCTGCCCAGCTCAAGCCGCCTAAACAAGCGGAGCGACCCCCACTCTCCTAATGCGAGCCCTCTTGTTAGAGTCAAGAACGCCTGCGAGTCGAACGCTGCCATCAACTCGGTGGCCGACTGCGGTGGGGGCGCGCCGAGCGGCTCTGGCTTGCGGCGTTGTCGCGGCTGATCCACCGCCAGACCCGATCAAACGCACCCTGGCCGAGACCGGCACCCTTCCGGACGCGGAAATGATCCACCTCAAGATCAAGACCGGGTCACTCAGGAGATCACCGTCGAGCACGCTCTCGCGCACCTTCGGGTGGGGGTCGGTGCGGCGTTCGCGATGGTGCCGTTGAACTCCTCGGTCTGCTCGAACATCAACGCGGCCCGACACAGAGTGCCGCCGCTGCGCAGGCCCACACCGCCATGATCACAAACAGCCTTGCCGGCGTGTCCGGCTCCTCGTGACCACTTGGCTGGTCGTGGCTGACGCAGTATCTCGATCAGCACGGGCATGACCTTTCGTGTTCTCCCAGGTGGCCCTACCTCTTTACCAACTCCTCGGGATCGGAGCCCAATCGACCGACGACCAGGGGCTCGTGGTCGGACGAGTAGGCCGCACCGCGTGGCTGGCCGGCCTGCACATGGACAACGACCAGCACCAGCGAGGCGCCGGCCCAACCCGGCGCCTGATCATTCGCAGCGATGTCCATAAGATCCCTTCCCTGTCCTGCGTCAGAGGCCTCCGGTGGTGTGAGCTGCCGCAGGATAGAGGCGCGGCGTCCCTCGACGACCGCACCTCCATCCGTATGCATCCCACAGGATCAGTCCCGCCAGCGGCCGACCCCACGCACGGTGACCTCCAGCAGTTCCGCCGGATTGTCCGGATCCGGATAGTAGATGATCATGGTGGTCCCGGCCGGCAGCAGCAGTTTGATGGCCTGGATGCACCCGGCCACGGTCTGGCGCTGCGCATCGGGCCCGGTGCCGCTGATCGGCACCGCGTCGCAGACGCCGCCGCGGTTGTTCATGACGAGCCGCAGCGTGTTCTCCTTCAGCGCCACCTCCCGCGTGGCGACGCGGTAGGCGAGCTGCGTCTCAAGGTGCCAGGCCGGGGGCGCCATGGGCAGGCCGAACTGCTGCATGTACAGCACGCTGAGACGCTGTTCGAGGGCCGCGAGGTCGTCGTGCAGACCGCTCTCGACGGTGTAGTTCACCCACTTCTCCAGATCGGTGACCGGCGGCAGAGTCGCGATCGGCAGGCCGTTCGCATCGAGCACCCGTCCGGACTCGTCCACGATGTAGCCCTGGTTGTTGAGCCGTTTGATGGTCTCGCTCACGTCCTTGAGCTGGCGCGCCGCGTCCTCGAACGGGCAGTCTCCGCCTTCCTGGATGCATCCGATCGGAACAGTGCGCAGGATCGACGTTGCCAGCTCGGTCTCGCGGGTCGCCCAAAGGATGGACAGATCAGATTGGCGCTCGAGCAGGTACATCGTTCCCCAGATCGAGTTGTACTCGCCGAACCGGAGTTCCTCCGGGACGTGCGACGCCACGAAGGTCCCCCTCCACTGGGACGCATACTCGTCCCAGTCGGGATCTTCGGACAGTTCCAGGGCTCCAGTGAGGCAGTCCTTGACCGACTGCGCCGCATCCGCGACACCGCCCTTGAGGGCGTTCTTGCAGTCGCCGACCAAGCCGTACTGGGAGGCGGCGTTGATCAGGTCCATGCCGGTCAGGGCTATGTACTCTTCGGCGAGGCGTTGAGCGTCGGTCTCCCGGTTACCGATTTCCCTTGCCGCGAAGGAGAATATCGGGCTCAGGACGATGGACATACAGGCGTCCTGGGCTTTGCCGACGAACTGCCTCTTGCAGTGCTCGACGTTGTCCTTGGCGAAGCCGTCCGGATCGTGGAGCGGCCCCTTGGGGTCGTTCAGGATCTCTTCAGCGCGTGCGTCGCAGTCGTGGTAGCCAGGGTCGCCGAGTTTGGGGGCATCCTCGCAGTGCTGTTTCAACTCCCTCTTGAGCTCGCGCAAATGTCCCTCGGCCTCTAGCCGATAGGTCTCGAACACTTCCGCGGCGATGCGAGCCGCCACGGACGCGCTCTCGCCGGCCGCGATTTGCGCGGCGTACGCGGTGTCATAGGCGTCGTAGGCGCTGGCCGCGTCATGTGCTGCCGAGACGGCCGAGGCGCGGGCCCAGCGGGCCGAGAGGGACGCCGACCTGGCCGACTGCTGGGCCTGCTTGGTCGCGGCAGCGGCGGTGCGGACGGCCTCGGCGGCCCGTTCCGCGGACGCGGCGGCATCGCGGGCGTGGGCGACGGCATCGGTCGCGAACTTCTCCGCCTGCTCGGCCGCCTTGCCGGCGTCGTTCGCGTAACCGATGGCCTCCTCCGCCGCACCGCGGGCCTCCGCCGCCGCAGCCTGCGCGGTGCGCGCGAAGTCGACGGCCTGCTGCGCGATCTGCGAAGTCTCGATCATCAAGGAACTGGCGATGTAGTTGTGCGTCGCGGTCGCGTAGTCGCGCTGGGCCGCACGGTGCCGCTCCACCTCCAGGAACTCGACCTGCATCGCCGTCGTGCCGGCCAGCGCGATTTGGGCGCCGTTGCGCACCTCGGTCCCGTGAGAGTCGTCCCCGGCGATCGCGCCGACCTTCGCCCGGACGTCGATCGCGTAAGCGGTGTTGTGGTCCTTGTCGAGGAACTTCTTGAGGGCGTCCGGGGCGTCCGAACGCAGGGCGATGTTCGCCGCCTCCTCGATGTGGGTGTAGCCGATGCTGCGGGCCTCAGAAAGGATGCCGTTGACCTCCTGCCGGTCCTCGGCGGCTCGCTCGGGGTATTCCGGGTCCTTGAGGAACTCGATGACGTCGGGCCATCCGCTGTCGAGAGCGTGCTGAGCGGCTGCTCTCATGGCCGCGCTACCGGTGATCATGAGCCCGGTCAGCCTCGTGCGGTCGTCCTGCTCTTCGGCGGAGGCGAGTCCGTTCTTGACGAACCCGATGACACGGAGGTCATCGTCCTCACCGAGAGCCTGCATGGCCGCCGAACTGGTCCACGTGCCGGGCACGGTCGCGAAGTAGCGGGCCACCTCCCGCGCCTTGAGGGCCGCCGATGCGGCTTCGGTCTCCGGCGCGTTGGCGACCTCGGCGATCAGCGCGTCGATCTGCGGGGTGTGGTACTGGCCCATCGGCACATCGAAGCCGCGAGCCTCCCCCAATCGGGCCTCGGCGGCTTTCTGGCTGATGTACCGGGCGAAGGACAGCTCAAGTTCCAGCTCCTTCTGGAGTCGTTCGGCGTCCGCCTCACGCGCCGCTTTGTAAACGATCTGGGCCGTCTCAGCCGCCCCCAACGCGTCCTCCGCCGCGCGGTAGGCGTTGTTCGCGTGCTGCGTCGCCAGCTCGGCCGCGTTGACGGCGCTGCCCGCATGCTGGGCCGCGCTCGCCGCGGCGCTCGCCGACTGCTCCGCGTAGGACACGGCGCGCGTCGCCGCGTCGCGCGCCTTTCCGGCCGCGTCCTTGGCGATGTCCGCCTGGCGTGCCGTCTCCTCGGTGGCGCGCCTCGCCTGGTCCGCGCTCGCTTTCGCCCGCGCGGCCGCTGCGAACGCGTTTCGGGCCTCGGCGCTGGCCTCCCCCGCATAACGCCCGGCGGCCTCGGCCGCGCGTCCGGCGGCCTCGGTGTTCGCCCTGGCCGAATTGGCGGCGGCGACCGCGGCGTTCGCCTGATCGGTCACAACGATGATCTGATTGATGGGCGAGATCAACGCGGTGATCTCCGGACCGATCCGCTGCATGTCCCGGTTGTACTTCTCCGCTTTGGCAGCGGCTGCCGCGTCCAGCTCTGCCGCGGCCGCGGCCGCCCAGGCCTCATCCGACTTCGTGTGCGCCCGCGCCGCCGCGGTCGCCGCGCGT
>NZ_JBIEIS010000105.1:0-6822 GCF_043496855.1 Nonomuraea sp. JJY05
ACCGGTTCTGGCGGGCCGAGAAATCGCGCAGCCGCCAGACCGGCGGCAGCGGACTGGGCCTGGCCATCGTGCGGCAGCTCGCCGAGGCGCACGGCGGGTCCGCGGCGGTGCGCAGCGAGCCTGACCGGGGCGCGACGTTCGTCCTGCGCCTGCCCCGCAGAACAAAGATCCGGGACTACATAGATGTGCCATCTCATGACATCGATTCCTCGCCGTCAGGCTTGGCGGGCGTAGGACGTGAGGCGCTCGGCGAGCGCGATGACGAGGTCGCGCAGTTCATCGGGGCGCTCGATGACGAACGGCCGGTCGAGTGAGGCGAGTACCGCAGGCAACCAGTCGAGCCGCTCCACCCGCAGCTCGACGCGCCGCCAGCGCTCGATCGCCCGCTCCTCGCCGGCCGCGGACTCGTGCTCCTCCAGGCTCGCGACGCTGGCGGGAAGGCGGGCGCGGATCTGCTCAACTGTCCCGTGGATCCGCAAGGTCACCTCATGCCGGTACTCGGCCGTGGCGAACGCTGACAACACCCGTTGCGCCGGACCGGGACCCACAGGCGTTTCGAATGAGCCGGGCAGGGTCCGCGCGTCTGCGATGCGATCGAGCCGGAAGGTTCGGTCCTCGCCGATCTGATCGTCCTTGCCCGTGACGTACCACCGGCCCGAATGGGCGACGATCCCGTACGCGTGCAGCGTGCGTTCGCTGCGCCGGCCGTCGCGGTCGGTGTAGCGGATCGAGACCGGTCGGCGGTGGCGCACCGCGTCGGCGATGGTGAGCAGGACCTCGGCGTCCGGGGTGTCGAACTCGCCGGGCTGATCCGTGAAGGCGAGAGCCTCCAGGAGCGTGTCGAGCCGGCGGGCGATGTGCTTGGGCAGCACCCGCCGGATCTTCGCCGATGCCGTCTCGCTTGCCGTGCGCTCAGTCGTCGTCAACCCTGCTCGGCGGCCGGCGACCAGGCCGAGCAGCACGGCCAGCGCCTCGTCGTCGCTGAGCATGAGCGGAGGCAAGCGGTAGCCGGGGGCGAGCCGGTACCCGCCGTAGCGGCCGCGCACCGACTCCACGGGCACGTCCAGGTCGATCAGCTGGTCCACATACCGCCGCACGGTGCGCCCTTCGACGCCGAGCCGGTCGGCGAGTTCGGCCACGGTCCGGGTGCCGCCCGACTGCAGCAGCTCCAGGAGGGTCAGCACGCGGCCGGTGGGTCGGGGCATGTTCGCAGCCTAACGCGGATACAGGACCGATTCTGTCCACTATTTCTCCTAGCCTGCGACGTGCACGCCTTTCCGCGCAGCCAAGGAGATTCCCATGGACTTCGTCTCGATCCGCATCATCACCAGCGACGTAGCGCGCCTCGTCGAGTTCTACGAGCGAGCCACAGGGGCGCGGGCGACGTGGGCCACCGAGGACTTCGCCGAACTCAGGACCGCGGGCGCCACCCTCGCGATCGCCGGCACCCGCACCGTCCCGCTGTTCGCCCCAGGCTCCGCCCGCCCGGCGGACAACCACAGTGTGATCACCGAGTTTCTCGTCGACGACGTGGACCGCGTTCACCAGAACCTGACCGGCTTCGTCACCGACTTCGTCAACGAGCCCACCACGATGCCCTGGGGCAACCGGTCTCTGCTGTTCCGCGACCCCGACGGCAACCTCGTCAACTTCTTCACCCCCGTCACCCCGGCGGCCATCGAGAAGTTCGCACGCTGACGCCACGCACAGCCGCTCACGCGGGAGCCCTGAGATCCCAAGGCTCCCGGTGAACGCGGCCACCGGAGTCCAGGAGCCCCACCAGAGGAACCTCCTGTTATCCGGGGCTGGTGGCGTTTTCAGGCACGTGTGGCACGTTGACCGGCCTGAGGGCATGTCCGCGTCGAAGGGTCCCCAGGTGTGTCGGCCGGCCCCATCGGACGCCGCCAGAACCGCTGGCCGGCGTCGAAGCGGTCCGAAGGCAGGAGCCGGCGATCTCGGTACCGACCTGCCGATCGCTGGTTGATCGTGGCCCGCTCTACTCTCGTTGAGCTCTCCGCCGCGGCGCCTCATCTCCAGGAGGCCAACCCCGCGCGCTCCTGCCCAAGGTGACCGGGGCGCTCGATGCCGCCGGGTCGGTCTCGGACGACGCGGTCGAGGAATGCCGCCCCTGCCGGGGAGTGGCCGGCGATTGTCCGTACAGCTCCGTACGCAGCCGGTTACCATGACGGCGAGCCGGGTCTGAGGAGGCGCTCGTGCAGGAGCAGGCACCCATCACGACCCGCGAGGAGTTCGGCCAGGCGCTGACCAGGCTGCGCGAGTCGGCCGGGGTGTCGGTGCGCCAGGTGGCGGCCAAGGTGGGGGCCGACATCGCCCCCAGCACGCTGGGCGACTGGTTCGCCGGGCGCGGCCTGCCCTCCCTCTCCTCGCGCGACCTGCTGGTCGAGGTCCTGCGGGTGTGCGGGGTGAGTGACGACGCCGCCGTGGAGCAGTGGCTCAACGCCTGGCACCGGGTGCGCCGCGCGCCCGGCCGCCGCCCGGCGGGGCCGGAGCCGTACCGGGGGCTGGCGGCCTTCGAGACCGAGCACGCCGAGTGGTTCTTCGGCCGTGCGGCGCTGACCGGGCAGCTCGTCGCCCGCCTGACCGAGCCCGGCCTGCGGCTCGTGGTGGGCGCCTCGGGCTCGGGCAAGTCCTCGCTGCTGCGCGCGGGGGTGGTCCCCGCGTTAGGCCGGAGCGCCGCCGTGTTCACGCCGGGCCCGCACCCGATGGCCGCGCTGGCGCGGCAGCGGGGCGAGGTGCTGATCGTGGACCAGTTCGAGGAGGTCTTCACGGTCTGCGAGGACCAGGACGAGCGTACGAGGTTCGTCGCGGCCCTGAGCGAGGCGGCGGAGCGGGCGGTGGTCGTGGTCGGCCTGCGCGCCGACTTCTACGGCCAGGCCATGCGCCACCCCGAGCTGCTCGCGGCGATGCGCTCCGGCCAGCTCGTGGTCGGCACGATGGGCGAGGACGAACTGCGCGCCGCCGTCGTGGAGCCCGCCCGCAAGGCCGGCACAGAGATCGAGAACGGCCTGGTCGAGCTGCTGCTGCGCGAGGTCGCCCCGGCGCGCGCCGACGGCGAGGCGCACGAGGCCGGCACGCTGCCGTTTGTCTCCCACGCCCTGTACGCGATGTGGCGCGAGAGCCAGGGCAGGCGGCTGACCATCGCCGACTACCGCAAGGTCGGCGGCATCGCCAGGGCCGTGGCCGACAGCGCGGAGAAGGTCTACCTGGCCCTGAGCGAACACCGCCAGGAGCTGGCCAGAAGGCTGTTCCTGACCCTCGTCCACGTGGCGTCCGACACCGCCGCCACCCGCAGGAGCATGACGATCGCCGAGGTCCTCGCCGACCACGACCCCGCCGTGGCGGCCGAGGCGGAGGACGTGCTCGACCGCTTCGTGGCCGAGCGCCTGATCACCGTCGACCTCGACAAGGTGCAGATCAGCCATGAGGCCCTGCTCACCGCCTGGCCCCGGCTGGCCGGCTGGCTGGAGAGCGACCGGGCGGGGCTGGCCGTCGGCCGCGACCTGGCCGAGGCCGCCGCGCGGTGGGCGAAGGAAGGCGACGACCCCGGCGCGCTCTACCGCGGATCGCGGCTGGCCGTGGCCCGCCTCTGGGCCGAGGGCGCCGGACCGCACGCCGCGCCCGGGCCGCAGGCCAGGCGGTTCCTGGCGGCGTCCGTCGAACGCCAGGACGCGGAGGCCGCGGCACAGCGGCGCGGCACCCGGCGGCTGCGCCGGCTCGTGGCCGTGCTGGCGGCGCTGCTGCTGCTGACCACGGCGGCGGTGGTCGTCGCGGTGCGCGGGCAGCGCGACATCGGCGACCAGCGCAACGCGGCGCTGTCCGGCAAGGTCGCCAACGAGTCGGTCGCGCTGCGGGCGGGCAACCCGGCGCTGGCCGCCCAGCTCGCCCTGGCCGCCCAGCGGCTCACACCGACCACCGAGTCGCGCGGCGCGGTGCTCAGCACGCTGGGCAACCCGTACGCCAACGTGCTGAACGCCCATGCCGGCGCCGTCTACGCGGTGAACTACAGCCCCGACGGCAGGCGGCTGGCCACGGTGGCGCTCGACGGCACGCTGGGGATGTGGGACGTGACCGATCCGCTGCGG
Organism: Nonomuraea sp. JJY05; assembly: GCF_043496855.1. Lineage (NCBI taxonomy): Bacteria > Bacillati > Actinomycetota > Actinomycetes > Streptosporangiales > Streptosporangiaceae > Nonomuraea > Nonomuraea sp. JJY05. The sequence goes on from NZ_JBIEIS010000105.1 coordinate 4,104, forward strand.
CCGGCCGCGCTGTCGTCGGTGGTGGGCGACGCCAAGGGGATCTCCGCGGCCGCGTTCGCGCCGGGCGGGGACGTGGTGGCCACGGCCGGCAACGACAACACGGCCGACCTGTGGGACGTGCGCGACCCCCGGCGCCCCGTGGCGCTGGCCACGCTGAGCGGGCACACCTCGGGCATCATCGGGGTGGCCTTCAGCCCGGACGGGACGATGCTGGCGACCGCCTCCTACGACGCCACGGCCCGGTTATGGAACGTTACGAATCCCCGCAAGCCATATCTCCTGGGCACGCTCAAGGGCGCGCCCAAGGGGCTGTCGGACGTCGCCTTCAGTCCGGACGGCCGGACGCTGGCCGTCACCGCCTTCTCCAACGACGTCATGCTCTGGGACGTCGGCGACCCGCGCCACCCCGGACGCCTGCCCGACCTGCGCGGGCACACCAAGGCGGTGCTGGCGGCCGCCTTCCACGGCGACATGCTGGCCACGGGCGGCTTCGACAACACCGTACGGCTGTGGGACCTGCGCGATCCCCGGCACGGCAGACACCTGGCCACGTTCTCCGGGCACGAGGACGGCGTGGTCGCCATCGACTTCAGCCCCGACGGCCGCTCCCTGGCCACCGGCAGCTACGACCGCACGATCCGGCTGTGGGACCTGACCGACCTCCACGCCGACCCGATCGTGCTGACCGGTCACTCGAACACCGTCTACGCCGTGCGCTTCAGCCCCGACGGCCGCGCCCTCGCCTCCGGCGGGCGCGACGACACCGTACGCGTGTGGGACCTGGGCCGCCCCCTGCTCGGCGGCCACCGCGGCACGGTCTACGCGCTCGCCTACAGCCCCGACGGCCGCCTGCTCGCCACGGCCAGCCACCCGATGATCAAGATCTGGGACGTGTCGGGCGCCCCTCGCCCGCTGGCCACGCTGACCGGCCACGCCAACGGGGTCACCGCCGTCGCCTTCGCCCGCAACGGCACGCTGCTGGCCAGCACCGACCTGGACAGCTCCGTACGCCTGTGGGACCTCACCGACCCGGCCCGCCCCCGGCTCCTGTCCGAGACGGCGGCCGGCATCGGCAACATCTTCGCCGCGGCGATCAGCCCCGACGGCAGGAGCCTGGTGGTGGCGGGCGAGCAGTTCGACGTGTACGTCTGGGACATATCAGACCCCAGCCGTCCGGTACGCCGGGCCGTCGCCAAGGGTCACGAGGCCGCCGTCAACGCCGTGGCCTTCAGCGCCGACGGCCGGCTGCTGGCCACCGGCGGCGGCGACCGGACCATCAGGCTGTGGCGCACCGCCGACCTGGCCCCGCTCGGCGTCGCCAGAGGCCACGGCAGCACCGTCTACTACCTCGCCTTCGACCGCACGGGCACGCTGCTGGCCAGCGGCAGCGGCGACCGTACGGCCCGGCTCTGGAACGTGCGCTCCCTCGACCGGCCGATCGCCGTCCTGCGTGGGCATGCCGACAGCGTGCAGTCGGTGGCCTTCAGCCGCGACGGCCGCACGCTGGCCACCGCCGGCGACGACAGGACCGCGATGCTCTGGGACATCGCCGACCCGGCCAGGGCGACCGCGCTGGCCACGCTGACCGGGCACCTCGGGGAGGTCAACAAGGCGGCCTTCAGCCCGGACGGCGCCACCCTGGCCACGGTGTCCGGCGACTCGACCGCCCGCCTGTGGCCGGTCGACCCCGGCGCCGCCGCCCGGGGGATCTGCGCGCTGGCCTTCCCGCCGATCACCCCGGCCGAGTGGCGCCAGTATCTGCCCGACGTGCCCTACGACCCGCCCTGCCCAGCGGACGCCGCCCTCGCCCCCGCAGGCTGACCTACGCCTGGCGCGCACGCTCGCCGCACGGGCTGTGCGACGGCGGCAGGGCCGTCAGGCGGGGCCGATGCTGGTGGCGATGGCGCGACCCAGCTCCTCCGGACGGGTGAACTGCGGCCAGTGGCCCGTGGGCAGGTCGACGTAATCGGCGTGGCGGATCCTGGCGAGCTCCCGCGTGAACGCGAGCGACTGCTCCATCCACTTCTGGAGCGTCTCGGTCGAGAACTCGCAGGCGATGACGGTGACGGGCACCTCGTAGCGGCGCTCGTCGGACAGCCGCACCCGGTCGCTCGCGACCCGCGCCGGCGACGGGATCGCCCGCTCGCGGAACGCCGCGCGCAGCTCGTCGTCGAGGTCGATGAGGTCCTCCGCCTCGAAGAGCCCCCAGTCGGGCAGCGGGATCTCGCCGTTCTCGACGGGGAGCTCGTCGTTGATGAGGCCGCCCTCGCCGGGAGGCAGGCTGTCGACGTAGACGACCCGGGCGATGCGGTCGGGACGCGCGTCGGCGGCGACGTGCGCGATCGTGCCCCCGCCGGAGTGGCCGACCAGCACCACCTTGCCGCCGGCGGGGTCGAAGGAGTCGATCACCTTGACGACCGCGTCGACGTGGTCGCGCAGGGTGATCTCGGAGCGGTCGGCGTCTCTCGACTCCATGCCGGGCAGCGTGAGCGCGTGCGGGCGGTGCCCGGCCTGCTCGATCGCGGGGACGACCGCGTCCCACGACGAGCCGTCGAGCCAGAGGCCGGGAATCAGGATGATGTCCATCGCCCCGAGGCTAGAGCCAACGCCGTTCAGTTAAAGCGGGGGTCTGTTCGTCAAGGTCTATGAACGAGGAAGCGGAGCTGCTGTAGAAGAGGTGTGTCACTCCAAGACATCCTCACCACAGGAGCTCCGCTGT
>NZ_JBIEIS010000106.1:0-5549 GCF_043496855.1 Nonomuraea sp. JJY05
TTCGCCGGGGCCCTGCGCGACGTCGGCTATCAAGGGCCGCTCGTCATCGAGTCGTTCACCGCGCACAACCAGACCATCGCGACCGCGGCCTCCATCTGGCGGCCCCTCGCCGAGAGCCAGGACGCGCTCGCCGTGGACGGCCTCGCCTACCTGCGCACCCTGTGATCAAGGTGAAAGTTTCATACTTATTTAGCGCCGAGGAGACAGCGTGGCACTGGCCACACTCTCTGCATCTGCGGATATCCGAAAAGGGCAGCGAGGCTTTGGCCCAGTAGAAGCAGAAAGATGGACATGGATTCGCTGGATAAACATGCTTGACACCCGTGTTTGACTCGACCTATTTTCGTTGCGAATCGATTCGACATCTGTCGCATGGTCAGGCCCCGACCGCCCGGATCGATGGGTGGGCCACTGCTGAAGACGACCGGCATCGGCCGGGACGACGCATGCCTTCCCACCCTTCGACTCCGACCGTTGCCGGTAACCCCCCAGGAGATCCTTCATGCGAACATCACGCCTCCTTCACGTCCTCGCCGCAGCCTTATTAGGGCTGTGGCTGTCCGCGGTGCCGCTGGTGGCACACGCGGCCGCTCCCCAGTTCAAGGTGCTGCTGTTCACCAAGACCGCGAGCGGCGCCTACCGGCACGACTCCATCCCCGCCGGTATCGCGATGTTCCAGCAGATGGCGACCGACAACAACTTCCAGCTCGACCAGAGCGAGGACTCCGCCGTCTTCACGACCGCGACCCTGAACACCTACGACGCGGTGATCATGTTCCAGACCAGCGGCATGGTCTGGGACAACGACGCCCAGCGTCAGGCCTTCCAGGCGTACGTGCGCGGCGGCCACGGCGTCGTCGCGATCCACAACGCCACCGACATGAACATCGAGGCGCAGTTCCCCTGGTGGGACCAGGTTGCCCTGGCCGGCGCGCACATGACCGCGCATTCATCGATCCTGCAGGGCACCGCCAAGGTGGCCGACAAGGTTCACCCCTCCACCAAGGGGCTGCCGGATCGCTGGGTGCGCACAGAGGAGTGGTACAACTTCGACAAGAACCTGCGCGGCTCGGTGCACGTGCTGGTGACCGCCGACGAGACCACCTATGACGCGGGGCCGAACAAGATGGGCGCCGACCACCCGATCTCCTGGTGTCACAACCCGGAGGGCGGCCGGGTGTGGGCCACCGCGATGGGCCACCAGGCGTCCTCCTATTCGGAGTCGTCGTTCAAACAGCACCTGCTGGGTGGGGTGAAGTGGGCGGCGGGCGCGGCGCCGGGCGACTGCGGCGGCACCGTCGCGGCCCGGTTCCAGAAGGTGACCCTCGACGGCGCACCGGACCAGCCGATGGAACTGGACGTGGCCGGCGACGGCAGGGTCTTCTACATTTCGCGCTCGGGCAAGGTGAACCTGATCCCCGCCAACGGCGGAGGCACGCGCGTCATCGCCACCCTGTCGGTGTACGACGGTGGCGAGGACGGCGGCATCGGGTTGGCGCTGGATCCGAACTTCGCCACCAACGGCTGGATCTACGTCAACTATTCGCCGTCCAATGCCGGTGAGGTGAACCGGGTGTCGAGGTTCACCTTCAACGGCACCAGCCTCGACCTGGCGAGCGAGAAGAAGATCATCGAGGTTCCGGCGTACCGCAACGTCGACGAGCCCGGCCACACCGGCGGCTACCTCGCCTTCGGGCCGGGTGGGAACCTGTACATCGGCCCGGGTGACGACACCAATCCCAACGGTTCCAGCGGCTACGCCCCGATCGACGAGCGGCCGGGCCGGGAGCATTACGACGCCCAGCGGTCCGCGGCCAACACCAACGACCTGCGCGGCAAGATCCTGCGCATCCACCCCGAGGCAGACGGCACCTACACGGTTCCGTCCGGCAACCTGTTCGCGCCCGGCACCGCCAAGACGCGGCCGGAGATCTACGCGATGGGCTTCCGCAACGCGTTCCGCTTCTCGGTCGACAAGGTGACGGGCTGGATCTCGGTGGGTGACTACGGCCCCGACGCCGGCGCCGCGAACCCCAGCCGCGGTCCCGAGGGGACCGTCGAGTGGAACCTGATCAAGCAGCCGGGCTTCTACGGCTGGCCGTACTGCGTCGGCAACAACATCCCGTTCAACGACTACAACTTCGCCACCAACACCTCCGGCGCGAAGTTCAACTGCTCGGCACCGGTCAACGACTCGCCCAACAACACCGGGCTGACCAATCTGCCCGCGGCCAAGCCCGCGACCGTCTGGTACAACTACCACGCCTCGGCCGAGTTTCCGGAGATCGACTGCTGCGGCGGTGCGGCCCCCATGGGCGGCCCGTTCTACCGCTACGACCCGGCCGCCACCTCTGACCGCAAGTTCCCCGAGTACTTCGACGGCACGCCGTTCCTCTACGAATGGAGCCGAAACTTCGTCAAGGAGCTCCGGCTGGACTCCTCGGGCAACCTCCTGAAGATCAACCCCTTTGTGGCACAGCTCGCCCCGCATGCGCCGATCGACATGAAGTTCGGTCCGGACGGCGCCCTGTACATGGCCGACTGGGGCAACGGGTTCGGCCACGCGAACACGGATGACAGCGTCTACCGGGTCGACTACGTTGCCGGAAACCGCGCACCCCTGGCCAAGGCGAGCGCCAACCCCGACTCGGGTGCGGCGCCGCTGACGGTGGCGTTCTCCTCGGCCGGCTCGTCCGACCCCGACGGCGACGCGATCACCTACGCGTGGGACTTCGGCGACGGCGGCACCTCCACCAGCGCCAACCCGTCCCACACCTACAACGCCAACGGGACGTACACGGCCAAGCTGACCGTACGGGACTCCGGCGGGAAGACGGGCAGCGTCACGTTGTCCATCGCCGTCGGCAACACCCGCCCCAAGGTCGTCTTCTCGGCTCCGCCCGACGGCGGGTTCATCGACTTCGGCGACCAGGTGGCCTACACGGTGAACGTCACCGACCCCGAGGACGGCGCCGTTGACTGCACCAAGGTCAACGTGATCACCGCGCTCGGCCATGACCAGCACGCCCACGACACCGGCCAGTACACCGGTTGCTCCGGAACGGTCACGACCACCGCCTCCGGCCATGACGAGGCCGCCAACGTCTACTACGCCCTGTCCGCCGACTACACCGACAAGGGCGGCCTGAAGGGCAGCGCCGGCGTCACCCTGCAGCCCAAGCACAAGCAGGCCGAGCACTTCACCGGCTCGTCCGGAATCCGGATCGTCGACGAGCCCGGAGCCGAAGGCGGCAGGCGCATCGGCGACATCTCCAACAACGACTGGATCTCCTTCGGGCCGGTCAACCTGTCGGGGATCGACACGGTGTCCTTCCGGGTCTCGGCACCGTCCAACACCGGGGCGTCCATCGAGTTGCACGCCGACTCGGCGACGGGAGCCCTCATCGCCTCCAGCCCGGTGCCGGCGACCGGGGGATGGAACACCTACGTGTCCCTGCCCGCGGTGCAGGTCACCGATCCCGGTGGCAGCCGCAATGTCTACGTCGTGTTCAAGTCGCCGTCCGCGAACTCGTTCGACGTGGACTCGTTCACCGTCAACGGCAAGGGCGTCGGGCAGGGCGACGGCTCGCCTCCGGGCAGCACCAGCGCGCTGCGGGGTGTGGGATCGAACCGGTGCCTCAACGGCGCCTCGCAGACGAACGGCACACAGGTGCAGATCTGGGACTGCAATGGGCAGCCCGGCCAGCAGTGGACGTCGACCGCCGCAGGCGAGCTGCGGGTGTACGGCAACAAGTGCCTGGACGTGAACGGCGGCGGGACGGCGGACGGCACCGCCCTGATCGTCTGGGACTGCAACGGGCGGAACAACCAGAAATGGCGGTTCAACGCCGATGGCAGCATCACCGCCGTCGGAGCGAACAAGTGCCTGGACGTCAGCGGCGCCGGCACCGCCAACGGCACCAAGGTGCAGATCTGGGCCTGCAACGGTCAGAACAACCAGAAGTGGACCCGCGTCTGAACGCCCTGTGACGTCCGGACCCTGGAGCCGGCCCTTCTGCGGCGGCTCCAGGGTCCGGACGGCGGGGGCGTCATTGCCGGACAGAAGCGTCGGCCAGGTCGGCACCACGAAGGGTCCGTGCGGTGGTACCGCTGGAGGAGAGCATCGCGATGCCGGCGTCCGGGATCATGAACGCGGCCCGTTGACCCGTGTATGCCGCGCTTCGGCTCAGGCGGGCGGGAGGCCGGGAGGCCCGGTGCTCTCGCGTACGACGAGTTCGGTGGCCAGCTCGACGCGGCTCTGCGGCAGTTGCTCGCCATGGGCCAGGGTCAGCAGCATCGAGGTTGCCGCGGCGGCCATCTTGGTGAGGGGCTGGCGGATGGTGGTCAGCGGTGGGATGGTCCACCGCACCGACGGCATGTCGTCGAAGCCGATGACGCTGAGATCGTCCGGGATGCGCAGGCCGAGCTGATGGGCCGCGTGGTAGACGCCGATGGCCTGGCCGTCGTTCGTGGCGAAGATCGCCGTTGGCCGGTCGGGCAGGCGCAGCAGACGGTGCGCTTCGGCCAGGCCGCCCTCGATGAAGAAGTCCCCCCGGCCGATCAGCTCCGGGTCGACAGGCACGCCGGCCATGTCGAGGGCGGTGCGGTAGCCGTCGAGACGGGCCCGGCTGGACAGCGCGGAGTCGGGCCCCGCGATGATGGCGATGCGGCGATGTCCGAGCTCCAGAAGGTGGCGGGTGGCCGTGAGCCCGCCGGTCCAGTTGCCGGCGCCGACCGATGGAATGTTCCGCGCGGGAGTGTCGGCCGGATCCAGCAGGACCAGCGGGATCTCGCGGCGGGCGAGTTGTCCGTGCTGGGTCTCGGTCAGGCCGGAGAACACCGCGATCACACCGCTCGGGCGGCGCCGCAGCACGCCCTCCAGCCAGGCGTCTCCGGCGGTGTGGTCACGGCGCAGGTCCGATATCCCCACCATGAGGTCGTGCTCACGCGCGACCTCCGCCACGCCTTTGGTGATCTCGACGGGATAGTCGCCCTCGAGAGCGTGGAAGACGAGCTCCACCTGGGCCGTCGGCATGGAGCGGCGGCGCTGGCGGCGGTAGCCGTGCCGGCGGATGAGCTCCTCCACGGCGGCGCGGGTTTCGGACGACACCGCGGAACGGCCGTTCACGACCTTGGAGACCGTCGCGGTGGAAACTCCGGCCAGCTCGGCGAGCTGAGCGATGGTGAGAGCAGACGACTCCGTGGTCATGGCGGCAGTTTAGTCACGGAGTCCGGGGAGGCCGGCAGTGCCGAGGCGACGGCGACCGTGTCCGTGCCCGTGCACGGCAGGCCGGTGTCGTGGTCGTGCTGTGGGCCGCCCGCTCCTGCCGTTGACGGAGGGGCGGCCCGGATCGCCGGGCCGCCCGGAAACGGTGTTCCAAGCCGTCTCACCGAAGGGCGCGAGCAGGCGGCCCTGCCATGCCGGCTCCGAGCCGGAGCCGTGTCATGCCGTCAGCGCTGCAGTGTCAGCAGACCCGGCCGGTAGGGCAGGAGGCCGTAGTCGCCGCCGGAGTTGGGGCTGCGTCCCTGGTAGAGCAGCTGCAGGTTGC
>NZ_JBIEIS010000107.1:0-4883 GCF_043496855.1 Nonomuraea sp. JJY05
CGCCCGGCGAGCGAGCCGAGCAGCGCGTCCGCGCCGCCGCGCACGCTCGCGACGCCCACCCGCGCGACCTCCCTGTCGAGGAGCGGGCGCGCCCTGCTCCACAGCGGCTCGGCGACGGCCCACACGTCGGCGAGCGCGCCCGCGTACCCGCGCAGCCAGCGGTCGGGCCGCTCGGCGGCGGCCCGCCAGTGCGCGGGCAGCGGCCCGAACGCCTGCTCCAGGTCTTTGAGCAGGAGCTCCGGCGACATGTCATGCAGGCGATCGATCTGCTCCTGTACGGGGACGTCACCGACGGGGGCGCGCGGCACGACGCTGTCCGGCACCACCGCATGGCCGGGCGCGCCCAGCGGCCGCACCGCCTCCTTCGACCGCCAGCCGGCCCGCGCCTGAACCGCCCTCCGCCACGATTGCGGCAGACCGCGATAACGGCCCGCGAGCGCATCCGTGATCATGGCGAGCACGGTCAAACTCGGGGAGAGCGACACCGAAATTCGCGGCGTCGCGGATATTCGTATTTCCGTCCGTTCGCAGGCGTTGAATATGTCCGACCGCCAATCACTCGTCCCGTACGTTCCACTGTGCCGGGCCGGTCTTGCACGGATCGTGTGGGTTCCATGAATCCCCTGCTCACCTCAGGGATGCCGGGCGCGCGGCCCCGGCCGTGAAGAAGTAAGTGCTGATGTCTAGGCGAAAGGCGGGCGCCCGGATATGGTGCGATACGGGCAAGCCATAACAGTGCATCGTCTCCGGACTCCGATCGGTGGGCACCGCATGCCGGATCTGACGTTCGCCATTCAGAGATTGCCGGGCGTGAGCGTGATCTCAGTGGCCGGCGAGGTCGACGTCGCGACCGCCGGGCAGCTCGATCGACATATCCGTGGCAGCAGGCGGCAGCCCGGCGAGCACGTGGTGATCGACCTCAGCGAGGCACACTTCCTGGGCAGCGCGGGCCTTCGCGTCCTGCTCAACACCCACGCCTTCGCCCGCCAGCACGGCGGCAGCCTGCACCTGGCCGCCCCCGATCCGAAACTGGCCCGGATCATGGAACTCACGTGGGCGCACACCGTCCTGCACGTGCACGCCACCGTGGAAGAGGCCGTCCTCGCCGCCCTGGGCGACACGACCCGCGAATCACTCGGCCCCGTCGACGCCGGCGACCCTTGTTGAGCTGTGCACCTCCCCTGATCGCGCCCTCACCGAGGAAGCCGCACTCTCACCCCACCCCAGACCCGCCAGCCCGCCACACCGGCCGACCCCCGGTGTGCATCGTGAAACCACCACACCCAGTCAGCATCGCGACACCACCAAGCCCAGTCAGCATCGCGACACCACCACCGACAAAGTCAGCCGGCTCAGGCCCGCCAACTCGGATCCACCAACCCAGGCCCACCAGCTCGGGTCCACCGACCCAGGCCCACCAGCTCGGGTCCACCAGCTCGGGTCCACCGACCCAGGCCCCCGACCCAAGCCAGCCAACCCAGGCCAGCCAACCCAGGCCAGCCAACCCAAGCCAGCCAACCCAAGCCAGCCAACCCAAGCCAGCCAACCCAGGGCCGCCAACTCGGCCACCGCCTTCTTCCCCTGCGGCGTCAGCACCGCACCGCGGCCGGGTGATACGGGAGCCGGTCCTCTCGACCCGAACGGGACGCATGGCAGCGGCCGGCCCGGCTGCGCGGTCAGTTGACCGACGATGCGGCGACCGGCACCCGCCCCTCATACGGGTCGGTGCGGTTGAGCGCGCCCTTGACGATGTCCGCCACATCGGAGTCCTTGAACTCCTCGGTGAGCGGAATGCCCAGGCGCTCGAACAGCTGACGCGTCTCGTCCACGGTGGGCCGGGCGCTCAACCGGGGCGCCTTCGCCACGTCCAGCGGTTTGGTCTGGTCGAGGCTGTTGTGCAGCTCGATGGACCACGGGTTGTAATGCGGGCTGTCCTGCGGAATAGCGAGGCCGGGAAACTCGGGACCGCGCTGGGTGATCACCAGATTGTGCTTGGTGAGGTCGCAGCGGAACAGCGAGATCGTCCGGGACAGGCCGATCCGCAACTCCAGCAGCTGACTGTTGCGCTGCCGGTACCAGCAGGCGGCGAGGATCGTCGAATATACGTCCTTGCGCGTGCCCAGAGACGTCCACCCTTTCTCCTCGGCGCCGTCGGCAGCGAGACTGAGGTGCAGCTGGGTGTACTCCGCGCACAGCGACTCGTCCGTCGGGTCGAGTAATTCGAGCAGGAAACGCAGTTTGCTGCGCTTCTTCTTGGCCCGCTCAATGCATTCGGGCAGCGTCACCGCCCGGATGAACGTGCCCGTGCCCCCTTTGAACAACCACATATCGCTGCCTGCCCGCGCCTCCTCGAGGAGTCGGGTGATGGCCGTCCCGTTGAGCGACTTGACCGAATCGCCGCTGGCCAGCAATCGCCACATTCCGTCGGTGGTACGCGCGACGGTATCAAGCTGTTCGGCCACTCGAGCCTGCCTGTTCCTGTCCCTGATCCAGACGAACGCGAGCAGGGCCAGCACCGGCAGAATCAGCTGGTCCGATTGTCCGTCTTTGAGCACATCGAGCAGATCGAGCACACTGACGGCAGCGGCGACGAGCAGCACGATGCCGAGATCCACGTTGGAGACTGCGGCACGGAGCCGCGCCTTGACGTTCGCCATGTCTGTCGTTTAGCGGTCCGAACGCTCCCCGTCAAGCCTTGATCACACTACGGGTACCCTGCGGCGACCTGGGGCTTCCGATTTGCGCCTGCGCCATTCTCCACCACCGCCTGAATCGCCGGCTCGGCAATTCCCGATGGGCAGGCGAGCGAAAATTCGACAAGAGGTTTCCCCATGCGGCGATCCGCCCTGAATCCCGGCCGATCCAATCGCCGGCATATTCACTCGGCCGGAGCCCGTTTTGACACTCATCCCCTTGGGCCGTAGGCCGTCATGAGGATGTGCACGAGGATGAGGACGACGATCCAGAACATGGCGCGCCTGGCCGGCGGCGGGCCGCCGCGCAGCATCGATATGCCCAGGGGGAGGAAGGCGACGCAGAGGCGCCCACGGCGATGAAGGACTGCGGTTCGGTGCCTTTGAGCGTCCCGAGAGCGAGCGCCGACATCAGGCCGAGCGCGACCGAGCGGCCCAGCCCCAGGGCGCCGGAGCGGTAAGCGCCGACGGCGTCGCGGTGGGACGGGCGTCGCGGTGGGACGGGCGTCGCGGTGGGACGGGCGTCGTGGCGATGCGCGGACGCCGAGCAAGCGGGCGCGAGACTGGCGGCTGTTGGCGAGCGATCGTGAGAGCGAGCGATCGCGGGGATGGGTGATCGCGGGCGCAGGAGACCACGGGCGCGGGAGACCGAGGAGGTAGGTGATCGCGCAGGTAGGTGATCGCGGGGGTAGGGGCGGTAGGTTGGGGGGTATGCCGCGTGACACCCTGACCCGGGATCAGATCGTCCGGGCCGCCGTCTCGGTGTTGGACGCCGAGGGCGTGGACGGGCTGAACATGCGGCGGCTGGGCACCCAGCTGGGTGCGGCGGCCACGGCCATGTACTGGCATGTCAAGAGCAAGGACGAGCTGGTCGTGCTGGCCGCCGACCACGTGTGGGACGAGATCCAGCTGCCCGACCCCGCCGAGGTCGGCTGGCGGGCGGCCGCGGCGGCGCTGGCCGCCGGCGCGCACGGCATGCTGGGCCGTCACTTCTGGATGCTCCCGGCCATGAGCACCCACCTCATCCACGGCCCCAACAAGGCCCGTTACGACGACTGCTGCCTGGCCGTCTACGAGGCCGCCGGGTTCAGCGGGCCGGACGCGGACCAGGCGGCGGCGACCGTGCTCATGTTCGTCATCGGCGCCGCGCAGGGCGAGGCGGCCGAGCTGGCGTGGCGGGCCCGGCTCCGCAGGGCGGGGGCGGACGAGGAGCAGCAGTTGCGCGACACCATCGCGCGCATCGGCGAGATCGCCGCGCGGTTCCCCCGGTTGCAGGCCCGCGCCACGCCGTCGGTGGAGGCCGCCCGTTCCCTGCCGGACGAGGACTCGTTCGAGTTCGGGCTGCGTACGATCCTCGACGGACTGCAGGCGCGGCTGGCTACTGGAAGTACGCGCTCGCGGCCGGAGTCGCCAGCAGGACGATGACGGCCAGCGAGCCCACGGTCGTCAGTACGAACCGGGTCACGATCAGCGGACGCAGGATCGCGGGGAACGCCTCCTGCGCCGCGCGCACCACGGCTCTCCCGTCGAGCTCCCGCACGCCAGGCTCCTTGGACTTCTTGAAGGCCGCCTCGACGTAGCGGCCCGCGAAGATCTGGCTGCCGGTGACGAACGCGCCCGCGGTCAGGAGGAGCGCGGCGGCGATCCACGACAGGATCCGGCCCACGCCGCTCCCCGCGAGGCCGAGTGAGGCCAGGGTCGCCAGGGCGGCGGAGATGGCGAGCGGGAACAGCAGCTCCACGACGCTCTCGGCGAACTTGACCCCGTGCCGGGCGAGCACGCCGCCGGACAGGCCCTGCCGCGTGACGACCGCCTCGGCCGCGCGCTGAGCCCGCTCCCCGTGGGTGTGGACGATGAAGGGCAGGACGAGGAACAGCACCGCGAGCGCGTACTGCAGCGTGGACGCGATGACGACGGAAACCGGCATGGGACCCTCCCGGGACGACGACTTGCACAATGTTCAAGTCCGACGGTAGGGGCGACTTGAACATTGTGCAAGTGACTCGTGAAAGAGGGTCAGCGGTAGGCGGCGGCCTGCAGGGTGTAGAGGTCGGCGTAGAGGCCGTCGAGTGACATCAGGGTGTGGTGGTCGCCCTGTTCGGTGATCCGGCCGTGGTCGAGGACGTAGATGCGGTCGGCGTAGCGGACGCTGGCCAGGCGGTGGGTGATGAGCAGGACGGTGCGGCCGTC
>NZ_JBIEIS010000108.1:0-4776 GCF_043496855.1 Nonomuraea sp. JJY05
CGCCACAGCGTTGCGCGCGGCGTGCGTGGCCCGGCTCACGTGGTCGAGGATCTGGCGCGCCTCGATGAGGAAGGCGGCCCCGGCCGGGGTCAGATCGACGTGGTGGGTGCTGCGATCCAGCAGCCGCACCCCCACCTCGCGCTCCAGCCGCTGGATCTGCTGGCTCAGCGCGGACTGCACGATGTGCTCGCGGGCTGCCGCCCGGCCGAAATGCAACTCCTCGGCCAGCGTCACGAAATAGCGCAACTGCCGTAACTCCATGTCCGGCACCCCTTCCCGGGCGGCGCCGATACGGTCCGTCTTCCTGCACTGTAGACCCTCGCGCGGCTTCGACAGCCCTGCCGCTACTTGCTGGGCCGGGGCGTCTGGCAGGCGATCTTCGGGTTCATGCCGAAGTAGTTGAGCGGGCCCGCCACGATCGTCACCGCGATGGTGGCCACCTGATTGCAGTTCTCCACCGGTCCTGTGTAGTAGCCGCGCTGGCCCGCGGCGACAGCGCCGGCGATCAGCCACAGGATCAGCACTATCGATGCGATGCGCATCGGTTTTACCTCCACCTTCGTCAATTGCGCGGAGAGTGCCGCAGGCGATCAGGGCAACGACGAGCCGCACGGGCTCATCGCGGGTGTGCGGCGGTATCCCGGGCGGGACGACCCCGCCCCACCGGGGCTCGAAGAGGATCAGCGCAGAGTCATGACGACCCTCCTCAGGCGGCAGCCGGCACGAGGTGTGCCGGCTGATCCCCTTCAGTAGACCCGCTCGGCCTGCCGGCGGAAACGGGCAATCACAGCAAGCCCCATCACGAGCCGCGATCGCCCGGTGCAGCAGGTCCCGATGAATGGGCCCCGTAGATGGCGGGATAGCCGGGAGGGCGGTGCCGACAGCGAGTCCGGGCCTTGAGCGCGACCGAGCCAGGCACCGCGGTAGCGATCCCCAGGCAGGCAGTGCCTCGGGCAGGCAGCCCGCACCTGTGCCTGCACAACCGGATTCCCCGCAACGCCCGATCCCCGCCGAGTCCTCAGCGGAGCGCCGGTAGCCCCGACGATTGACCAACGCAATGGCACAGGCCACGGCAGACCTGGCAGGTTCGGCACTCAACGGAGATCCAGCAGATGCGAAGGATGGTTGTGGAAGATCACCCGTTCTACCGGATCTCCGTGTCCCAACTTCCCGACGACTCTAGAAACGCCGGCCCAAGCTCCAACTCGCCGGCATTACTTCCCAAGCCAATGCGTCAGGAGTTGTCGATAAGTCCCCCAAAATCCGTTTGGTTGGGCATCAGTCATGTCCCTGCGGTTATTTATGTCTATTTGAGAGGACAAACAGGGGGTGACAGGTCATGGCGGACACAATGTCCAATCGGGCCGGCGTAGCCGGTCAGGCCGCGACCGTACCGAGGGCCAGAACACACGAGGGCGGCCCGGCGACCGGGCTGGTCACTGACAGGGGCACCACCAGCATCGACGACGGTGTCGTCGCCAAGATCGCTGGGCTGGCCGCTCGGGAGGTGTCCGGTGTCTACGCCATGGGCGGAGGCGCGGCGCGGGCGTTCGGGAGCATGCGCGGCATGGTTGGCGTCGAGGAAAACGTCTCGCAGGGTGTGTCGGTAGAGGTAGGCGAGCGGCAGGCCGCCGTCGACCTCGACCTGATGGTCGAGTACGGGACGGCGATCCCCGATCTGGCGGGGGCGGTGCGGAAGAACGTCATCAATGCGATCGAGCGGATGTGCGGGTTCGAGGTGACCGAGGTCAACATCAGGGTCAACGACATCCACCTGCTTGAACAGGACCGCGACCGGGAGACCGAGAGCGGCCACACCGGCCTCAGGAAAGAAGCCGAGCAGGAGCCGCGGGTCCAATGACGGACACGGGCCTGGAGCCGAGGCCCGGCGCGGGGACGGGCACCGCGGGCGGCATCACCGGCGGAGGCGTCGGCGGTGACGCGGACGAGGTGTGGGCGATCGCTGGAACAACCAGTGGCTGCCGCCGATCGGCATGGCTGTCGGCATGGTTCTCGGGCTCGTCGGAGCGTTCGGCGGGCTGGTCGTGTTCGTGCTCGTGCTCGGCGCGGTCGGCTTGCTGGTCGGCCGGCTCGCCGAGACCGGCGTGCTGAACCTGTCGAGGCTCCCCGAGAGGCGGAGATGACCACCCGGCGAAGGCACCGTGACGGCGCCTGCGCAGCGCTCCGCACCCCCATTCTCTGCCGGAGATGTGCGGGCGCACCCAGATTGCCGGTCCGGCGGTCGCCTGGATCGCCTGTCGCGCCGGCTGAGGAGGTTCCCGAGACGCGGGGAGGTGCGTTTCGGAGGCGCCGTGGGGCGCGGTCGCCGAGCGCGGAGGTGCGCGGTGACCAGGCCTGTGTGTGCGTGGGCAGGCGCGCTGGTTCCAAGGGGCTCGATAGGGCGCTGGACGTGCGACGGGGGGAAACTGGCATGGCTTCGAGGGGTACAGGCTTCGTCGATCGGGAGTGGGGCGGCGCGGCGCCGATCATCGACGGGCGTAAGCCGGTCGCGGCGGTGGTCGCTTTGTGGGTGTTCGTGCTGGTGCCGTTCGCGGCGCTGGCCGCTGCCGTGCCGGTGGCCTGGGGGTGGGGGCTGAGCTGGGCCGACGTGGCGATCGCGCTCGGCGGCTACGTCCTGACCGGGCTCGGCGTCACGGTGGGCTTTCACCGCTATCTCACCCACGGCGCGTTCAAGGCGGGCCGGTGGCTGCGGTCCGGCCTGGCCGTGGCCGGGTCCCTGGCCGTGCAGGGCTCGGTCATCCAGTGGGTGGCCGACCACCGGCGCCACCACGCCTTCGCCGACCGCGACGGCGACCCGCACTCGCCCTGGCGCTACGGGCACAGCGTACGCGGCCTGGCCAAGGGGCTGCTGTTCGCGCATGTCGGCTGGATGTTCGGTCGCGACCTCACCAACCGGCGGCGCTTCGCCAAGGACCTGCTCGCCGACACTGACATCGGCCGAGTGGACCGGCTGTTCGGGCCGCTGGCCGCGGCCTCGCTGCTGCTGCCGCCCGCCATCGGCCTGCTGGCCACCAGCACCTGGCACGGCGCGCTGACCGCGTTCTTCTGGGGCGCCCTGGTCCGGATCGCGATGCTGCACCACGTCACCTGGTCGATCAACTCCATCTGCCACGTCTTCGGCGAGCGGCCGCTGAAAACCCGCTCCGGGGACCGGGCCGCGAACTTCTGGCCGCTGGCGATCCTGTCGTTCGGCGAGAGCTGGCACAACGGCCACCACGCCGACCCCACCTGCGCCCGCCACGGCGTGCTGCCCGGCCAGATCGACATCTCCGCCCGGCTGATCCGCCTGCTGGAAAGGCTCGGCTGGGCCCACGACGTACGCTGGCCTGCCCCGGCACGCCTGGCCGCACGACTCCGCGAGCCTTCCCATGACCGACCCTGAGAAGGTGCGGCTCAGCCTGGACCCCACCCTCACACGCCAGGGCGCGGTGGACGGGGCATGGTGGCCCGCCACCTACGACGCCGGCGCGGAACTGCCCGCCCTGATCGCCGCCATCGACCAGCGGCTGGACCGACGGGTCCTGCGCGTGGGCCTGCACATCGACACCTGGGACAACATCCCGCACCGCATCGCCGCCCCCGGCCGTCACGTGAAAGTGGGCTGGTTCCGCACCATCGACCCCCATGTGGTCAACCTGATCATCCCGGGGATCGAGCACCTCAACCTGCTCGTCATCCCGCCCGGCACCACACCCGCCGCCGCTGACAAGGCGCTCGGCATGGCCACCCGATGCCGTGGCCGTACCCGTCCCGGCGACATCCTCACCGCCGCAGACCGGAACAGCTCCGCCGACGCCACCACCGAGCAGGACCTGAGCCTGGCCGGTTGGGACAACGAGGGCGGACAGACCCGGCAGCCCGCCCGCGGCGACTTCGCGTCCTGATCACGCGCTGTGGTGGGGACTGCACAACCGTTACGAGTCCCTCCGGGCGAGCGCCTGGTCGGCCGCGGCGCTGAGCAACCGGGCCGCGGCGGCCACCTCAACAAGCTGACCATGCGTCATCGCCTCCAGACAGACAGCGAGCCGCTGCCGGTCACCGCGGCAGGCCATGCTCGTCGCGTTCTGAAAGGCGCGTGCGCGCAAGGCTGCGCCGATCGCCTTCAAGACGTCGGCCAGGGCCTGATCCATGTCATCGTTCGGATCCGGCCACCGCGGAGGTCGATCATTCAACGCCGTTCACCGTGCCGTCCTTGAGCTCCGAGTGTTGTCCGATCCCGTCGCGCCCACCATAGGCCGGGCTCTGCGCCAGGTGCCGGCCGCGGTCAACAGGAGAGCGGCCCCTTCCCACGACACGCCACGAGCGGTGCAGGCGTCAGAACCGTCTGATCGCCCCGGACAGCGTCAGGCCGGTGAGCACGGCTGCTGATAAGCCTGGCGCAGATTGCCGCTTTCCGCCTGGTCGAACCCGCTGGACGATCAGGTCATCGCACCTGACTGCTCCGCGCACGCCAACCCCGGCGCGCAACGTGCTCATGACCGCCTCAACCTCCCTTCGCCACCTTGTCCCGCACACCCCGCCCACAGGAGCCAGCATGAACACTGGGGACACGGTCGGCGCTCTCACACCTGACGCGCTGACGCCTGGCACGGTAGCCGACCAGCTCCTGCGCATCACGCCGCTCGTCGATCTCGCGGGCCTGCGGATCGAGGGTGAGCTCGACCGCGCCACTCTGCCCGCCCTGAGGCGGGCGCTGGCCTCGATGGCGAGCGGCGGCGCCGGCTTCTGCGTCGATCTGAGCAGCCTGACGTTCAT
>NZ_JBIEIS010000109.1:0-4031 GCF_043496855.1 Nonomuraea sp. JJY05
CGGTGGCCGCAACATGTCACGGCGACACGCCGTAACTGTAAAGACACAGTCCGCTATATGCGGATAGATGCTATAAGCCTCTGATCAGGGCATACGCCCAAGAATTTGGTTTAAGAACAAGCTCGGCCACTGTCAGCTCGGGGATGATCGTCGATTTCTGGTAGACACAGGCCACCTGCCGCCGCCAGGCGTCGCGGTCGGCGAGTCGTGGGGCGGGCTGCCCCCGAAGGTCAGCGTCCCCTCATCCGGCGCCTGCAGACCGGTCAGGATCGACACCAGAGTCGACTTACCGGCTCCGTTGCGTCCCACGAGCGCGTGGGTCTCGCCCGGCATGATCGTGATCCGTGCGCCGTCGAGCGCTACCATCGAACCGAACCGCTTGATGATCCCCGCAGCCTCGGCGACGGGTGACGCCGCCGGGGCGCACCCGCCGCCCTGGGCCGGACCGGAGCTCGTCGTCGGCTCCCGATCGCCCATATGAATCGTCTTCTTCTCGTCGGCTTCGCTCAGCCGAGGTTGTTGGCCCACAGGGACCGGTCGTTGCTCTTCAGGCTCTTGACGCCGCCGTAGGTTCCGCCGTCGGCGGTGACGAGCGGTGCCGAGAGCTGGTCCTCCAGCACGCCCGGACGGACCTGGATGATGCTGCTGTCGTGGTCGGTCGGGCCCGGCTGGAACGTCTTGCCGTCGATCGCGGCCTTGAGGTAGGACAGGGCGTACTCGGCGTAGAGGTCGGCCGGCTGCGAGACGGTCGCGTCGATCTTGCCCTCGGCGATGTCCTTGAGCTCCTCCGGGATGCCGTCGTTGGAGACGACGAAGACGTGCTTGGGGTCGTCCGGCTTGACCAGCAGCCCCCGCTGTTGCAGCACCTGCAGTGTCCCGGCGAGCGCGAAGCTCGACTGCATGTAGACGCCCTTGATGTCAGGGTTGGCGACCAGGTCCGTCTGCAGCTTCTGCGCGGCGATCGCGCCGTCCCAGTTCGTGGCCTCTCCGAAGACCTTGATACCGGGGTAGTTCTTCTTTATGCATTCGTTGAAGGCCTCGGTACGGTCGCGGCCGTTGATCGAGGCGAGGTCGCCCTGCAGCATGACGACCTTGCCTTGGCCGCCGAGCTTGGTGCCGAGGAACTGGCAGGCCTTCTCGCCGTACGCGCGGTTGTCGGCCCGTACGACCATGTAGACGTCACCGGTGTCGGGTCGGGTGTCGACGGTGACAACGGGGATCTTCTTCGCGGCGAGTTGCTGGAGGGTGGGGGCGATGGCGGCGGTGTCCTGAGGTGCCATCGCGACGCCCTTCACGCCCTGACTCATGAACGTCTGCACGTTGGCGGTCAGCTTGGCGACGTCGTTCTGGGAGTTGGTGGTCTTGATGTCCAGGCCGAGCTTCTTGCCGTACTCGGGGGTGTACTTGATGTAGGAATTCCAGAAGTCGGTGTCGGAGCGCGGGTAGTCGACGCCCACCACGGGAGAGCCGCCGCCGGTGGCGGTCGCGGTGCCGGAGCCGCCACCGCAGGCCGAGAGGAGGGAGAGGGCCAGGCAGGAGCCGATGCCGGCCACGGTTGCCGACCTGAGTTTCATAAGTTCTCCTTGCCGCTGATCTCGGTCTCGCCGAGGACACGGTCGATACTGAGTCAGGTGCGCGGACGGATACAGAGCGCGGTTCGGCAGTACCGCCGTGGCCCGCGATGGACCAGGCGTTGACGATCGCGGCCTGTCCGGTGGGGACGCATGGCGCAGCTCCCTTCCGTCGGGTCACTGGAAGGAGGCGTCGTCCACGTAGAGGCCGTCGGTGCCGGCGGCTGTCTCGACGTAGAAGGAGGCGTTGGTAAGCGTTCCGGTCCAAGAGACGGTGGTGGTGCCGGTGAGCTGGGTCCAGCCGTTGGTGCCAGCCGTTTGCGCCGGGGTGAGCTGGTGATAGTCGGTGGTGCCGTTCGCCGTGACCGCCAGCGTCGCCTTCGCGCTGGGGGTTCCGCTCTGCGCTCGCACCCAGACGCTCGTGGTGAAGCTCTTGCCGTTGGCGAGCTGTGCGGTCACGTTCTGGTTGGGGCCGTTCCAGGCCGCGGTACGCCCGGAGTTGAGCAAGGACCGGCTGCCAGAGTGGGCGACGTCGGTGGCGGAGGACAGAGTGCCGCCGGAGGCGGTCCAGCCCGTGGTGCCGTCCTCCATGGTGCCGTTCGTCAGCAGGTTCCCGCCCCCGGTGCCGCTCGGCGTGAACTGCCACCAGTTGAGGTTGAGCAGGTTGCCGCTGCCGCCCGCGAAGCGGAGGTAGAGGTCTCGGGTGCCGGTCGCGCCCGACACCGGGCAGGTGACCGAGGTCCAGTTCTGCCAGCCGCCGGTGCCGGTGACGGTGCAGGTGCCCACGAGGGTGCCGGTGGCGCCGCCGAGCCGCAACTCGATCCGGCCGCCGCTGGTGCCCGAGGCGACGCGGGCGGTGAAGGAGGAGGCTCCGTTGCCGAAGGCGACACCTTTGACCTTGATGTAGTCGCCGTTCTCGATGAAGCCCACGTTCATGCCGCCTTCGCCGGAGGCTTCGGTCTCGACTCCGGATGCCCAGGCGATGGTCTCGGCCTCCTGGCGGACGAACGGATTGAGCGTGCCGGCCTGGGGCGGTCCGGCGGTGGTCATGTTGATGGTGGGAATGGTGCCGTCGGCGTTGTAGGTGAACTTCTCCACAGCCACTGACCTGGTGAACCCGCCTCCGCCGGGGAGGGCGCCGTTGTGGTAGAAGAAGTAGGACCCGCCGTTGAAGTCGACGATCCCGGCGTGGTTGGTGAAGCTGCCTCCCTGCCGGGGCATGATCGTCCCTCGGTACGTCCACGGCCCGGTGGCGCTGGGGGCCGTCGAGTAGGCGATGAACTCCGAGCAGCATTCGGCGGCGAACACGTTGTAGTACAGGCCGTTGCGCTTGAAGACCCAGGGGGCTTCCTCGTAGAGGGTCGGGCGGCTGGCGTTGCCGGTGCGAGTGCCGTAGCCGGCGGTGGTGAGGGGGATCTGGGTCGGGCTACCGGAGTAGGAGATCATGTCGGTGTTCAGCCGGACGTACCAGAGGCGAGGATTGCCCCAGTACAGGTAGGCCTGGCCGTTGTCGTCGATGAAGACGTTGGGGTCGATCTCGCCGTTGTTGACCAGTGGGCGTCCGATGGCGTCCCGGAAGGGCCCGGTCGGGCTGTCGGCGACCGCGACGCCGATGGCCATCGAACCGGTGGCGCGGTCGCGGACCGGCACGTACCAGTAGAAGCGGCCGTTGCGGGGAGTGACGTGGCCGGCCCAGGCGTTGGCGTCGGCCCAGGCGAAGGTGGCCAGGCTCATGGGCGAGCCGTGGTCGGTCCAGTTGGCCATGTCCGAGGAGGAGTAGACGTGCCAGTCCCGCATGGTGAAGTACGTGGAGCCGTCCTCGTCGTGGCCGGTGTAGACGTAGACGCGGCCGTTGTGGACGAGCGGTGCGGGGTCGGCCGTGTAGATGGTCTGCACGATCGGGTTGTCGGCCCTGGCCGCCGACGGGAACAGCACGGTCGTAAGAAGCAGGCCCACGGTACACAGGACCGTGCGCAGGGCGGGTCTCACCTGTTCGTCTCCCTCGGGCGGTGTGTGACGGGGGTTGGTCGTGGATCCTGGACACGGGGGGCACTTCCAGATGCCGTGTCCAGGACCCGGTCCACAGGGTGATCAGCAGGGGGAGTCGGTCTGCGTCAGAAGGTCCATGCGCCGGGGCAGGGGCCGTAGTCGCCGCTCGCCGTGGCTGACGTCACGCGTCCAGGCCCCGGTTATTGCGCCGGGTGAACGGGTTGATCCCTTCTCGGCATGACCCGGGCAGGCCCGGCCTTGCACCGAGCCCGCCACGTCGGCTCGATCCCGCCCTGATCGCGTGCCGCGATGGCGCTCACCCGACAGGGCGTGTGAACGTCAGGCACATCCGAGCCGGAGCCGTGTCATGCCGTCAGCGCTGCAGTGTCAGCAGACCCGGCCGGTAGGGCAGGAGGCCGTAGTCGCCGCCGGAGTTGGGGCTGCGTCCCTGGTAGAGCAGCTGCAGGTTGC